>JAGNQL010000161.1 GCA_017989135.1 Burkholderiales bacterium
CCTGTCGCCAGCAGCACCGCCTTGGCTTGAACGAAGACGTAGCCGCCCGATCGAACGTCAATCATCAGGACCCTGGCGAGCGCGTCGCCGGCAGCGTTCGGGATCAACGCAATGGCACGATGCTCCTCCATACGCTCGATTTTTCGAGCCCACACTTGCTCCGCCAAGCGATTGATGATTTCGATACCCGTCTGATCGCCTTTGTGTACCGTGCGATCAAAGGTTTGTCCGGCGAACGCTTTTTGATGCACCGTGCCATCCGGGTTGCGATCAAAAAAACATCCCAACTCGTTTTCAAGTTCGTGAATTCGCTCGACCGCTTTGGTCACCAGAGTCCACGCTAGATCCTGATCAGGGAGCCACTTGCCGCCCTCGATCGTATCCATGAAGTGCCGTTCGATGGAGTCGCCCGCCGCGAGGGCAACGTTGTAGCCGCCTTGCACCATGCGCGTGCAACCGCTCTTGCCGAGCAAGCCCTTTACCGCTACGGTAATTTTTAGCTCGGGTGCGGCCTGATGCGCATGCAGCGCAGCGAAGAGACCCGCCCCGCCGGAGCCGAGGATGAGCACATCGGTTTGCCGCCGCGTGATTGTCTTCATGGCGTCACACCTAGGCGCGCGAGGGCCGCGTCACGTTTCGATGCGACGTTGGCTTGCACCACGTCGTAGAGCGATTGTCCGTGTGAGTCCATCGCCACCAAGAGCGGGCCGAAGCCGCGAATCCGAAATTTCCACAACGATTCTGGATTGAGGTCATCGAGATCAACGTCCTCGATCTGCTCAATCCATGTCGTCTCTAGTGCGGCCGTGCCGCCAACAATGGCCAGATACGCCCCACCCAACTCGCGAAATGCGGCCAACGAACCTTCGCGCATGCCACCCTTCCCGATGATGAAGCGCACGCCCATTTGTGTCATGAGCTGTTTTGTGAAGCGCTCCATACGGTCGCTCGTCGTCGTGCCGATGCACACGGGTGCATATCCCGCTGGAAACTCGGCCGATGGAGTCACTTTTTTTACATTCGGTGCGGTGTGAATTACCGCGTGGCCGCGCAGGTCAAAACGCGACGTGCGCCCCTTGTCGAAGAGCGCGATATAGCTTGCGTCTCGGATGCCGTAGAGCGTGGTGTTGAGGGTGACAGTGTCGTTAACGCGAAGGCTGCGAACCTGTGCCTCAGTGACCGGCATATTGAATTCGTGGTGAGCCATAAGCTTAGTACCCGTACTCGACGCCAGCGGGCGTGATGGTTGCGCGCGCACGTCGTGCGGAATGGCACTGCATATTGACGGCCACCGGGTTCATGGTGATGTGAGTCGCAGCCAATTCGATATGAACGGCGAACGCCGTCGAGTCACCGCCCAAACCCTGCGGGCCGATGCCCAGCATATTGACGGCTCCCGCGAGTTCCAGCTCCAACGACGCGCCATCCGGGTCGCTACAGCGCGAGCCCAAAGGGCGTGTTGCGGCTTTCTTCGCTAAATGCACGCACAGGTCCGACGTTCCGCCGATGCCAACGCCGACAATGGTCGGCGGGCAGGTTTTTCCGCCCGCCGCGATGACGCAGTCAATGACGAAACGCTTGATGGCCGCGATGCCCTCAGCGGGAATGGCCATGCGAAGAAACGAGTTGTTCTCGGAGCCGCTGCCCTTGGGAATCATTTCGATTTCCACGGTCTCAATGGCGTCATTGAAGTCAACGTGAATGACTGGTACGCCTTCGCCACAACTCGTGTGTTGGTTCTTCCGAGTGAGCGGGTGCACGACAGAAGAGCGCAGGGGGTGCTCCTGAGTTGCGCGGGTGCAGCCGCGGACGAGCGCCGCTTTGAGCGCGGCGCCGTCGAACTCGACGCCGGAGCCGATGGTGACGTTGTAAATGGGAATGCCTGTGTCCTGACACAGCAGATTTCGCGTATCTTCGGCCACACGAATATTGGTCACCATCGTAGCGAGCATTGAGCGCGCGGTGCTGTCCGTCTCGCTAGTTTGCAAACGCTGAAAACCCGCCTTGATGTCCGGCGGCAATGCCTTGAGCGCCTGAATGTAGAGCGCCTTCGCGGCTTCTTCTACGGTTGCAGTGTTGAGCTTCATCGATGGTGTTATTGAGGTTGAATCTTGCGCGCGCGAACCACTTTGGCCCAGTTCGAGCTCTCGGCGCGAATCGCCTCGGCAAATTGTGCAGGGGTATTGGCTACGGGCGTCATTCCTACCGCGAGCAGTCTTTGCTTGGTGTCATCCGTGCCCAAAATAGCGACGCTGTCGCGTTGCACTTTGTCGATGATCTCTTTGGACACGCCCGCAGGTGCGAGAAGCCCGAACCAGCCCACGTTGACGAAGCCGGGCAAGCCGGACTCACCCACGGTCGGAATTTCCGGTGCGGCAGGGCTACGTTCTGCGCTGGTGACGCCCAAAGCTTTGACTTTTCCGGCCTTGATGAACGGCAGCATTGCCGCCAAGTTGCCAGGCAACATCTCGACGCTGCCGCCTGCTACGTCAGTCAATGCTAGAGACTCGCCCTTGTAGGGAACGTGTTTCAGATCAATGCCGGCGGTGTACAGAAAGTTCTCGCCAGCCATGTGCACTTGGCTGCCGATGCCGGCCGAGCCGAAGTTCATGACGCCCGGCTTGGATTTGGCCATCGCGATCAGCTCGGTGATATTTTTTGCGGTCACGTTTGGCGCAACGACAATCACCATTGGTCCCTGCGCGACATTGGTAATCGGAACGAAGTCCTTGGCGGCATCAAACGGCATCTTCGCGTAGATGTGCGGATTCACCGTCACGATTGAGCCGGACGCCATGAGTAGTGTGTAGCCGTCATTCGCCGCTTTCGCAACTTCGGCGGCACCAATGTTGCCGCCAGCCCCCGTCTTGTTTTCGACGACGACCGATTGGCCCCAAGCCTCCTGCAAGCGCTGCCCAAGTAGTCGAGCCACCACATCTGTGGTGCCGCCCGCTGGGAAGGGGACGACGATGCGCACGGGTTTGTTGGGCCAAGCCGTGCTTTGCGCAACGGCAGGCGCCGCGCCGACGACAGCCAACACGCCGGCAGTCACTAAGGACAACGCGGCAATCCATTTATTCTTGTACGACATATTCAAGCACTCCTTTGTTAGTTCAAATCAGAGAGACCGAGGTTTAACGCTGGGGCAGTCCACTAAGTTGTCTGTCGTTTTAGCCGCTTACGAAGTGACTGCCTCGTCGAGACGCACGCACCGCGTGATCCGGCGCTCAGACGGTCATGCGGTCATGATCGCGCCGAGCAGAATACCCACCAACGCACTGGCCACTATAGCCGCACCAATCCAGCGTTTACGGGTCCCCTGCCAGCGACCAAACTCGATAATCAGTAAGCGTACGCCTCCGCCGGCATGCGCGGTCAATAGAACCACCAGTCCCCACTCGGCCAACTTGAACATTGGCATATCTGTCCAGCGCAGAAAACCTTCGAGTGCGGCAGCGCCTTGTAGGCTTGTGCCCAACGCCCAAAAGTGCAGCGGCAGAAAGAGCGCGAGTGCAATCCCGGAGACGCGATGGACAATAAACGCAACATAGCCCACGTTGCCGCGCGCGCGCCAGTCGTTGCGCCGCATGCTGGACGGACTAACCGGCATAGACACCCCACACCGCCCGCAAACCGGTCGCTCCGAGCAATATGGCGACGGCGGCGAGCGTCACATGCAACGAGCGACCACGCCAGTTGAGCCATTCCTCGGCGATACGTGCCAACCCAATGGGCGCGTGCACCGCCACGCTCAACACGAAGACCACATAAAAGAGTGCGAATGCGCTGTTGCCGCGCGTGCGCGCCAAAATCTCTGTCGCCGAGAGCCCGCCGCGCATCGCGTACAAGATTGTGACTAGATGCACAAGCACGCAAAGCGCAAGCACCATCGCGCTGATGCGCTGCGCATACCAAAGTTTTGCTTGGGTGGACGCTGTCAATCGAGTTCTCCACGAATGGCGGCGCGTGCTGCCATGCGCTTGAGTCCACTGATGCCTGCGGTCGGTTCAATGCCCTTGGGGCAGCGCTCTGAGCACGTGGTGTGCGTGTGGCAGGCGTGGCACCCCGCATCACCTGCGACCGCTCTAAGCCTTTCATTTTGTGCCGTATCGCGCACATCGTTGGCGAGAGTCCAAGCGCGATTGAGCGCGGCAGGCCCAAGATAGTCTGGTCGCCACGTAACCGTGTCACAAGATGCGTAGCAAACGCCGCAGCCGATGCACTCAATCGCCGCGTCCACCTTTTTACGCTCGGGTGAGGAGGGCTTGATGTCGCTGAACTCGTCGCGACGGGTTGAGTTGCCTTTGAACTGCCCCTTGGCCGCCGCCCACTTATCGAAGAACGCCGACATGTCCGTGGTCAGGTCTTTGATGATCGGAAGGTTTGAGAGCGGCGCCAATTCCAGCGTGTCGCCAATGACGACTTTGGATACGTGGGTGCGGCAGGTCCAGCGCGCGACGCCATTGACCGACATCGCGCACGAGCCGCACATGCCAACGCGGCAAGAGAAGCGATAACTCAACGTCGGGTCTATCGAGCGCTGCACGTAGGTCACCACGTCTAGCACCGTTTGGCTGTCGCGGCGCGGGACCTCGTAGGCCACCAACTCGCCGCTCGCGCCGCCTCGCCAAATCTTTACGCTAAGCGGAGCGCTCATCGTGTTGCTCGCTTCGCCTGTTCGCGCGCACGCGCAAGCATTGACGGCTTAGAGGATCGGAGCACTGTGCATTTCATACGTTGATTATGGGTGAAGCAAAGGCGTGGGAAAAGCGAAAAATTCTAATTCTGAGGTAAATAATTACTTTACCTTCACTGGGCTATTAGAAAAACTTACTGTAGATTAGTGACTTCGCCGTCCAAAGAAAAGAGAGCCGCCCCGCATGCCCTCGATACGCGTGTTAAAGACGTTTCTAAAGGTCGTCGAGCGCGGCAGTTTTGCTGCGGCGGGGGCTGAGATTGGGCTTACCGCCGCGGCGGTCGGACTGCAAATTCGGACGCTTGAAGAGGATCTGGGTCGGGCGCTGTTTGATCGCGCTGGTCGGTCCATCGTGCTCAATACGGCCGGTCGAAACGCGGTGCCGGAAACCATCGAATTGGTTCGTCGCTACGAGTCGCTCGCGACGCCGGACGCCGACGGGCTCGCGGGAACTGTGGTGATGGGCGCGCTGGTTTCGGCGTTGATGGGGGCGTTTTCGGGAGCGCTTTGGCAACTCAAGCGCGATCATCCGCTGCTGGAAGTGAAGCTCTTTGCGGGGTTGTCCGCAGACTTCGCACCGCGCGTTGAAAACGGCGAGCTTGATGCGGCGGTCACCACACACTCGCCGCGACCATTGTCCGCGTCACTGCGATGGACTCCGCTGTACAGCGAGCCGATGGTACTGATCGTGCCACGTCGACCGCACTTCAAGTTAGCCAGCGATCCGCTCGATATTTTGCGAACTGCGCCTTTTTTGCGCTTTGATCGAAGCACGTGGACAGGGGATCTGGTGGCTGAAGTGCTGGCAAATGCACGGGTGACAGTGGTGGAAGGGCTGGAGGTCAACTCGGTCGAAACCATCGTGGCGTTGGTGCGTCAGGGCTATGGCGTGGCAATCGTGCCCAAGCTCGACAACGTGGCATGGGCGCGCGACGCTGACCTGCAAGTGATCCCCGTTCCCGGAAACCGAACCATGCGTCGCGTCGGGCTCCTAGAGCGCGCGCAGCACTCGCGAACACAGTTCACGGGGGCCATCAAGATCCACTTCAGCGCGCGCGCCAAGGTGGCGGCAGAAACCACACTGGCGCGCGCTGGTTAGTGCGCTAGCCGCTCACCAATGGTCTGAGCCACATAATTTTCGCTCGAACGCTGCACAGCACGTCGGAATCGAGGGCGAGATTACGTCTGTCTCGTTACCCTTTGCTTTTTTCTTGTTGGAGAGCCACGTGCCCAATTTCTCAGTTCAATC
>JAGNQL010000162.1 GCA_017989135.1 Burkholderiales bacterium
CGTCTGAGTACCTTAAGTCAGCTGCGGTTTGAGTGCGGGCCCTGCCCCATCTGTACCCTCACCACTTAAGTGAAGTAAATGCTGCACGTGCGACGCTATGTTCCTCACTCGCCGGTTCTCGCGCTATGGGTTTTGCTGAGCGCCGCGTTTGCTCTCAGTTTGGCGATTCCACTTAACGCCAAGCCCGGTGATTTTGACAGATCGTTCGGATTCAATGGACAAGTCGTGGCGAGCATGAACGGCTCGATATCCAATGCAGCTATGTCGACGATAAGTGGTCGAATACTTACTGTTGGCTCGTGTCCGCTCGTGCAATCCGCTGCGTCTCAGCCATGCGTGACAGCGATGACCGAAAGCGGTTCCGTCGATACCGCTTTCGCCACGTCAGGTGTGCTCCGCTTAGGTACGACTGGGACCCTTAATGCGATTGGCGTGCTGCGAATGGGAACGGTCATTGTCGTAGGCAGTTGCGGATTCGAGTTCTGTGCGTTTGCGTTTGATGAGAATGGTGTGTTGGACGCCAACTTCGGTAGCGGTGGAATGGTTACCGCAAGATTCTCCAGCGGTTCATTTTTTGATATTGCAACCGCCGTTGTCGTAAACGCCTCGGGACTCACGATAGTGGGTAAATGTAATTTCGGAACGGCGCAGAGTGGTTGGGATTTCTGCGTAGCGAAATTTCATGCGAACGGTCAGCTGGACGGCACATACGCAAATCAGGGGAAACTGCGGCTCTCCGTAAGCGCTGGCAATGGATTTGACTATGCGGATGCCGCTGTTGAAACAACAGACGGCGCAGTCGCGATATTTGGCACCTGCAAAACTGACGCGTTGGGTTACGGTGAAATTTGCGGCGTGAAGGTTTCGGCTACCGGAGTAGTGGATCCGACTTTTGGCGTGAGCGGCACGCTCAATCTAAGAGGCCCAAACGTATCGACCGGTACGATCACTCGCGCCGCGAATCGAAGATTGGACAACACGATACTGGTTAGCGGTACTTGCAACGGGGGTTATGACAATGCGGTCGGAAACAGCACGTTTTGTAGCGTACTGATTTCTGAATCTGGCGTGGTTAACACCAACTTCGGCGTAAACGGTTGGTTTACATATTCGCCAGCATCAGGATGGTTTGACGCGCATTCGGCATGGCTGCAGAATGATTCAAAGCTATTAATATCTGGTCAATGCGTTGTGGATAATGTTTCGTTGTATGACTTTTGCGTAGTTCGAATCGGCAACACTGGCCTGCTTGACACAGGCTTTGGTGCAGCCGGTTTTTTGAGGCTACCGTTCTCTGGAGCCACATACGAATCGGCTAGTACCGTGCACATCGATAGGCGAGAGCGAGCTGTTCTCGGTGGAAATTGTTTCTACTCGAGCGTTTACAAGTCTTGCTTCATTCGTCTCCATAGTCGCCAAGACTACTTCGATCTCGATAACGACAACACAACTGCGGCGCAGACCGATGCCATACTTTATCTGCGCCACCTGGTCGGCTTCCACGACACAGCCCTTACATCCGGCGCGCTCGGCGCTTACGCTGATCGCACATCCGCTACCGACATCGCAACGTACCTATCCACGCCCAACACGACCTACCCAAATTGCAGCGCTAGCATCGTTGGTGCGCCGGGTGGTCCGCAGGCGATGTTGGATGGCATCGTGTTGCGCGCAATGATGGGGTTGACGGGCGATGCCGTGACCAACGGCATCGCGTTTCCGGCGGGGACGACGCGTACGTCGTGGGTGGACATTAAGGCGCATCTGAACGGCAACTGCGGGATGGCGTTGAACTAGCGTTTGACGCAGCGCCTGCGCCGCGACTCGTGCCGCGCGGGAAAACCCCACACCCATGCGCGAACTACAAGAACCCCCGGCTTTTATACTGCCGCTTGTACTTACTTATTGGAGGATTTTCATGCAACGTTTTCACGTTCATTCATTCACCGCAGTTGCCGCCGCTACGTTCGGCGCGCTGGCTGCGTTTTCTAGCGCTGCCGCGATGGCGCAGGACAAGGGTAACTTGAACATTTATTGCTCGATGCAAATCGAGTGGTGCACGTTGGCCGCGAACGAATTTGCGAAGGCGACCGGCATCAAGGTGAACACGTCGTTCAAAGGCTCGGGTGAGACCTTTGCACAGATCAAAGCTGAGGCTTCGAACCCGAAGGGTGACGTGTGGTTTGGCGGCACGGGGGACCCGCATTTGCAGGCCGCGGAAGAAGGTCTCTCCGAGGTTTACCAATCGCCGATGATGAAAGACTTGCATCCTTGGGCGACGTACCAAGCGCAGATCGCGAACTACAAAACGGTGGGCATTTACGCAGGTGCGTTGGGCTTTAGCTTCAACACCGAAGTGCTCGCCAAGAAGAAACTCGCAGCACCGAAATGCTGGGCTGATTTGATTAAGCCTGAATACAAAGGCGAAGTGCAAATGGCAAACCCCGCAGCTTCGGGCACGGCCTACGCGGCGCTCGCCACACTCGTGCAAATCTACGGCGAAGACAAGGCGTATGACTACCTGAAGCAGTTGCACAAGAACATTTCGAACTATCCGAAATCTGGCACCGGTCCGGTGAAGGCGGCGGCGCGTGGCGAGACG
The DNA here is from genome assembly GCA_017989135.1 of Burkholderiales bacterium. Lineage (GTDB taxonomy): Bacteria > Pseudomonadota > Gammaproteobacteria > Burkholderiales > Casimicrobiaceae > Casimicrobium. Next base: position 2,603 of record JAGNQL010000162.1, read on the forward strand.
GCCATTGGCGTCAGCTTCATGCACGACGTGCCTGGCGAGAAGAAGAACGGTTTCCCGGTTGAGATGGCAGCGCCATGCGAAGGCACGGGCTACGAAGTGGGCTCAATGAGCATCATGAAGGGCGCGCGCAACATGGACAACGCGAAGAAGTTTTACGACTGGGCGCTCACGCCCGAAGCCCAAAAACTTGCGGCGCAAGCCAAGCAATATCAATTGCCGTCGAACAAAAACGCGCCGCAGCCGCCCGAAGCACCGCGCTTCGCGAGCATCAAGTTCATTCAGTACGACTTCAAAAAATACGGCTCGTCGGCCGAGCGCAAGCGCTTGCTGGAAAAGTGGGAAAAAGACGTGAACTCGATTCCGCGCTAATGATTGGCGTTGAATGGTTCAGCAAAAAGGCGGGCGTTGCTCGCCTTTTTTTTGCGCCTCAAATTTTGGTGTGATGCTTTTTCGTAGGGTGGGCAACTTGTTGCCCACCCTACGGCTATTTCGTTGCGACAAACGCTGACGCCCGCGTCACTGCTACACCGTAACACGCGGCGAGCGAGGCTTCGGTGATGGTCTCCGCGGTTGCACCGTACCCCACGCATTCGCCTGCGCGCAGCAGCAATGCTTTGTGGCTGGTCGCGAGCGCCTCGGCGGGGTCGTGCGTGGAGAACACAATCGCCCAGCCGCGCGACTTCGCAACACTCGCGAGCAATGTGAGTACGAAGCGCCGCTGCGCCAAGTCGAGATGCGCGCAGGGCTCGTCGAGGAGCCACAGCGCATTAGGCGCTTCGCCCAGTTGATAGAGCGACCGAGCAAGTTGAACGCGCATTTGCTCGCCCGACGAAAGCGTCGCGAAATCGCGTTCGCTCCACTCGACAGCATGGCAGGCTTCGAGTGCGTCGTTGATGGCTGTTGCGTCTGGCGCGTCGAAAGGTCGCCCGAGCGCAACATAGTCCTCAACCGACATCGCGAACGGCAACGCAGGTTCGGCGGCGTTAAGCGCGCGACGTACAGCTATCGCTTCGAGCGAATAAGACACCATCGGCACACCGTTAAAGTCAATGCGCCCAGTGTGCTCCGCAACCTCTCCCGCGATGGCAGCGATCAGCGTGCTTTTGCCTGCGCCGTTTGCGCCTAGAAGCGCGAGAATTTCGCCTGCACCCACAGCTAAATTAACGTCGCGCAGCAACGCTTTGCCGTTCACGACGACGCCAAGGTTTTCTGCGCGCAGGACTGATGTGTTCACGTGACTCATCGCGCCTGCCTGCCACCACGTAGCACCATCGTCACTAAAAGCGGCACACCCAAAATTGCGGTAATCGCGCCAACCGGCAATTCAATCGGCGGCGCGATGCTGCGTGCAATCACGTCCGCTAACACGCACAACAATGCGCCAATCAACGCGGACAGCGGCAGCACTTTTCCCGGTGACGCGCCGATCATGAGTCGCGCGAGATGCGGCGCAGCGAGCCCCACAAATCCCACGCCGCCACAAAAAGCAGTCACCACCGCCACCGCTGCGGTGGTAACCACGGCGACGCGAAAACGCACGCGACGGAGATCGACGCCCACGCTGCGCGCAGCACGCTCACCCAACGCCAGCGCGCCGAGTACATTGGCGTTCAATTGCAACGCAACCGCCGCAACGAACGCAACTGCGCACATCATGAGCACCTGCGTCCACGTCAGCGACGCGAAGCTGCCGAGCATCCAGAAGGAAAGCGTTTTGAGTTGGCCTTCAGAAGCAAGCGCCGTGAGCATCGCGAGACCCGCTGCGCATGCCGTGTTGATCGCGATGCCCAAGAGCAGCAACGTACTCGTGGAGCCTCCCAAAGTTGCACTTTGCGCACCGCGTCTTGCAGCTATCAGCATGCCCGTCATTGCGATGGCCGCACCACCGAGCGCGCCGATCCATAGTGCTGCGCCCGCACCCACCACAATCAACGCGATCGCCGCGCCGAGCCCAGCCGCTGCAGGCACGCCAAGCAAACCGGGGTCCGCGAGCGGATTGCGAAACAGCGCCTGCAACGCCGCGCCCGAGAGCGCAAACGCCGCACCGCCCGCGCTGGCCGCGAGTACGCGTGGCGCGCGCAAACCCGTGAGGATTGACCAGTCTTGCGCGGTCAGTTCGCCTGCGAATAATTTGCTGATTGGTATGCGATAAGCACCCAATGCGAGCGAGAGCAATATTGCAAGCGCGAGAGCCACGACGCCGATCGAAATCGCGAAACGAAAAGTTAGAGTTTTCACGCCGACCGTGCCCGTCCTACGTGCGCGAGAGCAGTACGTTGTTGCATCGGTGGGAGCGGGCTCGTCCGCGATGCCCACGTTTCCGGCCCGAGGGATGTTTGCGAGATACGGTCACCCTTCGCGGGCAAGCCCGCTCCCACATAGCCTCTTGCGTTACACCACAAGATGCATCTCAACTTTTTCTGCGACAAGCTCGGGAATATCGTGGTGCAGCATGTGGCCGGCGTTGGGCAAAATTTCGAAGGTGATGTCTTGAAACGCGGCGAGGCGTGATTCGAAACTGCCCGCTGCGTGACCGTCTCGCGTATCAGGAACAAAGCTCTCGTCCGAATAGCCAACCCACTTTTTCGCGTCCGAATCGCTCGCCCCGAGCCAGAGCGTTGGGGCCGTCGCTTGCTGCCAAATGCTGATGACTTCATCGAGCCTGTACACCGTAGGAAACGGCAGCTTGTGCGCCGGGTCAGCGCGCAGATGCCAGCGGCCATCGGCGCGTTCCTCCGCCCAATGTCGTGCGAGCCACAGCGCGCGCTCCCTGGAAATGCGCGGGTTGGTTTTTTGTAGACGGTCGGCGACGCGCTCGCTGGATTCGTAGCTGGCGAGCGATACGGGCAACTTAATCGCGTCGAGCCAAGCACGGTACCGTTCGGCCGCTTTGTTCGGCGGTGTCGACGGAATGCCAAAGCCGTCGAGTGACACCAAGCGCCGCACACGCTCCGGGCGAATGCCGGCGTACATCGAACAAACGTTTCCGCCAAGGCTGTGTCCGACCAAGTGGATTGGCGCATTCGGCGAGAAGTGATCGATGACGGCCTCAAGGTCGGCCACGTAATCGGCGAACCAGTAGCCACCACCCGCTTCGCGCGTCGCGTCGGTGCCGCCGTAGCCGCGTTGATCCGGCGCGATCACGTACCAGTCGCGCTTCATCGCGTCGACCAAAAATTGGAACGAGGCGGCAACGTCCATCCAGCCATGAAGCATGAGCACGGGCTCGGCAGAGGGATCGCCCCAAGTGAGCACTTCGGCGGTATGGCCCCGGATCGGGAGGCGATGTGTGGTGAACGGTTTCATGGTGTGTTGCGTCGTCATGCCTGAAGCGTAGCAGTGC
>JAGNQL010000163.1 GCA_017989135.1 Burkholderiales bacterium
CCTCTACGCGTAGGTATCGGCGGCCCAGTCGGTTCCGGTAAAACAGCGCTGACGCTAGAGCTCTGTCGCCGGTTTAGGGACACGCACAACATCGCGGTGGTTACCAACGACATCTACACCAAAGAAGATGCGCAGTTCTTGGTGGATAACGCGGCACTCGCCGCCGATCGCATCATCGGGGTTGAAACTGGCGGATGTCCGCACACTGCGATTCGCGAAGACGCGTCGATCAATCTCGAAGCGGTGGATCGTCTAAACAAGCGATTTTCCGACCTTGACGTGATCTTCGTTGAGAGTGGCGGTGACAACCTCGCCGCCACGTTTTCTCCCGAACTTTCTGATTTGACCATTTACGTGATCGACGTCGCTGCCGGCGAGAAAATTCCTCGCAAGGGCGGCCCCGGCATCATGAAGAGCGATCTGCTGGTGATCAACAAAATTGACCTCGCGCCGTACGTTGGCGCGTCGCTCGAAGTGATGGATCGCGACGCGAAAAAAATGCGCGGCGCGAAGCCGTTTGTGTTTTCAAATCTCAAAGTGGGCAAAGGGGTCGACGAGATCGTTGCCTTTATCAAACACCAAGGCATGTTGGGGTAACTCCATGAAGAAATTGATCACACTTCTTTCGATTTCGTTTGCGGCAAACGCGACGAACGCGTTCGCGCATCCAGGGCACGATGTTGCTTCCGGGGCGATGGCAGGCTTCATGCATCCGCTCACAGGCATTGATCATCTCGTTGCGCTGCTTTGCGTAGGCGTGCTGCTCGCAGGAGGCTCGCATCGCGTGCGCTGGCAAGGAATCATTTTGATGGTTAGCGCGCTGGCATTAGGCGCTGGGATTGGCCTGGCGGGATTTGTACTGCCCGCGGCCGAATGGATGATTGCGTTGTCTGTGCTGGTAGCGGGCGTGATGGTGGTCTGGGCTCATGCTGCCCGTCCGCTGCTCTTGCTGCCGGGTATTGCCATCTTCGCGCTCTTTCATGGCTATGCGCACGGTGTCGAGGTCACTGGGTCGTCGGTTGCATTTGTCCTGGCATTTTTGGCGGCTTCCGTTGCGCTGGTTGGCGCTGGAAGCTACGCAACGTTGGCCGCATTGCGCCCGGCGACACGCGTCATCTTTGGCGTGTCGGCGACTCTAGTGGGAATCGTTTTAGCGGCGTCGCGTTTCGGTTAGTTACAGCTTTATAGGTCTATCGACTGCCAGGCAGTCGTTACGGGCGAATTTGATGATAAGTCGACTTACGTCATAAATCGCTCGAAAGCCATTTGCGGCTGTCGTTTAGGCAAAAAAGTTGTACGCGAGGGAACGTACCGAATCACGTTTGCGTTATCGCAACACATGTGAGCGTCCGCGACGGCGGCGTGACTGCTCGCAATACACTGCGACCGATGCAGAGTCCACGTCAACTCAGTCTCGGTGCCAAGCTCGCGCTCATGTCAGCGCCTTTTCTGCTGCTCGCGCTGATCGCGATTTCTGCGACATTGTGGGTGTCGTGGCAGCTTGACGGCGGCGCCGCTGCGGTCAACGAGGCAGGGCGCATCCGCATGCAGGCCTATCGCCTCGCGCTCGCAGTGTCTACGCAAGACGCGCCTGCGATCAGAACTAATGTCGCCGAGTACGAGCGCAGTTTGAAGCTTCTGCGCGAGGGGGACGCCGATCGACCGTTGTTTGTTCCTTGGGACGAAACCGTAACGGCCGGCTTCGTCAAGATCGAATCGACGTGGCGCGGGTTTCGCAGCATCGCGGTCGGCGAGGTGCCGCCGCAACACGCAGTGCTAGCGGATCGAACGGCGAATTTCGTTGCGCAAATCGATGAGTGGGTCGTGGCCATCGAGCACCACATGTCGCGCTGGACTGCGTTGTTGCATCTGCTGCAAGTGGGGATGATGGTTCTTGCTGGACTGGGCACGATGGCGCTCTTGTTTACCGGCTATTTGTTCGTGCTCGGACCGGTGGGTCAGCTCAAGCGCGCCATTGAGCAAATTCAAAGTGGCGACCTTGGAGCGCGCGTACCGGTCGCAGGCAACGACGAGTTTGCAACGCTCGCCAACGGCTTTAACGACATGGCCGGCCACCTGCAATCGATGTACAAAAATCTCGAAGCTAAGGTCAGCGAGAAAACCGCGCAGCTCGAAGAAAAACGCGCGCGACTCGAAGCGCTATACGGCGTGACTGCGCTGGTTGCAGGCGCCACTGCGCTGGATACATTGGCGCGTGGTTTCGTCGATCAAGTTGCGGAAGTCGCGCACGCTGACGGCGTCGCACTTCGATGGTCTGACGAGACGAATGCGCGCTACGTCATGCTCGCGTCGAAGGGGCTGCCCAATGCAATGTCTGACGAGGAGCATTGCCTGATGGCGGAGCAGTGTCATTGTGGCTCGCCGTCGGTGCCCGGTGGCGCGCGCGTCATTCCAATCCGCAGCGACCAACCGGCACGTCTTTCGCATTGCGAAAAAGCTGGGTACCAAACGGTCGTGTGCGTTCCCGTGCGACATCATGATCGCATCAGAGGCGAAATTGATCTCTTTTTTCATGCGCATTACGCGCTCTCGGATGCGGAGCGATCGTTGCTAGAGGCGCTTGCGACACATCTTGCAGCGGCAATGGAAAACTTGCGGCTCGGTGCTTTGGAGCGCGAGGCCGCCGTCGCGCAGGAGCGCAGTTTCCTGGCGCGCGAGCTACATGATTCAATTGCACAGTCGTTGGCGTTTTTGAAAATGCAGGTGCAATTGCTTCGAGATGGGCAAGCGCGAGGAGACACGGCGCTCGTTGAGCAGGCTGTGAGCGAGATTGACGCGGGCGTACGGGAAAGCTACGGCGATGTGCGCGAATTGCTGTTGCACTTTCGTACTCGCGCAAGCGACGAAAACATCGAACTCGCGCTACAAACGACGCTCAAGAAATTTGAACATCAGAGTGGAATTCATGCCGAGCTCGCAGTGCAGGGGCACGGCATGCCGCTCGCGCCTGATCTTCAGTTGCAGGTGCTACATGTCGTACAGGAAGCGCTCTCCAATGCACGAAAGCATTCCGACGCTACGAAGGTGTGGCTGGACGTCCAGCAGCAACCGCAATGGCGATTTGAGGTGCGCGACGATGGCGTAGGCTTTGCGCATGGCGAGCAAGCGCTCGACGAGACGCACGTTGGGATGCGTATTATGGCCGAGCGCGCCGAGCGCATCGGTGCCTCGCTTGAAGTATTTTCCAAACCGGGGCATGGTACGTCGGTTGTGCTCACGTTGCCTCTGGACGCGAATGATCGACCGCGTGCGGAGCCCGACGGGACGCCGAACGCTGCCTCGCTCGAATCTCGAGCATTGGCTGCCACGATGGCCGCATGACGCCACCACCGAGGACAAAAATTGACTGACGCCACGCTCACCGCAAGCAACGTAGTGGATACGCCACCTATTCGCATTTTGGTGGTCGATGATCACACGTTGTTTCGCAGGGGGTTGACCGCGCTACTGGCGCGCAACGAGCAGTTGAGCGTGGTTGGCGATGCAGGCGACGCGACCGAGGCACAGCGCCGTGCTGAATCGCTCAAACCCGATCTGATTCTGCTCGACAATCATCTGCCCGGTGTCAACGGGGTTGATGCGATTCCCGCATTGCGCGCCGCTGTGCCAACGATGAAAATTATTCTGCTTACTGTCAGCGAGGACGAGGATGATTTAGCCGCTGCGCTCAACGCAGGGGCCAACGGCTATTTGCTGAAGACAATGGACGCTGACGCGCTGGTTGCCTCAATACTCACCGTGATGCGCGGTGAAAGCGTAATTGCTGATGAGATGACCAGCAAGCTCGTCGCGGCGTATCGTGGTTCCCGCTCTGCTGCGGCCGACGGTTCAAATACGGCTGCGACTGCCGACAGTGCGCTGTCGCGCGACGCAAACGCACACAGCAAACGCTCGAGCCCCCTCTCGCAGCTTTCGCCGCGTGAACTAGAAATACTGCGCGGCATTGCGCGTGGCGATAGCAACAAGCTCATCGGACGCGATCTCGGCATCGCCGAGACAACCGTGAAAATTCACGTCCAACACATTCTGCGCAAACTCGATGTGAGTTCACGGGTACAAGCTGCGGTTATCGCGACGTCCCAGCTCGACGCTTGATCTAGCGCAAATTTTCTTTAAGCGCCATTTACGGTAGTTCTTTAGAACTATCTTGCGCGCTCGCTCCATAGTTCTTCTGCGCACCCGATTCACACCAATCGGTGGATATTCAGCGCACGCGTTCGTCCATAAAGTTCATCCATCGAATGCAAGGAGTGCAAGAAGATGGATAAGAAGGGACAAGCGCTATCGGTTTTGATCAGCAGCACGCTCGCCTTCACCGTGTGTTTCATGGTGTGGATGATGTTTGGTGTGATCGGAATCCCGATCAAGAAAACGCTGAATCTAAACAGCACGCAGTTCGGGCTGCTCACGGCGATGCCTGTGCTCACCGGATCACTCATTCGCGTGCCGCTCGGTATTTGGACAGACAAATACGGTGGCCGCATCGTCATGGCGGTGCTAATGGCTTGCACCGTGCCGGCGATATTTCTCATGGCTTACGCCACTGAGTATTGGCATTTTCTGACTATCGGCTTGTTTGTTGGGCTTGCAGGCGGATCGTTTTCTGTGGGAACGCCGTACGTCGCACGCTGGTTCCCGAAAAATCGCCAGGGATTTGCGATGGGCGTGTACGGCGCAGGCAACTCTGGTGCAGCCGTCAACAAGTTTGTGGCGCCAGCGATTGTCGTGGCATTTGGCTGGACCATGGTGCCGCAGGTTTACGCCGCGATCATGCTCGGCACGTTGATCATCTTTTGGTTCTTCAGCTACAGCGATCCCGCACACGTTGTCCCGAGCAACACGAAATTTTCCGATCAGCTCAAAGCCTTGAAAGACCCGAAGGTCATCAAGTATTGCCAGTATTACAGCATCGTCTTCGGCGGCTACGTCGCGATGAGTTTGTGGATGGTGCAGTACTACGTGGGCGAATTTGGGCTCGACATTCGCGCTGCCGCTTTACTCGCGGCGTGCTTTTCGTTGCCCGGAGGTGTGTTGCGCGCCGTCGGCGGCTGGCTCTCGGACAAGTACGGCGCACACAGTGTGACGTGGTGGGTGCTGTGGGTGAGTTGGATTGTGCTCTTCTTACTCTCATACCCACAAACCGATTTCACCGTGATGACCGTCAGTGGGCCAAAGACCTTTCACATCGGACTGAATGTCTATGTGTTCACCATCTTGATGTTCATCCTTGGTATCGCGTGGGCGTTCGGGAAAGCCAGCGTGTTCAAGTACATCAGTGATGACTACCCCACCAACATCGGCACCATCAGCGGCATCGTGGGCCTGGCGGGCGGCCTCGGCGGCTTCGTGCTTCCGATCATGTTCGGCGGACTGATGGACATCACGGGCATTCGCTCAAGCGCGTTCATGTTGATGTACGGCGTCGTTTGGGTGTCGCTGATCTGGATGTACTGGACGGAAGTGCGACGTTCGGACTTCATGGGTGGCAAGACGCCAAACCAGTCACTCGCGCCTCCTAGCGCTGCGCAGTAGCAATCGCCAACTTTTGAAAGCATCATCATGAAAAACAACGCGAACGGTGCAGGCGCCGCTCCCCAAGCTACCAGCAAAGTCGACGTACTCGATTGGCGTCCCGAAGACGAGCAGTTTTGGAACTCAACGGGCAAGAAGATCGCCAATCGAAACCTGTGGATCTCCGTACCTAGTTTGCTCAATGGATTCGCCATCTGGGTGATGTGGGGAATTCTCACGGTACAGATGCTCAATTTGGGCTTCCCCTTTACGCCAGCGCAAATGTTCACGCTGACGGCGATCTCCGGGCTATCAGGGGCAACGCTACGCATTCCGGCGTCGTTCTTCATCCGCATCGCGGGCGGACGCAACACGGTGTTTCTCACCAC
>JAGNQL010000164.1 GCA_017989135.1 Burkholderiales bacterium
ACGCTTTTTGTGCCGGCCTATTCGTTTTTGCGGCGCTTTGTGCGGTGACGATTCGCTACTTGCACGTCAACGGTTCGGACAACAATTTGACGCTACAGAGCCTGTTCGCCGGTGTGGCCTTCATTGCCAACCATAAGCTAATGCTTGGCGCAGTTTCGCTAGATTTATTCGCAGTGCTGCTCGGCGGCGCGGCGGCGCTCCTACCGATATTTGCGCGCGATATTCTGCATGTCGATGCGTGGGGGCTCGGGTTGTTGCGCGCGGCGCCAGCGGTGGGGGCGCTGCTGGTGTCGATTGCATTAACGCGACGGCCACCAGATCGCCAAGTTGGAGCGAAATTGCTGATCGCCGTTGCAGCATTCGGACTCGCCACGGTGGTGTTCGCTGTGTCGACGAACTTCTGGGTTTCGCTGCTTGCGCTAGCGGTGTCAGGGGGTGCAGACATGGTAAACGTCGTGATCCGACAAACACTCGTTCAGCTCGAAACACCGAACGCGATGCGCGGTCGCGTCAGCGCTGTGAATTCGGTGTTTATCGGCGCGAGTAATCAGCTCGGCGAGTTCGAGTCGGGTGCGACGGCCGCTTGGCTCGGACCCGTAAGCTCTGTTTTGTTGGGCGGTGTGGGCACAATTGTTATCGCTGCGGTCTGGTGGAAAATTTTTCCAGCGCTCGGTCAACGTGATGCAATGACACCAAAATAGGCGGCTTCGGCCATAAAAAAACCGGGCCTAGACCCGGTTTTTTAGTTACGCTAGGTAACGCGCAGCTTAGTAGTTGCCGCGGCCGCCACCACCGTAGCCGCCACCGCCTCCGCCACCACTGCCGTAGCCGCCACCGCCGCCGCCGCCGCCAGTGCGGGGACCACGGAAGCCGCCACCGCCACCAGGGCCACGTGGAGGACGATCACCAGCGGGTGCTGGGCGTGCTTCATTAACAACTAGCGGACGGCCTTCGATGGACTTGCCATTCATGCCGGCGATAGCTTTTTGAGCTGCGTCATCGGTAGCCATGGTCACGAAAGCGAAACCGCGCATGCGGCCCGTTTCACGATCCATCGGCAGATGAACATCAGACACTTCGCCAAATTGGTCGAACTCAGAGCGAATCATTTCCGGCGTAGCGCGGAAACTGATATTGCCCACAAACAAACGATTACCCATGGTGTGTAGATCTATCCTTGATAAACAAACAAACGCGGATTTCAAGGACTCTGTAGTACCGGAGATGCTGACTTAACAGCGCTCTTACCGCTCACACTCGGGAACCAGGAAACTCGCTAACGCGCGACAAAACATACAAATTGTTGAGTCACGAACCCTAAGCATGCCACAAAAAGCGTGACTCTGCTTGCGTTCGGCGATTTTGGGCGACGATTGCGGGGGGTTTATGCTGGTTTACCCTCCATTTACAACGGCTTGCGCTACCTTTCAACGCTATTTCGCCAAAAGTGCTTCCTGTGCAGCCTCGAGCGCCCGATCTCGTTGCGCTGCGAAATCGGCTCGTGTGCGCGTAACCGCGATATCAGGAATCACGCCCCTTCCTTCTATTCGATCTCCCTTGGTCGTAACAAAGCCGATTTCACTGAATGCCAACTCGCCACCGCCGGGCAACGTGGTGTAGCCCAAGTATCCGAGCAGGCAACCACAACTCACCTCGCCGACCACCACCGCGCGACCAAGACTTTGAAGCGCCGCTGCTGTGCCCTCGGATGCGCTTGCGCTATCGTTGTCCAGGAGCACAGCGACTTTCCCGTCGTACGCATCGTCACGACCAGGCACACTGCGCTCCAGAGAAATAATCTTAATTGCGCCGAAGGCTAGCGTGACGGGCCGCCCAGTGCGTGTTTCGGTACGAGCGATAACCGTCTTTTTCCTGACGAAGCTCCCCACCAACGCTTCGGCCATTGCTCCCGAACCGCCACCGTTTCCACGAAGATCAAGAATCAGCGCTGGTGCATCCTTTAGCGCAGCAACGGCGTTTAGCACATCAGAGCGCACGGACTCGCTGAACGCGGTCAATCGAATGTAGCCAATCCCGCTCGGCAGCATGCGCTTAGTAACGCTCGCCTTCGTTGATAGCGCAACAGGCTTTAGGCGCGCAGAAAATACAGTCCCGTCGGGCCGCGAAAATGCAATATTCAGCGCCTCTCTCGGATTTTTTTGTGCTGCCACTATCGCAGCTTCGTTGAGCTTCCTGACGGGCATCCGCAAAGCCGCCTGCGGCGAAGACGATTTGCGCGCCGTTGTCCGCCACTGACTCCACTGCTCTATGGCAGAGCGTTGGCCGACAGTCTGCAAACACATACCCGCGCGTACACCTGCCCAGTACGCATCAGATTCCGGGTGCACGGATGTGACCACGATTTCACCATCGATTTCACGCAACCCCATACCAAGCGAAAGCGACTGCTGCGCCTTCCGCCGCGTTACTTGGCTTAAGGACTCAACACGCGTGTGCGCATCGGCCAATTCCGCGACCAAGAGGTCTAATCGTTCCCAAAATTTGTCATCCGTAATCGCCGCCATCGCCTCCGGCTCCCAGCGCTTGCGGGCAGCCGCCCAATCAACACCGTTGAGATCAGCACGGTAGTAACGCTCATTGATCGTCGTCCACACAGCATCTACTGCAGCACGGCGAGTTGCGGCAGAGAGTGTTGAGCCGTCGTCAATACCGGTTCCCGAGCCTGCCGGCAGGTGACGCGCGATCAGGTTGTGCGGATCAAAACTAGCGCAGCCGCTCAGCAGCACGAGACCCAAAAGGGTGGCAAGCCAGCGGCACAAATCAGAGGTCACAACTACCGGCGCGCGTCGTCGTCTTCATCCCAGCGGCGCAGCACAATCGTGATGCGCTCTGCATACGCGGCAGTAAGTGCACGCAGAAAAGCGAGCTTGCCCGCAATGACTTCCGAGACCGCCGCGATGCCGTCTTCGCTGACGATGCGATCGGCTAGTGCGCGCTCTAGACGATCCCTAAGGTTTACCGGTACGTTTGCACGAATCCGCCCGAGCAAAAATGGTTCGGCGGCCTCTAAAGAGTCAAACATTTTGGCCAGCGGTGTGCCCAGCGGTGAGCCTTCGAGAATCACCACGCGGTTCGCGCGATCCTCATCGGGGTGTTGCTTGGTCATTGCGACCTCCGTTTATCGTTCGCCTTGTCGATTGGTCGCAGTCTGGGGCGTTTCATCGGAATCCAGCGGCGCGACGCTTGCATTTGCGAACAATCATAGCGATATTGCGACCATACGATGCAGCTTCGCATCTAGGCCATTAGGAGAAAAGAAGAAATGTCTGAGATCACCCCCGTCACTGGCTCGGCCTCAAGCCAAGCGCCGAATGAATCTACCGTGCAAATCACGCACATTACGTACGCGTTGTACGCCCTAGGGTTGGTCACCGGCATTTTCGCCATCGCCGGACTGATTGTGGCCTACATTAAGCGCGACGATGCGGTTAGCACCTATCTCGCTTCGCACTACAGTTGGCTCATCCGCACCTTTTGGTGGGGCCTACTGTGGACGTCAATCGGTCTCGTATTGGCGCTCGCACTGGTTGGCTTTGTGGTCCTCGGCGTTGTCTGGGTTTGGTGGGTTTACCGCATCATCAAAGGCTGGCTGCGTTTGAGCGAAAAACGCGAAATCGCGTAATCGCGCAATCGCCAAGGTGAGTGTCGTGCCCCAACGGCACTCGCCTTTACTTGGCCATCGCCTCGGTCTTGATCTGCCCCTGCGCCAGGCGCGGCGCCTGCGATTGAAACACCCAATCCACGCCCGCATCGAGTGCGCGTTGCGCGCTTTCGGCGTTGGCGTGGTTGATGAACGCCACGTAGAGCACTTTGCGATCATCTGGGAGCAGCAAATAACCGGCTAGCGCCTTAACGCCAGTGAGCGTCCCTGTTTTGAGGTACGCACGGCCCTCCGCGAGTTGGTTCACAAATCGCTTGGCAAGCGTGCCGTCGGTGGCGGCGAGCGGCAGCGAGGAAACGAAGTCGCTCGCATACGGCGCCGTCAGTCCGAATTCCAACAAAGCACCCATACTTTGCGCAGAAATTCGCTCCACGCGTGACAGTCCCGAACCGTTTTCAATCACCAGATCGGGCAACTCAAAACCACGCTGCTTGGCCCATTCTCGAACGCTGTGGCCGCCACGTCTGGCGAGCGCAGGCCGTTTGCTTAGTTCCGCGTCGATAGTGAGAAGCAGCTGTCGCGCCATCACGTTGTTACTAAATTTATTGATGTCAGTCACCATCGATGCGAGCGGGGCAGAGCTATGCACGTGCAGAACGCGCGCGTTCTTAGGCGTGGCGCCGTCACGCATCACACCCGACCACGTCCCACCAGCGTCGCGCCACAGTCGTGCAAAGGTGCCCGCGAGCAACCCCGTGTGATCAAACAAACTCACATACCAGTCTTTCTCGCCGCAGTCGGCTGAATAGGTGCCGCTAAACGTGGCGCTGGCGCGATTGCCCTGCGTATCGAACGATGCTCCTGTTTTCGCGCGCCAATCCGTACATGAACCGCCACCCAAGCGCAGTGAATTGCTGATCGTCAGCCCGTCTGGCGGGACCCCGTCAGTCCCGACGGAGACGCTTTTGTCAGGCAAGACCGAGAATTTGAAACCCACCGATTTGAAGTTAAACAGCAGCGCGTCGGAGCCGACGTTGTAAGGCCGCAACGCTTGCCCATCAAACAACGATGAATCGTGAATGGCCTTGCCGAAACGTGAACGATCAAGCAATACGTCACCGCGAATTTCTCGAATACCGCGTTCACGAAGCGCCCTGATGGCCGCCTCCAGATGTTCGCGCAAAAATTTCGGGTCGCCGCTTCCTTTGATCACCAAGGCACCGTTCAACACGCCACCATTGATCGATGCGTTCGATAGAAATTGCGTCTTCCACGTGAAGTCCGGCTTGAGAACGTCGAGCCCGACCAGCGTAGTAGCGATCTTCATCGTCGACGCTGGGTTCATGGCCGCGCGCGCGCGGTGTTCGATCAACGGCGCGCTTTGGCCCAGTTCGCGCACGTACAAGCTCACCGCACTTTCGGGAACGCCGGTTTCACGCAGCATCCTAGCCATCGGCTCGGGCAGCGCCGCTTGCGCCGCAGCAGCAAGCAGTGCGATCGTGGCGCTAGCGCCAATTGCGACAAGGCTTGTCTTCGTTGATCGTGTGCGACCGTGAGCGCGTGAGAGTAGATGCATGGTCAAAATTATCGACCAGCTGTCCGTTAGCGCAGCGTTTGTTTGCCCGACTTGCGATAGATCAATAAACTTGTTCTAATACGAACCAATTCGACTGCGACCTTTCAGAACCTCACCTACGGCCACTCGCTGGTCGCACGTCAGACGTACATGCCCTACACCGCAAATATTCCAGCCTTTATGCCAACGCTGCGCCAGCTTATGCGCTGCACCCAAGCGTTCGAGCGTTACTCTGGCGCGCACGTCAAGCAGCTCGGGCTTACCGAATCGCAATTCGACGTGATCGCCACACTCGGCAACACCGAGGGGATGACTTGCAAAGAATTAGGCGAGCGAACGCTCATAACCAAAGGCACGCTCACCGGCGTGCTTGATCGCATGGAAGCGCGCGAACTGATTTCGCGGCGCACAGACGCCGACGATGCACGGCGCACACATATTGCGCTCACACGCACTGGCAACGCGATGTTTGAAAAGGTATTCCCTGCGCACCTCAAACACTTGCAACGTGCGTTTGGGCGTCTGGACGCGGCGGAACTTGAGCGTTTGCGCGCAGGTCTCACCGCGCTCAAAGACGCATTTGACATGGAACACAACCGATGACCAAGCCTTCAACTGAACTCATCTCCGCGCCGGTGTGGGATATTTTCGTCCGCTGTTTTCACTGGTCGCTCGTCGTGTTGTTCGCAGCAGCGGTGATCACTGGCGAGATCGGTGGCAA
>JAGNQL010000165.1 GCA_017989135.1 Burkholderiales bacterium
CGGTGGTGCAGCCCGGCGTGTTGTCCTTCGGATAGAAGTACAGCACGACCGTTTTTCCGAGCTGATCGGAGAGGGTGAATGAGCCGCCACCGTTGGTGGGAAGCGTGAAGTCGGCAACTTTCTCGGTTGTCATGGCATGTCCTTTGTCAAAGAGGTGGCGTGTTAGCCGAAGTTTTGATCTTGCCGCTGCCTAGGAAGGCGCTTTGCCGTGTTGCAGCTAGCGCCGCAGCGTCGATTCGAGTGCGTGCAAATAGGGCTGGCCGGGCTTCATTAGCGTGCCTGATCGACCCGCGATTTCGCCCCACACCAGTTCTCGAAAGGGCAGTGTCGACTTGTCAAGACTCTTCACGTACTCCGCAGTGGAACTCAACGTGTAGCCTTGGTCTTTCCATCCCGTAATCAAGCGCTCCATCGCGGGCAACAGCGCCATACCCTCAAGCTCAGCGTGCAATGTGAAAACGTGGTCGCGCGACGCTGTGACCGTGATTTGCAGCAGCCGGTCAGCTACGTTTTCCGGCGTGCAACCGTCTAATCCAATCATTTCGTCAAGCGTGGGCAGCGTCGTGGGTACCTGCAAGACGGGCAAAGCCTCGCCGCGCACCAACGGCCAGAACGGACCACTATCGGCTCCAGCAGCTACAGAGCGCGGATCGGCGCGTCCGTCGCTTGCATACGCGTATCCGAGCGTGCCCTGCGCGCGCAGCGCATCGGCGCTCATCTGCCAGCCTGCGGCACCGCACGTGGCCGCCGCGTTGCCGAACACCTCCGTGAAGCGGGTGTGCGCCCGGCGCATCTGTGCTCGTCCCCAATCGGCCGAGTTCTTCATCACGCCGTCTTGCCAACTGACGTGATCCCAGCAATGAATGCCACACTCGAAACCCGCGTCGCGTGCCGCACGCATCTGCTCGGCGCCGCGCTTGCCGATATCGGGGCCGGGAATCAATGTGCCGTAGAGAAGCGTTTTGAGACCGTAGTTTGAGCGAACGGAGGTACGCCGTACTTTGGCCAAAAACCCTGGGCGGAAAATCCGCTTGATCGCGCGTCCGGTGTTGTCCGGTCCCATTGAAAAAAGAAACGTTGCGCCGACACCGTGGCGGGTAAAGAGCTCGACCAACCGCGGCACACCTTCCTGCGTCCCGCGTAGCGTGTCTACGTCAACTTTTAGGCAAAGAAATGGCATGCTGTTGCTGAACCTCGCGCTAAATCAACGAGCGGGAGGTGTCGCGAGCATCGTGCGTGCTTCGGCGCGGCTTTCTTCCAGAATTTTCTTCAGAGCACCCGCAAGGGTGACGCTGGGCTGCCACTTCAACTCAGCGACGGTGTTGCTGATCTTTGGTGTTCGATTAGGCACGTCTTGATAACCCTTGCCGTAGTAATCGCCAGAAGAGGTCTCAACGATTTTGGTTCGCGCTGCGCCCGCTTGGTATTCCTCATAGCTCGATGAGAGTTGCAGTAGCGTTTCCGCCAGCTCACGGATTGAGTGGTTATTGGATGGATTACCGATGTTGTAAATTTTTCCGGAAGCGATGTTGTTTGGGTTGTCGATGATCGTCATCAGCGCACGGATGGCGTCATCAACGTCAGTGAAGCTGCGCCGCGCCGCGCCACCGTCCACCAGCTGAATCGGTTCGCCGCGAATGATATGGCCGAGAAATTGCGTGATGACGCGCGCGCCGCCAGGGTTGCTGGCCGTCAGCGAATCAAGTCCAGCACCAATCCAATTAAACGGACGGAACAGGGTGTAATCCAATTCACCCTTCATGCCATACGCGTGGATGATTCGATCCATCAACTGCTTGGAGACAGAGTAAATCCAGCGCGGCTTGTTGATCGGTCCAACGACGAGATTGGAATTGTCCGGATCAAACTCTTCATCCGGGCACATCCCGTACACCTCGGAGGTCGACGGAAATATCAAGCGCTTCTTGTGCTTTACGCACATGCGCACTATCGGCAGATTCGCTTCGAAATCGAGCTCGAACACACGCAGCGGGTCGCGTACGTAGGTTGCCGGCGTTGCAATCGCGACGAGCGGCAAAACCACGTCACAGCTTGCGACCTGTTCATCAATCCAAGCGGTGCTGGTGAGCATGTCGCGCTGATGAAAGCTCATGCGCGGATGGGAGAGCAGTTCCGTGATGCGATGTGAGCCCAAATCCATTCCGACAATATGCCAGTCGGTCGTGGCCAAAATGGCGCGGCTCAGGTGGTGACCGATGAATCCATTGGCCCCGAGGATGAGTATTTTTTTCATGTGATATTCGAGCAAATTCCCAGATGACGCAGCGCGTCGGGTACAGCCTCTATTGTTTCACGACGGGACCAGTGCAACGCTGGTCGTCGCCTATCGCTGCGCACGCGGTAGTTGCGCAGCTAGCCACTTCCGTGTTTCCGCGCCTGCAAGCGTTTCTTCGTCAACCGTCAGCGAGAGCGGAACGAGTACATGGCCATCCCCGCAGACAAAGCCAAGCTGGTCACCGGTTCGGGTGACTTCGCCCACGCGCCCGATTTCCCCGATAGTGGCGGCACCAGGTACGACAATCACAATTGCTTTGTTAACGATGACACGCGTGCCGTCGAAATCGGCAAACGCGCCGGGGTAAGGCGGAGCGACAGCGCGCACAAGGTTGTAAACCGCGTGTGCCGGTTGCGACCAATCTATGCGTCCGTCTTCTGGCTTACGCCCCGAAAAGTAAGAGCCGGATTTCAGATCCATCGGAACGCGTGCCGCAGTGCCCGCGATAAGTTGAGGGAGGGCACGCGCGAGCGTAATTTCCGCGGCGACGGTTACCTTTTGGAACACCTCATGAGCAGTGTCGTCGCCCAAAATTGGCACGCTCGTCTGTGCCACTAGATCGCCGGCGTCCGGTTTGATTTCCATGTAGTGCAGCGACGCGCCGGTCTGCGTTTCTCCGTGCAAGACCGCCCAGTTGGTCGGGACGCGGCCCCGATAGTGTGGCAAGAGCGAGCCATGCATGTTGAGCGCACCGCGTTTCGGAATACTCAGTAGCTCGCCTCCGAGCATCTTGCGGTAATAGAACGAGAAGAAAAAATCGGGGGCAAGCGCGCGAATTTTCGCGACGACGTCGGGATGGTTCGGGTCGTCAACAGTAATGAATTCAATGCTTTTGTCGATGCACACCTGCGCAACCGATTCGTACCAAATCGTCTCCGTCGCGCTGTCCTCATGGGTCAACACGAGCCGCACGTCAACGCCTTGATCCAACAAAACGCGCAGGCAGCGCACGCCAACGTTGTGATACGCGAAGACGACGGCGGAAGCGGTGGAACTCATCGCGGCTTAGGCCAAATTCTTAGTGCTAGCAATGTCGCCAGACCCGAGCGGGAAGGCGTCGGTCGATTGCTCGATGACATGGTCGATCACATAGCGCGGTCGATCGCGCACTTGCAGGTAAATGCGGCCGACGTATTCACCGACCAACCCAAGTCCGAATAGGACTAGCCCTGTGAGGAAAAACTGGAGAATGTCGCGGTCCAGAAAGGCGCGCATGGCGTCCCAAAAAGGCAGCGTCGCCATGCGGTAAATCATTAAACAGACATAGGTGACGACAGAGCCGATCGACACGACCATGCCAATCAACGAAAACATCTGCAATGGCACCAGAGAAAAGCCCGTCATCAAGTCAAAATTGAGACGCAACAGCTGGTAGAACGAATACTTCGACTCGCCCGCGGCGCGCTCCGCGTGGGCAACCACAACTTCTGTCGGATTGATAGCGAACGTGTAAGCGAGCGCAGGAATGTAGGTGCGCACCTCTCGCGTTTGGTTAATCAAGTCGACGATGCGGCGCGAATAGGCCCGAAGCATGCAGCCTTGATCCGTCATCTTCACGCGCGTGATGCGCTCGCGAATGCGGTTCATCATCTTGGATGCCGCGCCGCGCCACCACGCGTCGCCTCGACGAAGATCGCGAATAGAGCCAACGCAGTCGGAGCCCTTATCAAACGCTTCGAGCAACTTGTGAATTTCTTCTGGCGGATTCTGCAAGTCTGCGTCGAGCGTGACCATCACTTGGCCGCGAGCATGCGCAAACCCCGCGAGAATGGCGCTGTGCTGTCCAAAATTTCCCGAGAACAAAATCACGCGAGTTTCGACCGGGCGCTTGGCTTGCTGTTCCGACAACATGCCTGCTGAACGGTCGCGGCTACCGTCGTTGATGAAGATGACTTCGTACGATGTATTCAGTGCGTCAAGGGCTGGGTAGAGCCGCGCGAACAGCTCGGTCAGCACGTCTTGCTCGTTGTAAACCGGGATAACGATGGAGAGTTTTGGAGAGGACATAAATTCGCAGTGCAGTCGGCGGGTGAAGCGCAGTTCGCGCGCGCTATCGAGCGTCAGCCAAAACCGTGGCTAGACTGTCGCAAACAAAATCCACATCCTCCACGCGCAGTGCTGCATGCAACGGTAGTGTGAGGGTGGTGTTCGCGATCAGCTCTGTGTTTGGAAGATCGCCGACTTTCCAGCCTTGCTTGCGGAAGAGTGTGGTGAGGTGAGGCGACTCGTACGAGACGCTAGTCGCGACGCCACGCGCTTTCATCGCATCCATGATCTGGACGCGGGTTTGCGTAAGTGTGTTGAGCGGCAAACGAATGGCGAACAAGTTCCAGCTATGGCCGGCTTCGTCGCCGGCGTGACCCGCGTGCGGCAGTAGCTCGGTCGGCAAGAAATTAGCGAGGCGCGAAAGATAGCGATTAGCCAGTGCGCGGCGCTGATCGCAGAAGGCGTCCAACTTCTTCAATTGTGTCCGTCCGATCGCGGCGCTCACGTCCGAGAGGTTGAATTTTCCGCCGGGGAAATCCACGTCCCGCGTTTGGTCAGGGAGCCGCGAGATGCCGTGAAAGCGCAGAACTTCTACCCGTTTGGCGTCCACCACGTCGTTGCAAACTAGCGCGCCGCCCTCGATGGTGGTGATGTTCTTGTTCGGATGAAACGAGAACAGGGCGATATCGCCAAAGGCTCCAATTGGCGCACCCTTCCAGCGCGAACCGACGGCAAGTGCTGCGTCTTCAATGACGCGCAGATTGTGCTTCTTAGCGAAGGCGTAGAGCGCGTCCATGTCGCAAGCGAGACCGGCGTAGTGCGTGGGGATGATCGCTTTGGTGCGAGGCGTCACGCGGCGCTCAGCGTCGACCAGATCGATATTTCGCGACTTCAAATCGACATCGACAAACACTGACTTGGCCCCGACTTTCTCCACCATGTTTCCGCTGGAGAAAAACGTTTGCGCACCGATCAACACTTCGTCGCCCGCTCCAATGCCCAAGAGTTGGAGCGCCACTTCAAGCGCGGCCGTTTCACTCGTTAGCACACGCGTGGGGCGGCCACCGAAGTAGGTTGAAAGTTCGTGCTCAAGAGCAATGACGTTCAGGCCTGAGGCGATCCAACCTGAGCGCAGCACCGCATCAACGGCGGCGAATTCTTCCTCACCCAAGAGCGGCGCGGCGAATGCAATCATTTTGGGAGGAGTGCTGGGAGCAGTCATTTGGAAACAGTGGTGGAAACGAGAATGACGCCGACTACGATGAAACCGATGCCGATGAGCTTTTGTGCGGTGAGCGATTCACCGAACAGATACCACGCCGCTGCGGCGTTGAGCACGTAGCCGATGGAGACTAGAGGGTACGCCACGCTCACTGGCAGCCGAGACAA
Organism: Burkholderiales bacterium; assembly: GCA_017989135.1. GTDB lineage: Bacteria > Pseudomonadota > Gammaproteobacteria > Burkholderiales > Casimicrobiaceae > Casimicrobium. Next base: position 5,672 of record JAGNQL010000165.1, read on the forward strand.
CGTTGCGATCCACGTGAATAGGCTGATTCCGTAACAAGCAAAGCCCGCCCAAAACCACGGTACGCGGGCAATTTGTAGCAGTGTTTGCAGTGTGTCTGCGCCCCCAAAGCTAACAGTGCCGACAATATTGGTGCCGGCCTTCAGAAAGAGCTGTGCTGCGGCGTTAAGCAACACGCTCAGCAACGCGATAGCCAGCGCGGTGCCGCTCATGGCGCGTTCCTGGCCACAATCATACGGCGCAAATC
>JAGNQL010000166.1 GCA_017989135.1 Burkholderiales bacterium
AAAGACTACCGCCTGACGCTCTCACGCCTCCAGTCTTTCACATGCACAGGTAGGCGCGCACTTCGTGCTGGAATCCAAGTATTCGACCTGCAGCCTTTATATGGCAGTCGTTATCGACAAAAAGCTGTAAGCGTCGTTAAACCCGTGGGCGAGCAAGAAACTTCGCGTACATCGATGCGCTCGCTCTCGCGGCTTCAAGCATCGGCAAGTGCCCCACCTGCGGCAGGACGTGCACTTCGGCACTGCGCAAGCGCTGCCGCAACACCTCGGCACCCGATACGTCAAAGACTCGATCCTGCTCGCCCCACAGCACCAGCGTTGGCGTTCGCAACGCATCTATCTGCGCATCCAACAAGTAGCGATCGGCCAGCTGTTCGTTCCAAAGACGCACGTTCGACGAAGCATTTCGGAGCGCGTCGTCGCGCGCCACCTGCGCGACTGGATACGGCAGCCATGGTCGCCGATGAAACAAGAAGTCCAACATCGCTTCAAACTCCGCCTCGGAGTTCGCAATTAGCGGGCTCGGTTTGCCCGCGTCAATCGCAAAATCCATGTCGCTACGCGTCGTAGTTTTGATGCCGTGTGGCGCGCCGATGAAAGCCACGGTCAGCGCACGCTCCGGATAGCGAACCGCGAAGAGCGCCGCGAGCGTTCCGCCCATCGAACTTCCGGCGACGTGCGCGCGCTCGATACCCATTGCGTCGAGAAAAGACTTCACACGTTCGATCTGCGCATCGTAGTCGTAACGCTGGTCATCGAAGCGTCCGCTCTCACCAAAACCCGGAAGATCGGGGGCGTAAACCGCGTACGGACCGCCCAACGCACGCACAAAATCCACCCAGTGTTCCTTCTCTGCAAAGATGCCGTGCAACAGCAGCACCGGCGCTCCTCGCCCGCCGCTCAAATAGCGCACATTGTGCGGACCAAGCGTCACCACACCTTCCGACACTCCTGAGACTTGTCGATTGAGCGCGATGAGCGCACGTGCGGACGACTGCGGCCATAGAAAATACGCCGCCGCCGCGGCGAACAATGTGACCGTCAGCAACACCAAGATCGTGTTGGTCATAATGATTCTTCTACGCACGAAAGCTTAGAAAGCGTATCGCGTCAGGACAGAGCTAAATCCCAAGGCTGGCGAGGCAACCATTAAATGGGGAAAGAACGCATCGACTTTGATCTGACCGGCAGAAAGCACTTCGATTTGAAGCCACCCGGCGAAGCGCGACGTAAAGCCCTGCGGGCTGAGACAACCCGGTGTACTCGGCGGGAAATTGCAACCAAACTCCGTCGTAGCTTCAGTGAATGGGAAGTAGATTCTCGATTCGTACACATTGGGTTTCGCAAGACGCAGACTACTGTGAAAGACCCAAGACGTTGGTTGACCTCCGCGATCAAACAGGGTCCACGTGCCAACCAGTGCATCGGGATTGGTTGGGCTGTGGCTCACCATCAGCAACGACTTGGCCGCCGGAGCCTCGAACCACGCCCCGGTGAGATTCACCGTTGCTGCGGCATCGTCCTTTCGCACGGTCGTCAGGCGCCCATCGGCGACCTTTTGACCGCCCGTAGTCTCCACCACAATCGGCAACACACGCGGCACACGCGGCGTGTAATTGACCTCATACGTGAACGGCGTGACGACCTGCGCACACGCGGCAAACGTAAAAATTTCATTGAGCCGAATCGTCAACTGCTTCGGCGTCGGGCTGGGGTCTGCCACAATTTCTGCGGTTGAAGGCAAACAGGCGTTATGCCAGTTGCCACTAATCGTGATGTGACGGACCGTGTCGACGACTGCTATCGCGGGTGCCACCGTCACAGTGCCGTCGGCGCTACTTTGCGCTGCAAGCGCGACTCCACTCGAGACGACCACAGCGCGCAGAAAGCGCTGACTGTTAGCGAGTATTTGAACGGGGCGGAAGATCACCTTTTTCATGCGCTTTACTTTCATGCTTAGATAGGACAAATTGACTCCCCCAAAAAATTTTGCTGCCGGTGTGCTTGCGTGACCGCTGGCTGAACCTGCCAACGGCCGCGCTAGGCCCATCAGTTTCCGCTACCGTCGCGCGTTGTCGGCGCAAGCCCCTGTGCTGGCGCTGGCAGCGCAGCAGCGAGCGACATCCTGCGTGGTAATCCGAACAAGGGTCGCAGCCAACCTGTCAAGCGCGCAACTCGCCAGAAGGCAAAGCACGTGGCAAACACAAGCAGCACTAACAGCGTGGCCTCCGCTGCGACGTTGAGGTGAAGCGGTAAGAGGTTTACAGCCAAAACAACGATTGCGGTCTGGTGCAATAGGTACAAAGGAAAAACACTTTCGCTCAACGCTGCCCGCCATCGGTGGTCACGATTGAGGTGTCTGTGAGCGAAGCCCATTACCGCCACGATTGCGCTCCATTGCATGGTTGCGTACCCTACTCTTTGTAGCACCCGCAAATCTTCAGGCACGGTGCCTAACGCAGACACGTGTTGCACGTACCAACTGATGCACATCCAACAAAGCAGGGTCACAACAAGTGCTGGCCACCGAAGTCCCTGCAATCGTTCGAAGAGTTTGGGCTGTAGAGCGAAGGCGGTACCAATCAGGAAGAGTAGTCCGTAGGTTGCGTGATTAAACCGGTCGCCAATAAGCGCATGGGTAGATGGGTAGCGCGAAAGCAGCGTGAGGCGGACCACAGTAAGTGCCAAGATTGGCAACATCCAAAGTTGCCATGAAGGCCTTGCAGCAAACCAATTGGAAGCGTACTTTCTCCATTTCACGGGCAAAACAACGCGCACGATCAGGAATACGACGGTGTAAAGCCATACGTACGGTAGAAACCAAAGGTGATTCCAAGTGGGAAGGTGCAGACAAGCTGACTCTTTGCAAAACTCTCCATAACCCTGAAAGTACAGGACAAGAAACTGGACATATCCGCCGGCGTAGCCGAACTTTTCAACGGCCTCGTAGTACGACTGTGGCGGCACAATGAGCACTATGCCAGTCAACAGAGGGAGAAGCAGTCGTACGGAGCGTTCGGCCAACAAATTTCCGGTTCCTCGGTTGAGGCTCCAACCGATTGCTGCGCCAGAGACGAGAAACAGCAAGCCCATCCGCCAAGGATTAAAAAGCCCCATTAGCGGCTCGAGCGCCGCTGAGGCCTGCGGCGATTTCACATGCCAATCCCACGTTACGTAATACATACCCACGTGATAGAGAACCAGCAGCGCAAACGCACCAATCCTCAGCCAATCAATGAAGAATTGGCGTGCGGCTGGAGTGTTCTTAGATGCGGGCATAGTCGCGTTCGAAAGGTGGCGTGTACTCGGCGTTGAGTGCGTGGGAGCAGATTGGCACGGACTGGCACGGATTCATCTTTTGGATTGCGCACGGGTGCCCGAAAAGTTAGCGTTAAGCCCTGCAGTGCAGTCTAGCTCGGTCGATATGACCCGCGGGTATTGGCTAAAGCGAATAGGCAGAGATCGTTGTATTTTGTAGTCGGGTGAAGATTGCAGTCGTTGCTACGGCGCAGCAACCTGCGCACGCGGAATGCTGCAGCGCTTGCGCAAATACGCCTCAATGTCGGTCCACGTCGCGCGGCGCGCGTGCGGCGCGAATGTGATTCCGCCGAGCACCGCTGCGTCGGTAAAACCCAGCATTCGCCGCGCCAATAACAATCCATCACGCGAGGCGTTCAATACGCCGTCTCCGTCGATGTCATAACCATGCCCGACCGGCACTGGGGCGCTAGTGGGAACGCCCAGCATGCTGCGCATGATTGCAAAACCGTCTGAGGCCGCCGAAACTTTTCCGTCGCCGTCTACGTCGTCTAGGCACAGGCCGGTATCGAGTGCGCCGTCCGGGCGGAACTTGTAGACGCACATCTGGTTGTCACACTCCCCAACAATGAAAAATTCGCCGCTGCCGTTACGACTAGCGGCAATCTCGCGCACCTCGTTGCCAAGCGTGTTTGAGCTGAATGCAGTGCTCATCACAAACGTCCCCGCGGCATCCCCATTGGGACCTATGAACGTCGAATCAATCGTGCCGTCGACGTTTGGCGGTGTGCCAGTCCCGTTGCGAATCGCAGTCACGCAAATGCGCATCGTGCCGCTGTAACCGCCAACGCCGCTGCAATTTCCAAGCGCAAGAATGCGATTGGCGAAGGGGCCAGCGGGAGTGATCGCGAAGCTCACTGCACTGCCGACGTTGTTATAGACGACGCGGCCAGGCTCGCTCGGAAACGGCAGTCCGCTGCTGAAACTCGTGGCAATCGTGCCGCCGCTGTTGATGCGGTACATGCACTGACTCGCGCTTGAATTGCGGAAGTACTCGCATTGCATGAGAAAACGGCCGTCGGCCTGCATGCGCACAGTCCTGCCCACTTCGTTGACGTGAAGGTTGTTCTCGTTGACCGTGTTGATGACCAACCGCCCGCCGCTGCCGATCGGCAAAGACTCACCGCGAAAGTCGTCATCGAAGGTCCCGTCACGATTGAATTTCGTCATGCAAATCTGCGACGGACCGCCGACGCTCAAGAAGCCGCACGTTCCGACCAAGAGCGTCTTGCCCTCAGCCGTCGTCTCGACGCTCGCCGCGTAGCCTTGCCCGTCACTATTAAAGTAACTCGGCACACGAAAGATGCCGCGACCATTGGTGTCCGGGTCAATACTCGCGCGGGCATGCGTTGGTGGCTTCAGAAAACCAAAGTCGGTGCTGTTGTCATCGAAGCTGCCGTCGGTCGCGCGCAAACGCGCAATGCAACTGTAGTTTCCGCATTCACCGACTAACACGATGCGCCCATCAATGCGTTGCAGCGTCAAATCAAACAAGCGCTCATTGCTACTGTTGCCGCCCATCGAAATTGGCACGATGAACGCGCCATTGCCGGGACTCGCGGCGTTCGACCCGTCGAAGCTCGCATCAAGCGCACCATTGGCGAGTAGTCTCGCCACACAAAAACGTCGAAGCCCTGTGAGAGGTTCATCACATGTGCTGGCGACAAGAACGCGCCCGAGGTCATCGATGGCAAGTTTTACCGCGCGACTACTTACGCCCAACGACACTTTCAGCGTGGGGACGATAATTTTTCCTACAACCGTCTGCGCTGCGCCACCGCCATCAAACGAAGCGTCTGCGCTGCCGTCGGCATTGAGCCGCGCGACGCAAAGGCGGTATTCCGGATTGCCGCCAATACAGCGCCCTGCAACGACGATACGCTCGTCGTCCTGATGCGCGATGGCCAAGCCCTCGTCGTTGGTCGCGACGTTGGGAATGCGTGCGACGCCCGTGCCGTTGGCAAACGCGGCGAAGCTTGTGGGAGCGAAAACCAGCATGATCGCTGCAAGTGTTGCTGCGATCACGCGGCGTGCCTCAATTATCTGTTCAGCGACGAGCAGGTTTGGTTTAGTGAGTGAATCGTGTGCGCGGTCAATCATAGGCACCTCAAACAATAAAGAGCTCAATATTGAAGATTCGACGGCAGTTAGGCGAGTAGCGGGCGACGAATTGCGGGTGACGCAACTTGAAGTGAGGCCGCCTGCGTATCGTGGTGTGCATTCGCTGCGATTTCAATGGACACATTTGTGAACTCCCCAAAAACCAAGCGCTAAGGCGCAGTCACTTGCGAACGAGGAATACGGCAGCGCTTGCGCAAGTACGCCTCAATGTCGGTCCACGTCGCACGGCGCGCATGCGGCGCGAACGTGATTCCGCCAAGGACAGCTGCATCGGTGAAGCCCAGCATTCGTCGCACCAGCAGCAGTCCGTCGCGCGATGCATTCAGTACGCCATCACCATCGATGTCATAACCATGCCCTGCGGGCACGTTGGCGTTGGTCGGCACGCCCAGCATGCTGCGCATGATTGCGAGGCCGTCGGAGGCGGCTGACACTCTTCCG
>JAGNQL010000032.1 GCA_017989135.1 Burkholderiales bacterium
CGTCACGCGCAGCACCGTGGCCTCACCATGCACCCATGAGCCCATCATCGCAGGCGCGACGTAGTCAATCTGCAAATTGATCGTCGGCATGATGCGCCGTTTTCCGAGCGATTGATACATCACCGCGTACGGCAAAAACGTGTCCGCGAACGAGGCGAGCATCCCGCCGTGCAACGATCCCGCGAGGTTAGCCAGCCGCGCCTCCACGCGAAACCCAAGCGTGAGTTTTTCGTCTGCCCAACGGCCATAGAGCTGCGCATTGTTCGTGACAAATCCGGGACCAAGATCAACGGCGCGAAAGCCTTCGGGCGCGTGCAATGGAACGAGTGATTCCGCGGCGCTCATGCGTAAGTGATCCACGATTGATGCTCGGGGCTTTCGAGGTGCGGCAGCATGTTGTAGGTCATCAGCGAATGCTTTTTCGCGTTGTAGCTAAATTGGCTCAGCGAACAATTTCGAATGCGTAAATTGAGTTCCACCGTGGCCTCGGCGCCTGCACCAAGCACATGCCCAACCGCCGTAGAAATCGGCCCGCCGCTGGAGACGATCAGCGCGTCGCCGTCTGAATATTGCTCGCGCACGTGATCGAGCGCAGAGATCACGCCCGCCTTGAACTCGGCATACGTCGGCATGCGCACGGGCTTCGTCGCGCCCGCCATCCACGCGAGCAGTCCCTCGCGCAGCAGGCGAAAGTGATTGCGCATGTCTTCCGGCGTTTTGGGCATCTCGAGCTTTTGCCGGTGTACTGCTCCGATCAGCGCCGCCGGGTCATATTCATCAAGCCCCGGCCACACGAGCACTGTCGGCGTGTTCGCCGCGTCCAACTGCATGCCCGAGGAAATACCCTGCCAAGTCTGTGCGTGACGCCGCAGCGTGCCGGTCAGCACCACGTCAAAGTGTTTGCCATTCGCGCGAAAGTGTTCGCCAAGACGCCGGCTTTGCCGCTGTCCGAGGTCGCTGAGATTGTCATAGTCCGCCGCGCCAAACGACGCCTGACCGTGCCGTACTAAATTGAGTGTGCCCATGGGGCTATTGTCGCAAACGGTTGACGGCCATCCGCCGAACGAGCGACGTAGCGACCATTGGCATGACTTTTTGCCTCAAACGACTGCCCCGTGTGGGTTTCAGCCATTTTTTGCAGCTAGTCGACTGTCGCGTAAATTCAACTAAAACGAACATTGGGCGGTCGCTAGCGATAGAAAGCTGTATTCCGCTGCTTCGCGATCAATCCGCACTTGGCGCTGTCGCGACAGCCGGGGCAACAGGCGCACCGGCAAACATCGCTCGCCCTTCTGCGGCTCGGTCGAGCTGGCGTCCGATGCTTCCGCAGACTAAGTCGCACAGCGCATAGACAGCAGGGTCTGCAATCTTGTAGAAGGCACTGTTGCCGCGGCTTTCGCGGGTGACGAGGCCGTGTTGCGTGAGGAGCGTCAGGTGCCGCGAAATATTGGCTGATGTGTAACCGCAGAGCTGCGCGAGTTCGCCAACGTTGCGCTCTTTCTCGCGCAAGTAATTGAGGATTTGCAGCCGCGTGGGCTCGGCGAGCGCTTGAAAGTACGCGGCGACTTGAGTGAGCGCTTCGTTCGGAAGACCGTTCATTCGGGGGCACGTCGAAGAAATGGAAGCTGACATCTTGCCGTAAATGCGTTGAGGGTGCAATTATTTAGACAAATTCGCATTTGCGCACTTGACTATTTAACTACTTGCGCAAATAATAACGCATAAGTTCAGATTTTGAAAGCCGCCACCTCGGTTGGCGCAAACACGATGAAAGTCCAAACCGCCATGAAACTGCGCCTGCCCCGCTCCGTTGATCGCAAACAAGCGTTGCTCGCGAGCGCTGTCGCCACCGCCATACTCATGTTTGTCGGCATCGCTGCGCGGGCCGCCGACGCGCCGAACGCGCCATTGGCCACGATCACGGTGCAATCCGGCGCGAACAACGCTGCGTCGGCCTACGACGGCGTAGTCGAAGCAGTCAGGCAAACTGTCGTCGCCGCGCAAGTACAAGGCGCGATCATCGAGCTCAACGCGAAAGTGGGCGAACGCGTCAAAGCGGGCCAAGTGCTGCTGCGTATCGACGCCCGCGCCGCCGACCAAAACGTCGCGGCGAACGACGCGCAAGTGCAAGCAGCACGCGCGCAACTCGACGTAGCGGCCAAAGACTTTGACCGACAAAAGCAACTCTTCCAAAAGGCTTACATCAGCGCCGCAGCGTTGGAGCGCGCCGAGTCGCAATTCAAATCTACGAAAGCGCAAGTCAACGCGCAAATCGCGCAGACCAACGCCGCGCGCGCGCAAACCGGTTTCAATGTAATCCGCGCGCCGTACGCAGGCGTCGTCTCCGAAGTCCCCGTGACGCTCGGCGACATGGCGATGCCTGGCCGCGCGCTGATAACCTTATACGACCCGACGCAACTGCGCGTCACCGCGTCCGTGCCGCAATCGGCGCTCTCGTCCGCCAACGCCGCGCAAAACGCGCGCGCCGAAATACCCGGACTGGCAAACGCGCCACAGCAAATCGCGCCCACGCGGACGCAAGTACTGCCAACCGTTGATGCAGCGACACACACGTCGCAGATTCGGCTCGATTTGCCGAGCGAACTGGCTGGCCTCACGCCGGGCATGTTCGCGCGTGTGTGGCTGTCGTCGAGCGGGGCGGCGGGTGCTTCTACAAAAATTTCGGTTCCAACGAGCGCCATCGTGCGCCGCGCTGAAATGACAGGACTTTATGTGCTCAACGCCAACGGCCAACCGCTCCTGCGGCAAGTTCGCATTGGGCGCGCCGACGGTGCGAACGTCGAAGTGCTATCCGGCCTGATGGCAGGCGACAAAGTCGCGACCGATCCACAAGCCGCCATGCGCGTGCGCTAGGGCTTGGGTTTCAACATGAGCAAGAACAACACCACAACGATGGGCGTCTCCGGCCGCATCGCTGCATACTTTCAAACCGCGCAGATCACGCCACTCCTGGCGCTGGTCGCGCTGCTGCTCGGCGTGTTCGCAGTACTCGTCACGCCGCGCGAAGAAGAGCCACAAATCAACGTGACCATGGCGAACGTGCTGATTCCGTTCCCCGGTGCTGCCGTGCGCGAAGTGGAGCAATCGGTCGCGATCCCAGCCGAACAAGTGCTCTCGCAAATTTCCGGCGTTGAGCATGTCATGTCAGTCTCGCGCCCTGGCCTCGCGATTGTCACGGTGCAGTTCAAAGTGGGCGTTCCACGCACTGAGGCTCTCGTGCGGCTGTACGACACGGTGAATTCGAACGCGGATTGGTTGCCGAAAGGCCTCGGCGTACTCGCCCCGATCATCAAGCCGAAAGGCATCGATGACGTTCCGATTGTCACGCTCACGCTCTTCAGCAAAAGCACGGCGACCGGCGCGTTCGATCTGGAGCGCATCGCGCACAGCGTTGAGGCAGACATCAAGCGCGTGAACGGCACTCGCGAAGTCGTCACCATCGGCGGGCCCGGCCGCGCGGTGATGATCGAGATTGACCCGACGCGCATGAACGCCGTCGGCGTCACCGTGCCCGACTTGCGCAACACATTGCTCTCGGCGAATCTCGGTTTGCCTGTCGGCGAACTCATCACCGGCAATCGCTCGGTGTCGATTGAATCCGGACCGTTCTTGAAAGAAGCCAGTGAAGTGGGCGAGTTGGTCGTGTCAGTTCGCGGAGGCAAACCCGTGTTCCTGCGCGACGTAGCAAACGTGCGCGACGGCGCGATGCCCGCAGGCCGCTACGTGTGGCACGGTGTCGCGGGCAAAGACGCGGCCGAATACCCAGCGGTAACGATCAGCGTCACGAAGAAGCCGGGCGAAAACGCGATTGATGTCGCCAACGCTGTAACGCGCCGCGTTGACGCGCTAAAAAACACCGTGATTCCCGCCGACGTGCAAGTCGCCGAGACGCGCAACTACGGCGCGACCGCCAACGACAAAGCACAAAAACTCATCACGAAACTTTTGTTCGCAACGGCGTCAGTCGTCGCGCTCGTCTTCCTTGCGCTCGGGCGACGTGAAGCCGCCATCGTCGGCGCAGCCGTAATCTTGACGCTCACTGCAACGCTATTTGCCTCGTGGGCATGGGGCTTCACGCTCAATCGCGTGTCGCTGTTCGCGTTGATTTTCTCCATCGGCATATTGGTGGACGACGCCATCGTCGTCGTCGAAAACATCCACCGTCACCAGCAGCTTTTCCCCGAGAAGACGCTCACACAAATCATCCCCGGCGCCGTCGACGAAGTCGGCGGCCCAACGATTTTGGCCACGCTTACCGTGATCGCGGCGCTGCTGCCGATGGCATTTGTATCGGGCCTCATGGGGCCGTACATGAGCCCGATTCCGATCAACGCGAGCATGGGCATGCTGCTCTCGCTCGCCATTGCGTTTGTCGTTACGCCGTGGCTGTCGCGGCTGTGGATGAAACCGTCCGCCGCGCACAGCGGCAATGCGCATTCCGGTCTTTCGGGCAAGCTCGCGCCGCTGTTCACACGCGTGTTCACGCCACTGCTCGATGAACGCAAAGGCAAGCGAAATCGTCGTTTCCTTGGCCTCGGCATCGCTGGACTCATCGCGATTTCTGTGGCGCTGCCGATCATGGGCTTGGTGCTCCTGAAAATGTTGCCACTCGATAACAAATCCGAGTTTCAGGTGATCGTCGACATGCCCGCGGGAACGCCGGTTGAGCAGACCGCTGCGACACTGCATGAGCTCGGCGCGTACCTCGCCACCGTGCCCGAAGTGACTGACTATCAAGCCTACGCCGGCACCGCGGCACCGATCAATTTCAATGGACTTGTTCGACAGTACTACCTGCGCAGCGGCGGCGACGTCGGTGACATTCAAGTGAACCTCGTCGACAAAAGTCACCGCAGCGACAAAAGCCACGTGATCGCCACACGCGTTCGGCCGGAGCTACAAAAAATCGGCGCACGATTTGGTGCGAACGTGAAAGTCGTCGAAGTGCCGCCAGGCCCGCCAGTTCTCTCGCCGATCGTGGCCGAAATTTATGGCCCGGAGGCAGAGGGCCGACTGAAAGTGGCGAAGGCTGTGCGCGCCGTGTATGAGAAAACCGACGGCGTGGTCGACGTTGACGACAGCAGCATCAAGAGCGCGCCGAAAACGCTCTTGGTTGTGGATCGCCGCAAGGCTGCGATGCTCGGCGTCCCGCAGCAAGTCATCGTGAGCACTTTGCGCGCAGGTCTTGCAGGCGAAGCAACGGCGTACCTGCACGACGAAACGAAGTATCCGGCCGCCGCCACGCTGCAATTGCCACCACAGCAACATGGCGACGTGAACGCGTTGCTACAGCTCTCGGTGCGCAGCGCGGAAGGCAAACTGGTGCCGATCCGCGAACTGGTCACCGTGACCGACACCGTGCGTGAGCAACCGATTAATCACAAGGATTTACTGCCCGTGAACTACGTCGTCGGCGACATGGCCGGCAAGGTCGACAGCCCGCTGTATGGCATGTTCGCCATGCGCAGCAAAGTCGCTGAAATCACCGCACCGGGCGGCGGCAAGCTTGTTGAATATTTCATCAAACAACCCGAAGAAGCCTACCGTGACTACTCGATCAAGTGGGACGGCGAATGGCAGATCACCTACGAGACTTTCCGCGATATGGGCGCGGCGTATGGCGTTGGTTTGATCCTGATTTACCTGTTGGTGGTGGCGCAGTTCGGTTCGTATTTAACGCCGCTCATCATCATGGCGCCGATTCCGCTCACGATCATCGGCGTCATGCCGGGCCATGCGCTCCTCGGCGCGCAATACACCGCAACGAGCATGATCGGCATGATCGCGCTCGCGGGCATCATTGTGCGAAATTCGATCTTGCTCGTTGACTTCATCAACTTGCAAGTACGCGAAGGCGTGCCGTTTAACGAAGCCATCGTGCACTCGGCGATCACGCGCGCGCAACCGATTATGTTGACCGGTCTGGCGGCGATGCTCGGCGCGTTCTTCATCCTCGACGACCCGATTTTCAACGGGCTCGCGATCTCGCTCATCTTCGGCATATTCGTCTCCACACTGCTCACGCTAGTGGTCATTCCGATTCTTTACTACGTCGCCTATCGCAATCGTCTCGGTGCTATCACTGGTGCGACCGCGGACGACGCACCCATCGTTACAACCAACGCCGCCACTGCGGCACCCACTCAAGGAGTTTAATCATGACCTCATGGCAAATTGTTCGTTTAGTCGCCGGCACTTTCATCCTGCTCTCGCTCGCGCTGGGCATTCCCGGCAGCCCAATTTTCGTAAGCCAGTGGTGGCTCGCGTTCACCGCATTTGTCGGCGCGAACCTCCTGCAAAGCGCGCTCACGAAGTGGTGCCTAATGGAATCCATCCTGCGTAAACTCGGCGCGAAACCGGGCTGTTAATCGCCGTTCAGAAAGGTCGTTACCATGCTCATCGTCTGCCCAAGCTGCCACGCCACCAACCGCGTGCCCGACGCGCGTCTTGCCGACGGCCCTGTCTGCGGAACCTGCAAAGCACCCCTACTTTCGCCAGAGCCTTTCGCGCTTGACGACACGACGTTTGCAAACTACATCGCGCGCACCGAACTTCCCATCGTCGTCGACTTCTGGGCGGCATGGTGTGGCCCGTGCAAGATGATGGCGCCACAGTTCGCTGCGGCGGCCAAGCAGATGCCAAGCGTCAGATTCGCCAAGGTCGATACGGAAGCCGCACAACAAGCCGCCGCTCAATTCAACATCCGCAGCATCCCGACGATGGTCGTGTTTGTTGGCGGGCGCGAAGTCGCGCGGCAATCTGGCGCGATGAGCGCGGCGGATATTGTTCGCTGGGTAAGCGCCGCCAGCTCTAAAGCCTAATCAGCTACAACGCTGAAAAGCAAAAAGCCCCGAAACGGGGCTTTTCTAGAATTTTGGCTCCTCGACCTGGGCTCGAACCAGGGACCTACGGATTAACAGCTCTTTCCAACCGAATAGCGGCAACACACCACAATTAATAATAACAAACTAATCAACGACTTAGGCAATTTCATCAGTCGCCATCAAACGCAGTTTTTGGTCACTTTTTGTGGCGAATTGTCCCGCCAGTGTCCCACGGGACAATGGTAGTTATCGCACTCGTTGGCGCCGCACATAAAGCGCATAGCCTCCCAACAGCGTTTGTCCACGCCCGTCGCAAAGCAAGTCTCGGGTCGCAGGCCGCACTAAACGCTTTATTCGACTCACACGGAAGTCAACGCTCAACGACATCGTCAGCGGGAAAGAAAGTCCTCTAACTTTTTGCCCACCTTCAGCTCCTCCACTATCCACTGGGGTCTTCGCCCACGACCACTCTAGACTTTGCCGCTTCCGTTCGAGTACTTTGCGGCCGCATCACCTGCATTTAATCGGCGGGCGGCGCGAAAGTCCGTTCGCGGAGTGGCATCGATGCCGATGACTCTGAGGTATACCGAACTATCAGCTATCTCAAGCTGTCGCGCCTTCTCGCTGAGAATCGCAAGGAGCTTTTGAAACTCAACGGGCTCACCGTCAGTACCTCGCCATTGTCGATCCTCCTGGAGCACAACGACGAAGTAGCCAATTTTCGAGTTGGGCGACATCATGTATTGCCCTTTTAGTTGATGCTCCAAGGCTGTGAGATAGTCGCTCATGGTCCATCGCTTAGACATCTTAAGTTCTACCGTTGCTCGCAGCGATCCCTTCTGGCACAGGACATCACGCCGAGTCTGCTCGGGAAGAATAGGTTCGAGTGTCACGGCATAGCGCCCGGCGGCTGCGTGGTTGAGCTCGCTGCCGAGCAATGCCTGGAAGTCCTCCTCAAGGGCGAGCCCGTGGTTATCAGTCTTGATCCTGTCGTAGTTCAACGAGTTAAAAAAACGCCTCAGACTGAACTCGCCTATCTCAATTTGACTCTTGACGCTCAGAAGGTCGCTCTCAATAGCCATAGCGAACTCGATGTAACTGGAGACCGGCGGCGCAAATGTTCGCTCGAACTCCAGATAATTCTTCTGAGCAATCGGTTTCGTAGCGTGCTGCTGTTCGCGCATCATGAATTGCTCGTAGCGCAAATATTTTGCTTTGGGTCCCGACGCCCCCGTGAGGAGCTCGCTGAGCACCTGGTACGCCTCCTCCGACTTCGCATGCGCAATGGCGGGCACAATAGCATCACGCAAGCTTTGAGCGTGGTCACGCACGCCAAGTGAATAGACGCGGCCTTCCTCGCGTTTGATGTCGTCCTCTTCTTTGACCACCAATGGAATCCAGCCGTACAGCTTTTGAAGCGCCCTAAGTCCAACGCTGCCCTTGTCGGAAACGTTCCTGAGTCGCCCTCCTCGATCCTCACCCAGATGGGCTGCAAGAGCGAACATAAACCGCGCAGCCTGTGCCGGGCTCCACGCGTACCATGCCTCCCATCGATCTGCGAAGCTCCCCGGATAAGTTAATAACCAAAAGCTGCCCCAAGCAACCGCATCGGAATTTCGCGCTTGCCGCTCACTTGCGAGGTTCCAACCCCTCAACCCGTCCTCGCGCTGCTCCGAAGTCGGAGGGCTTGCAGGCTCCCTGAAACCAGAAACTTCCTCGTCAAACGCACATTCCATGCGTCGCCACGCTTCAGTCTCGAACGTGCTCTGGTCGACGACCTCAAAGCGGGAAACGGTCACCGTAAGCGCAGCCTCCGTGTTGTGACAATCCCATTTGTGGTTCTCCACTGCAGAGCACCAAACCGCAGGAGCCAGAATACGTTGAACTGTGGCAGGCGCTTCGGTGAGCCCACGAATGAGTGCCTCAGCTTTCTCAGCGGACACTGAGCCGTGGCTGGCGCGCGCCAGAATTTCGCTGAGCTCCTGGGCGGCCACTTGCTCATGCGCCTCGACCAACTTCCAGAACCACTTTGGATAGCCGTTGATTTCAAACTGCGCATATCGAATGGCTTGTCGTACTTCCGACTCCCTCAGCGCAGGCAGGCGTGAACCGTCAGCGAGGTCCAAGTGCAACCCCTGCAGGCCTGCGATGATAAGGACTCGGGTGGACTGCGGTTCGTCCTCGAGCCAAGTCGGCGGCTGGTTACGCCACAGTGCGCTAAGGCCTTGACGCACTGCTTGTGCAATCTCTGTACCAGCCGCAGTCTCGAACAGCTCAAAATTACATTCGCCGCAGCGCGACGAACTACTCGTCCTACGGAGCCAGCCCGCCACCCAACACATCGCATTTTCAGCTGTGGCATCGCGAAGCCCTTCCACCATACTCAATAGAGTTGTTTTAGCCTCCTTACTTACGATGCGCGAGCGGTTGCCGCGCTTTGATGGCTGAGGCGCGGATATCGCTAAGTGACTCGACCATCGGTGAACGAGATCGTTGAATCCAGGCTCACCTAACTTCAATTCATCGCCTTCGACGTACGGATAGATAGGCGGGTAACCAAATAACGCCTTCGCGATGCTGTCGGCAGTTCCAAGAGTAGGGGATATCAAGCCAACCAACAATGCCATTCGGACAGCCTCGTTTGCCCGCAATGCGTCGTGTAGCTGGACCACATCGGCCCCCCCGTCGTGGTGTTCACGGCAAAAGCGGTGGAGTACCAGGCAAAGCTTTGCAGCACGCATCGGTGCGACAGACGGCCGTTGGAGCAACAGTGCGAGCAGCTTCATTACTAACTCAACAAACTGCGCTTCCTCTCGATACGCCGCCTGGTGCTTAGTCGTGCCAGCGTAGTTGGCGACCAACCGCAGTAGCAATGAGCGAACTAGTCGGTAGAGGTCAATGTCGCTGGCCGTCGGCCCAACATCTCGCGTCAAAACCCAGTCGAGAGAGAAAAAGCTTTTCCCGCTTCGGAGCTGGAAGACTGCAATGTCCGCCATGGACGTCGCGTCCAGCGCTTTCCAGGCCAGTTCGACGAGTAGATTCGCCGCACCCGACTCAGGCAAGATTGGCTTCGCCTTAAGTGCGTCACCAAGAGCTTGTAAATCGACGTCATAACCCAAGACCAAGATGTAGGCCAGATCAAGACTTTCATCGAGCAGTTTTGAGTAGTCACGACCGTGAGCATCCAAAACGACGTCTCGGAAGATAGGCATGCGAGCGTGACCTGCAATGTCCAGAAGCGCCTCCCGCGCGTGCCAATCGGCACTGTAGGTTTCGAAGAGACGCAGAAGTGTTGGCTCTAAACCGGGCTTGCCTACTTGCCAGAAGTTCTCGGCCGTGAGCCGATAGTGCATACGCCCTAGGGAGTCGCCTTTCAACACTAGTCGCTCAAAGGCGCTCTCAAGCGCCTCCGTTGCCTCGTGAAGTTGCACCTCGGGATTCCTCAGATCGCCGAAGAAGGCTACGGCCTGTGGTTCGACCGCGAGTATCTCCTTGCGACAATGCGAACTGAAGACTGAAAGCCAGCCCGCAAGTGGCAGAAGCACGCGATGGACCCCACACTCGCCCGTAGTCGCGCGCCAAATAAAATTAGCTAGTAACCGTCGGGCGTGCTCGGGAGACTTCACCAAAGACGCTAAGTGCTTTGCGGCGAGGAACGGCAAAAGCTCCTCCGGGTAAAACTTGACTTGGTACTTGCCTGAGTCAATGAACAGACATGATCCAAGCAGGTATTCGAGCGAGCGCTGTGACAAGATTGAAGCAATGATCGGTCGCGCCGAAAGCACTCCGTCGCGGTGCTGCAGCGCATGGGGCGATATCTCGATGTTGGGGAGCCGGCAAAGGACTGATGCACAAGCCAATCGCCCGATCGCATCGTCGAGGCTCTCAGGGGGCGGACTCCCCGACCGGAGTTCTCTTGGGTCAGCACGTTGTTGCCGTTGCACGGCCTCAACTACTTTTTCAAACGCATGGGAAAGGCAGTCGGGAGGATGCCCAGCCGGGTCAATGTGGGCAAGGATGTCCAAGCCCCCTGGACTTTCCGTAAGACTTGCTAGCCCGTACTGCCTAGCCGAACTGAGTGTCGCCTTGACATTAACGATATCCCCTCGACTTTGCAGATAGAGCGCCGCACCCGCGCTATCGAGAGGAAGTAGCGCAAATAGCTTCAGTTGATCGTGTGAGGCCACTTTTTTGGTTCTAGTAACGGCGGCGGCTGACGTGATGTCGCCCGAGGACGCAGCCGGTACGGCTGTCCCGCCATCGTTCTCATCCTCCGAAACAAGCGCAGTGTTGGACTCATCCTCGTCCAACCGCTTCGTACTTGAGCCCAGGTAAACAGTTGTTCGTAGCTCAGCCTGCAGGAGTTCAAGCACGTCTTCGGTGAGTACGGCTGGCCGTGACGACAGGACCCATTTCACGTCAGCATTCGGCCGATCAAGAGCATTGCGCAGTCGGCGCAGCGCACGCCGAATACCGTCTTCGGTCCCAAGCGACGCCTCGTCGAGGGAGTCGACAAATGCGAACAGCTGCCCGCCTTCGGACTTCCAAGCAGTGAATGCCTCGCAGTCCTCCGAATCCAGCGCATATTCAAGGGTGTCGTCACCCAATACTTTGTGCAGCGCGACGTACAGAGCGGCGCGCCCCTGGCAACGCAATGCCTGACTCTTGGCCTTGAGCTCAGTCGTCTTGCCGAAATTAGCTCGTCCGACAACTACCGAGAAACGCCCCTCTAGAAGTTGAGCCCAAGACTGCCGAGCACTGTCGAAGCCAGACTCGAACAGAGATTGGGTCGTATAGTCAGTAAGGAGCGCGAAGCGACGCCCAAGATCAAGATAGGGTTTCATTTGTGAATCGGGCTGTGTCGAAGGATTCGGACTCACCTAGTATCCGACAAAACGCATGAATAGATCGTCCGATGGCCAATCATTTGTTTGACCGTCACAAGTAAACAATGTGTCCCGTACGCAACCACCTCAACGCGTGGTACCGAGAAATTCATTGCTCAAACTTTCAAGAGGGTGTTCGAACTTTAGACGCCTATGCGACCAACGCGATAGTTGATCACTGTAGCCAGCAGAGCTGCGCG
Source organism: Burkholderiales bacterium (assembly GCA_017989135.1). Taxonomy (GTDB): domain Bacteria; phylum Pseudomonadota; class Gammaproteobacteria; order Burkholderiales; family Casimicrobiaceae; genus Casimicrobium. The sequence goes on from JAGNQL010000032.1 coordinate 11,932, forward strand.
TCGCCACTAACGCGAATCGCCTTGCGAGCGACGACCGGGTCGAGATCGGTTTGGTGCCGAACGGCGGAAATTTTCTCTCGGCAACGGAGCTTCCGTTGACAAAACGTCCCGAGCCGCTTCAACTACGAGCTCTCAGCGAGCGGCGTGACAGCGACGACTCGGTCCCGCGCGAAACGTCGTACGCCGTCGTAGGCCCAGAAGCCGACGAGGCGGTCGGAGAGTTCCAGCACTACGTGGGGAGTCGCTTCCGCGCCAAGAAGCCGGCAATAGCCTCCAACGCAGAGTGTCGTTGCGTCGCTTACGCCTTTTGCCCACGCGGCGCCGTATCTCATATGACGCTCCATCCAGGTCTTGGCGCTGAGGGCGACCTCAGGAACTGGGCGGATCGTTCGGTAGATACTATCCGCGAGGGCATTACACGCGTCGCGGTCTTGGGCCATTGGCGGAACCAGTCTCAGAAACATTGCATTGGTACGAAGCTTGGACTTCAGTTCACTCGCATTCGAAATTCGTCCGAATTCGTCGGTAAGCTGTTCGCCCAAATCCCACGCTAACCACAGCAGAAGCACCCTCAATTCAGCGCCCTCCTCGGCGTCGGCAACGCTAGCTCCGTCTGTGTGTTCAAGCATGGGCGAAGTCGCGCCCAAGACATACTTCAGTGACTCCTCGAGCAAGTATCGACGAGTCGGCGCTTCGACCAAGCATTTTCGGGCGCTCTTCCAGCGGGACGTCTTGTCTAGTAGACGTAGCTCACGCACGAGCGCGATCACGGCGACAAGCTGAAGCATGGCAGTTGCTCCACGCGTGCGATCCGCGCTAGCTAGCCCCAATTGTTTAACCATCTGCCTCGTCAGAGCCTTAGTTTTTTTGGCGACGCTCTCGGCAATTTTCGAATCGGTCAGATTGGTACGAGGAAGGACGTACTCGGGCGGCCTGACTTCTTCGCTCCCATCAGTGCCAACTAGTTCTTCTTCCGTGAATCCACGTGCGTCGATACCGGAAGGCGTGCTGTGCAAACCTTCCGATAGACGGCGAAGCAATACATCAAGTAGGTATGAGAGGTCTCCCGACCTTAAAAGGCGAAGCTTCTTACTTTTCCCGGGCAGGTCGACGATGTCAACTGCAAGGGACGCGGGCCTAACGACCTGGCCTTTGCCGGATCGGGTTTCCGTGTGCTTCCGCAGAACCGACTCCACCTCTTTGTGCGTCTCCTCCGAAAAGATGACACGTTCCACAGACGCAATCAGCTTGGAAATGTCCCCCTCGCTCGCACCGAGCCCGCCCAACGCGTGACGAATCTGATCCTGACGCGAGGGTTGCGATGACGCTGATACCCGTTCAGGGTGATGAATCATGACGCGTGCGACGATGTTTCCCAGCGAATAGAGCAGGCAGGATCGGACGCGCGCGATATCGCCTGACCACACAAGAACAAGTTCATTCTCGACTACCTTCAGGCATTCGATCTCGCCTATCACCTTCATGTCCGCATCGAACAAGACGGAACGGTCTGCAGTCAGTTTGCCGTGGCGCGTACCAATTCGTATCTCGCCGGATTCGCCGATCGAGACGCCCGTCCACAACGGAACTCGGACCGAATCGCTTCGATCAACTTCGACGGCGCTTCGCTCCGCGATTGTTTGGAAAATTTCGGGGGCCAGCTCCTCAAGGTCGAAGAGACCATGCAAGCCGATCGCGTTGGCCGCATCTTGCGCGTCGCTGCCGAGTCGCAGGAGGACGGCTTCAACGTTGCTAGATGCCGTTGGCCCCATCCACGCGGGTTGACTAGGGTTCGCGCTGCCGCTCAAGAAAGCGCTTCGATCGTCTCCGGAATCGAACCAGATCATTTTGGCGTGTAGATAAGCTTGTCGATCTGGCCACAACTTGCGGACGTCCACGTAGCGCGCGACGCCGATCGCCGGGGCAGCAAGCATCTGCACCGAGTCCGGATCGATGCCGACCACCAGCTGCGCCTCGGGCCAGCGCCGCGCAACGTCACCGACAAAGGTCAAATTTTTGTCGAAGAATGCGCCAACCATCCCGATGCGACTCACATCGCGCGAAATTTTTTCTGCAATCTGGTCGATCAGGGGTATCGTAAAGGGACCGTGAGTCAAAGCTACCGTGTTTGTCGAAGGTTCGGCATTGGCGACGAGAGGAGCGATGAAGTCGACAAGGCTCAAAGCCGATTCAAGCAATGAATCAGAAACATAGCCTCGTTCCATCTCGATCCATTGACTGGCCATCCGCCACGCGTCCGCCAGCACCCCTGCTCCCTCAGCATCCTTCGGGCCAGCAACTTCGATCCAGTTGGTAACCTCGCGGTTGTAGCCGAAACCGGAAAGCGTCAGGTTGTGGCTACCGATCAGGATCGATGCTTTTTTTGAACCGACAAAAATACATACCTTGGGATGAAATGCACCTGGCGCGGCGATAGGCAGCAACGTGTAAGCGTCGCCTGCCAGTCTTGGCCTAGTCGCTTCGCTAGACCAAGAAATGGCGCACTGAGAGCGATCCATCAAAACCACGTTGTGACGGCATCCGGCAGCCACCAGCTTGCGTAAGACCACCTCCTCATAAAACGGCAAGGTCGCATTGAACGTCGTAATCAACGACGCCTCATAGCCCCCACGCTTGATGACCTCAAGAATTGAGAGGAAATCATTCACTGGAGAACTCCATGAGTGCCCTCCCCAGTTCTGTCGGCCTGGTCGGTCCATTCGGCTGTGACGCATCGCGGGTCAGCGCGCCTACGTCGCGCAAAATCTGAACAGCCTGCCGGAAGCGCGGAGCGGTGTTCGCTGGTGGCGGTACTTCGCCGACAACCTCTAGACCGCGTTCCGAGGGTCTGATGTGGAAGGTAGCGCGTCCTGTGTTGCTAAGTTTGCGCAGCGCAACCCGCAGATGGGTGTTCAGACACCAAGTCACAAGGTCTGCGATAAACGCGGAAAAACTCATTGGCTTCCATGTGGCAACACGCGCTCTAAAGCTCACCAAGTTAATGGGATAGTCGATAAGCGCATCTGGCGAAATGGCGACAGCGCCATAGGGCGACTTTGAGAGATCATCGCGGCAGGCAAGCAGCGATAACATAGTCACCACGAGTTCAAGAAGTATCCCCGTTTCGTCGCGACGTGACCAGCTTACCAGCATCCGCTGCGCCATCTGAATTTCGTGTTTCTCATTCTCCCAAGCCGTAAGCGGAGGCATGGAAACGACCAACCCGTCGAGAAAGTCACCCATCCGCTTTACATTCAGGTTCTGTCCGACAGCGAAGACTAAAGCGCTACCTGAAAACGCCTCTGCGAACGACTCGACCGAGCTATAGAAAGTTTTGCTCGCGGCGTCATGTGGCTCTAATTCGCGTAGCGCGAGACCGAGTACCGTCTGGCAAGCAATTGACAGCAGATCGTTTCGTTGGTACGTCGCCCAACACGCTACTGTGGAGCGCAGCGGCTCCGGCGGGAGCCAAGGGACTTGTCCGTGCAGCGCGCCCGAATATGTGCATGCCCGAAATACCGATTCCGTCAGGTCATTTCCACCAGTGAGGGAGTGAGCCAGATTCAGAATCAGCGCAAGCGACCATCGACGCTGGATGCCTTCCTGTTCGTACGCGTCGTTTCGATCGAAATAGAGGTCCACCAGCGTCGTGCGCTCACGTTCGCTGTGAGGCAACTGGCACGCACATAGATCGCCCAGCGCGTCAAGGTCGTCACACGTTACGAATCCGCTCTCGACCACCTTCCAGAATCGATCCGGCTGAATGCTCGCGTCCAACTGTTTGGCAAGAGGCGCTCCGACCAGCTTCGTGTACTCGATCCACGGTTTAGCGGAGGCATCGGTTAACTTGAGGCCACTCAAGGTACCGGCATAGTACTGGGAAAGGCCACCCAGCGGACTCTTGAAATATCGCCGCGTCGAGTCTTGGGATGTGTATTGGGGGAGTATCAGCTCGTCACCGCCTTCCAGCCGATCCAAAGCCAGCGTGAGTTGGTTTCTACCGACCATCGCCACGCCATGTCGCTCGTTGTCGCCGTCCGTGGTGCGCGCGTGGCGCTCTGACAATAGTGTGAAGAGACAGTCGGCACGCCGGAAGAACTCCACAAATTGCGCCTCGTCATCCTTTGGGTATCGCTGGTCGAGCGACCAGATCAACCATGGATAAAAAGAATAGTAACGAGCACGATCAGTGACGTTCGTGATGCCTGGTAGCAACTGGCTGTAGACCAATACGCAAGGGGCTTGGGTACCCAGGTGATCGAGCCCTCCAATCGCCTGCGGCGGTGACACCCATGCCGTTTCCACTTTCATAACTATCCCCAAATGATTGTTGTCTTGATCGCCATCAACGTGGTCGACATTGAACTTTACAAAGCTTGATAGCGTTGCCAGTGAATCATGCATGTGCGGCCGACTAAGTGGTTCTACGTCAAACCTGCAAAAGCGGCATTCGCCCGATCACCGCGTTAAAGAAAACTTCTAACCCGTCGTATGCATTTGTATAGCTGTCGGTGAAAGCACCTGCACCGCAACAACGTCCATTTCCCGCGCATTCGCTTGGAACCAATCGCGAAGCTTCGTTCCCCCCATTACTCGTGGCGTGCCATTGGTATTCGCGCGGCGATTGATCACACCCAAGACCGGCTGCGCCGCATCTCCAAGAAACAGCTCTATCGTCTCACCGTCACCGCCCAGATGCTGCTGAGCGCCCACTCCGACATTGAAAAAGCCTGATCGGAAATAAGTTGGTTGCAATAGGAAAGTGAAAGTGGCGGTGACATCTGAAGGCGCGCTAACTTCCGGCTCTGACACGTCGACCGTCACCGGTGACACTTGCTCGACTTTGCCGCCATTCCATTGGGGATCAAGCTTTCTGATGATGTCGTCTTCAAGCGCAGCTGCCATATTGATATGGAATTGCCCGTAATGCATCAGGCCATTGTCCGGCAGCGCGAGAATCTCAATCGCCGATCCAGTTTTGATCAGTTCAATGATCCGGCGGTGGTTGTTGATGTTGGTTGTTTGCGTCTTGCCTGGTGTGCGATACCCAGCCATTCGTTTGGAAAGAGACTGCACGGTCTTCCCAACATACATGACAATACCGTCACACACGAAGGCATACAGTATGTTTGTTTGTGTCGAATGCCGGGTCAATGCAAAACTTAGTTTCTCCTCTTGCAGAAGCCAATGCCCTGCCGGTTCGAATCCAATATCAAGCAGACGATTCATCGGTGGCTCTTTATCGATAAGTTACGCGGTTTGAATTCGGTCGGGTGAAGAGAATTGCAGCGGAGACTTTCGACTTAGCTCCGATAGTTGCTCGCACAACTGCGACATGCCGTCGACAATGCACAGCAAGTCCGTCATAGAGTAACGGGCGTCTAGCTAATCGGAAGTTATGGGCAGGCCAACGACGTTCACAAACTGCCTCCGCATCGCGTCCACTCTCCAGCTATCTTGCGCCAACTAGTTCAACGCGTTGTGTTTCTCATCGCCAAGTTTGTGAACGCCAAAGGGTGACGTAAATTGGTGCGAATCATCCACAAACGTGCTGCCAACAAAGGCTGCGAGTAAGTCGCGCCCAGCCACGAACTCGGACTCCACAACTTGGCGATTCGAGCATTCAATCGCGGGGAATGCTCGACTCCGTGAGCTTTTACTGGAAGAGGTTCCAATTGCTAAGCCAACGCACCCGGTTGAGGCAACGCCGAGGCACATCGCAATCAAAAAATTGCGCCGCACAACAAAATTTCCGAAGACCCGCGTTCAGGCAACACGGAGCTTAGAACGGCGTTGCATCCGAGTTACTTCGACTTTGTCTTCTTCGCAGTCTTAGCTACTGTCACACTCTTCGCGGCGCTTACTGCCGCCTTCAGCGTCTCAGCTGACTCACAAATCGTCTGGAACTCGCCCCATGAAATCTTGATACCGTTCTCTTTCGCGGTCCGTCCATGGCACCATGTCAGCCCGGTCATGGTGGCGTAGCAATCCCCGATCTGTCCAACACCATCAGGGTTCCGCACTTCAAGCTCGATGCCCTTCTGCTTAACTTGCATATCAACTTCGAGAGACTTAATCCAGACTTGCATTTCACATCCTAAGTAGTTTGCGTGCGTGGCACGCGGGTGACAAGATTAACCGACAATCGACGGCAATGAAGCACGTATTAGACGCATATTGTCAGCACGATCCGCACGCGGGACGCACTTTCAAAGTCGACCGTGAAATCTAGCGGGACAGGTGAGTGGTCACCTCCCCACGGAAACTCTAACCTCCTCTCGCCCGCTCCCCCGATAACTTTCCACATCTACGCCCGCAAGCTGCGGCAGCTTCTTATAGTCAATTGTGCCGCCCTTCCAGTAGCGACTGACGGTAACGCCACAACCCGATTCGCTGGAATGCGCCGTCAATCCGATAAGCTTTTGTTTCGCGGCCTCCAGCTTCGCCGCGACAGCATCGGCTTCAGTCTTGAGCGTCAGATAGCCAGCAGCGGCCTCCTGCCACGGCACGTCAGTTCGAACCAAAGTATCCCGATCCGTTAGCGGTGGCGGCTCATCCCGATGCACGCAGCTCATGAACCGATCCCAGCCCTCACGCAGCGTTGCCCACGCGTTCGGATCGGGCTCCAGTTCAAGCAATATGCCACTCGTGCCGTCGTAGACGTACAGGTGCGCCAGCGCTGCCTGGCTCACGTAGAGCTGGGTCTGTAGCTGCCAGTAAATCGATTCGGGTATGCGCCCTGCTCTGGCTTCGGTCAGTATCTTGGAGTCCTTCGACATCGGACATTTGATTTCGAGGATCAAGTCGCCTTCAAGCGTGATGCCATCAAGGCTGGCGGAGTAGTCACCTTCCACCAAAACCAGTGGCTCCATGATGTGCCCCGTCAGTTGCTCATAGGCTTCGCGCGCGACCGGCTCCAGGCGGGTGCCCTGTTTCATTGCGGGCGTTGTCTCGGTAGGTTCGCTGCGCCCCGTCTTGAGTTGCCAAAGCTGATAGGGCGTCATCCACGGTGATGCGCCGAGCACCGCTGGTGTTTCACTGGCGTTGCGGTATCCCTTGCGATGCGCATGCCATTCCGGCGATCCTTGTAGGAGTTTGACGATGGCGCCCATTACGCAGCCTTCCGATTCTTCTCCAGGGACTTGATAGCGCGACTGGCGGCATGCGATGTCAGCTCTTCGAGCGTTGACACGCCAAAGTATTCAGTCACCTTTGCCACGGTGGTACCGGTCTCTGCAATCAGCCGCTGGATATAACGAATCTGTGCCATAGACGCAGTGCTGCCGCTCACGATGGGTGAGACCGTCGCTTTGGGTCGTGGCGGTGTTGGTGCCGTGTGTGCACCGACTGCGCTGGCCTCGCCCTGTGGCAAGTCTTCGCCCGCATAGATATAGAGCCCAAGGCCATGCAATGCGATGGCCTTGACCAGTGCCCGCTGGATGCTGGCGTTGATGTCAAAGCAGCTTGGCTGCAACAGCGGTTGGTTGCGTCCGTCGAGGACGGGATGCACTTGCGACAGAGTGATGCCCTGCATCGTCACCGCGACTTCGACAAAGTAACCTGTCTCGCTGCGCAGATAAGGCAGCCCGTCGAATCGACGTACCTCCCATGTTGCGGTAGGGTCTACCTGGCGCAATTGCGCCACGGCAAACGGCCAGCTCAGGTATGAGAACTGGCCCTTCTTTTCGACATGCTCGTTGACGTTGATCTGTGCCAAGTGTGAAAAATAGTTGTCCATCTTTGATCTCCAATAGGTACAAAAAGACAAGGCCACGGGGATAAGCCGTGGCCTTGCGTGTAGTGATTGCGGCGTTTTCAGTTTTGTGTCCCCATAACCCCGCGAAAGAGACTTCGTTCGAATGTGATGCGCAGGATCAAGCTGCGGTTGCGAGCACCGTTTCGGACTCGGCGGGCGCGAGCTTCGCAGTAAGGAAGTCGGCAGCGTTCTGCGCCTTCGTGCTGGCCGCAAAAATTGCACGCTTGTCAGCGCGCAACACCTTGAGCCAGTACTCGATGTAGCTGGCGTGTTGCAGTTGTCCCTCGATTCGGCAATGCGCACAAAGAAACGCGGAGCCGAGTTCAGCAATCAGCTCCTCCATGGCATAGGCCTCGTCACCGAAGCGTTTGCCGAGCTGTCGGTTGAGCCGTGATGAGTGGCCCGTCCAGTGAGCAAGTTCATGCAACGCCGTGGCGTAGTAGTCCGATGCTTCGCGAAAGCTAGTCATCGTGGGCAGCTGCACATAGTCATCCGCAGGCGCGTAGAAAGCCTGTCCGCCCGCATGACGAATCCGTGCGCCAGACAACTGGATCAGCTCATCCGCCACGTCATGTCCCTGCCATTGCGGGATGCTGGGTACGGGGTCCGCCAGCGCGGCGGGCAAGCCCTCAATCTGCGCCGTGTTGAACACCGTGTAGTAACGCAAAAGTGGAATGACGTTTTCGAACAGTCGCGTCTCTTGCGGCCACGGTTCCGTTTCCGCCTTGGCGTTCACGCGATTCAGTTTCCAGAACACGACGGGCACGCCATGCTCACCCTTGCGCACACGCCCGCCAAGTTGTTCGGCCTGACGGTACGTCAACCAACAGTTGCGCCAATAGCCGGACGCCTGCGCGGTGAGTTGCAGCGTGATGAAGTTCACGCCACGATAGGTGCGGCGCGATTCGGCATTGATCGGTATCGGATCGACCTCGCTTTGCCACGGTCGCACCCACGGTGCAACGCCGGATTCCAGCGCTGTGATGATGCGGTCAGTGACGCGTGCGTAGATGTCGGGTTGAATTGTTTTGGTCATTACAAACCTTTCGGAAATGGCTTCGCCTGCACGGTTAAGTGCATGCCTATGAGGATTGGGGTTGGTGAAGCGGTGCGCCTTGTGCGGCGCTAGCGCTTAAATCTTAAGTGCGAAGTAGCCCGGTTGATACTTGCCCTGCTTGATATAGCCCACTAGGTGCCGCAACGCACTGGTGGTGAGGCTCATAAGCAGCCCAGCGATGGTCGCCGCCATGATTCCTGAGAACGTACCCCAGTGGATTGCCAGCGTCACAGCGGACACGGCCAAGTCCACCGCCACGTCATAGCCCAGCAGTCGCAGCAGCGTGCGGCGTGGCAGCTTCATCAGCAGCAACAGCATGCCGATGAACACCAACATTCCGGATTCCATCAGCGCCCCCTGACGGTTGCGCGACGGATAACTGTGGACACGGTTGGAGACATGTCCCGCCGTAGTCGGGCAATTGTGTTGCGGGCGAGGCTGCTAGCGACGGTTGTCGCCTGTTTCAGCTGACGGGCAGCGATTGCGTTAACGAGGTCATTGAAGTCGATAACTTTGACATGGTGCATGTTGCTTTCCTTTGGATAGTGCGCGAAATAACGCACAAACCAAAGTCTCCCTGCCCGGAGGGCAGGGCTTTTGACCATACGCGGCCCGCGTATCGGGCGACTAGGGTCCCCTTTTCCGCCAGTAGGAAGCGAATCCGAAGTGCCCCTCCCCCTTTTGCGAAGGGGTGGAGGGGGTACCTCACGAGGACAGATTCCAAAAAAATATTGCAAATTTTTGCCATAGACAGCGGTCGATTGAACCTACATACTTCGCCATACCCCACGCAAACGCCATCGACATTTAGATGAAATTCCGGGACTCGCTGTCCAGAGGCGGCAAACTCATTCAAAAACTTGGCCGCGAAGCCGGAAACGGCGTGAGCAAGGCGCGCGATGCTGTCATAAGAAACGAGACACAGATTGCCGACGCAGTGCAAAAGGCGACCGAACATATCGGCAAAGGCACGCAATTAGTGGGGCAAGCTGTTGTCGCAAACGCGCGCAAAGCTAGCCAAGCACTTCACAACAGCGCCGCCGAAGCATCCAATACGGTCCGCAACAAAGTCGAAGCTCTTGGAGACGGCGTCACCGGCAACGGTCAGAAGGCAGCGGCCTCTCTCGCCGGTGGCGCCGCCAAAGGCGCTGTCCGCATCGCGGGTTGGACTGCGGACGGCGCGGTCGGCGTTGGCAAGGTAATCATCGCAGCAGGAACGCTTACCGAACGAAGCGCGCCAGCTGTTGCAGGCGGAGCAAGTGGCATAGCGCGCGGAAGTGCCGATGCGATTTCCGGAGTGCTTGACGCGGCCGTTCTGTCGGACAGTGAAATTCGCGCGTTGAGAGAACGCCTCGTAACTTCAGGCAGCAAGCTCCAGTACGACTCTGCTCGCTTCGAAACGAAAGTTGAAGTTGCCAAGCGCGACGGCAACCGCAAGGAATTGCTGGAC
>JAGNQL010000167.1 GCA_017989135.1 Burkholderiales bacterium
CTCTACGGCTTTGTTTCGATTTCGTGGATCAACGGTCTCTCGGCCGGCAATGCGCGAATGCAAGAAATTGCGGCCGCCATTCAAGCGGGCGCAAAGGCCTACCTCGCGCGGCAATACCGCACGATCACCATCATTGGCGTCATTCTCGCCATCGTGATCGGCATCTTCCTCGGCTGGAAAACCGCCATCGGCTTCGTGCTCGGCGCCGCGCTCTCCGGCGCAGCGGGCTTCATCGGCATGAACGTGTCGGTACGCTCAAACGTGCGTACCGCTGAGGCCGCGCGCTCGGGCATCAACGCCGCACTCGCCGTTGCCTTCCGTGGTGGTGCCATCACAGGCATGTTGGTGGTTGGCTTGGGCCTGCTCGGGGTTGCTGGTTTTTATTGGTTCCTACTTGGTACGGCCGATCACTCAGCGAACATGATGAAGGAAGGCCTGTACAAAGTGATGGCTCCGCTCATCGGTTTCGCGTTCGGCTCATCGCTGATTTCGATCTTCGCGCGTCTCGGTGGCGGTATCTTTACCAAGGGCGCTGACGTCGGTGCTGACCTCGTGGGTAAAGTCGAAGCGGGCATCCCGGAAGACGATCCGCGTAACCCTGCCGTGATCGCCGACAACGTGGGCGACAACGTGGGCGACTGCGCAGGTATGGCTGCTGACTTGTTCGAAACGTACGCCGTGACGATCATCGCGACGATGCTTCTCGGCGCGCTTCTGATGAAGGCCAATGCTGGCATGGCAGCGGTCTATCCGCTCGCGCTTGGCGGCGTGTCGATCATTGCCTCTATCATCGGCTGCTACTTCGTGAAATACAGCGGCACCGGCAAGATCATGAATGCTCTTTACAAGGGCTTGACAGTTGCGGCAGTGTTGTCGCTCGGTGCATTTTTCTTCGTGACGAATGCAGTGTTCTCCGGCGTTGACCTCGGCGAAGGCGTGACGACGGCGCGACTCTTTGGCGCGTGCGTCGTTGGTATCGTGTTGACCGGCGCACTCGTGTGGATCACCGAGTATTACACCGCCACCGAATACGCACCTGTGAAGCATGTCGCACAAGCGTCAACGACGGGTCACGCGACGAACATCATCGCCGGTATCGGCATCTCGATGAAATCGACGGGTTACCCAGTGCTCGCCGTGTGTGTCGCGATCCTTGCAGCGCATTGGCTCGCGGGTTTGTACGGTATTGCCGTCGCAGCAACCGCCATGCTCTCCATGGCCGGCATCGTTGTCGCGCTTGACGCCTACGGACCGATTACCGACAACGCGGGCGGTATCGCTGAAATGGCAGAACTGCCACCTGAAGTGCGTAACGTGACCGACCCGCTCGACGCGGTTGGAAACACGACCAAAGCTGTAACCAAGGGCTACGCCATTGGCTCCGCTGGTCTCGCGGCGCTTGTGCTCTTCGCTGACTACACGCACGGCCTTGAGAGCCTCGGCATCTCGACATCATTCGATCTGTCGAACCACATGGTCATCGTTGGCCTCTTCATCGGCGGCTTGATTCCTTACCTCTTTGGTGCGATGGCGATGGAAGCTGTCGGCCGTGCCGCGGGTTCCGTGGTGGTTGAGGTGCGTCGTCAATTCGCTGACGGTCAAATCATGGCTGGCAAACGCAAGCCTGACTACAGCGCAGCGGTCGACATGCTGACCACCTCCGCGATCAAAGAAATGATCATCCCGTCGCTTCTGCCAGTGGGCGTCCCGATTCTCGTGGGCGTGATCCTCGGACCAGCAGCGTTGGGTGGTCTTCTGATGGGCACCATCATCACCGGTCTCTTCGTGGCGATCTCGATGTGTACCGGCGGCGGTGCTTGGGACAACGCGAAGAAATACATTGAAGACGGCCATCACGGCGGCAAAGGTTCGGACGCGCACAAAGCGGCCGTCACCGGCGACACCGTGGGTGACCCGTACAAAGACACGGCAGGTCCTGCAGTCAACCCGTTGATCAAAATTATCAACATCGTTGCTCTGCTGATCGTCCCGATCGTTGCTCAGCTGCACCCAGGCACGGGCACTGCTAAAGGCGGTTCGCACGCTTCCGCTGCGCCTGCTGCGGTTGTCGCTGCCGCTCCCGCGGCTGCTACCGCTGCTGCACCAGCTGCGGCTGCTCCCGCTGCTGCCGCGCCAGCAACGACCACGACGGTTGGCGACGACGCGCGCTACGTCATCACCGGCAAAGCTGACGGCGCGAATTCGACAGGCCTCCTGAAGGTTTACTTTGGTTCGGGCTCGACGGCATTGCCAACGAACACCGACAAAGGCGTTGCTGAACTCGTGAACTACTTCAAAGCCAAGCCGAACGGCAAACTCGCGATCAGCGGCTACGTCGATCCAAGCGGCGACCCTGCGAAAAACGCGGAGATCGCCAAGGAGCGCGCCAAGGCCGTTCGCGAAGCGCTCAAAGCCGCTGGCGTAGCCGACGACAAAGTCGAAATGAAGAAACCTGAGGACATCACCGCTGGCGCCACCAGCGCTGCCGAAGGTCGTCGCGTAGAAGTGAGCCTCATGTAGGTCTCGCAACTGCGACAGAAAAAGCCACCCTCGGGTGGCTTTTTTTATGCATTCATTTCGGAGCGGGTCCGCGTGTCGCGTTGCTCGCGTGACAGTTGTACTTGAGTTTAGCGGGTTTACAGCTTTATGCCGAGAACCACAGCTAAGTGTGACTTATAGGCGATTTTACTGATATGTCGACTATGTAGTTTTGGCGCTGCAACGACCACTGGACGGTCGCTAAATGTAAAAAGCTGAACAAGCAGACTGGAGTCACGCGTTGTTCACACCGAGCAGGTTCTAAACCCAGCGAACACATCGTTCCTGTGTGGCTGGAAGAAGTTTCGGTAAGCCACGTCGTGCATCAAATCCAGCGTTGCAAACGAGCCCCCGCGCAAGACGCGAAACGCGCCGTTAAACCACGGCGCGGAATACTCGCGGTAACGGTCCGGCGTGAAACCGGCGTATGGCGCAAAGGACGTTGCCGTCCACTCCCACACACTGTCGCCCCATTCGATCAAGCGCAGTCGCGCAGCAGTTTCCCACTCCTGCTCGCTCGGCAGCCGCCGACCCACCCAGTCGCAATAGGCCTCGGCCTCGTGCGCACTGACATGCACCATCGGTGCGGCTAACGGCAATGCAATCCATTGATCGAACGAACGCATTTCCCACGCACCGCCGGCGCGTCGCCAAAATTCTGGATGCGCGCGTCCTGTGCGTTCAAGGTATTGCCCGGATTCAACGAAGCGCAGAAACTGCGCATGCGTAACTGCACTTCGATCTATCTCAAAACTTTGAATCGTTGCGGCGAACGCGTTACGTTCGTTATCAAAACTAAAGCCCTCATGGTCGTTACCCAGCGTGAGCGTCGAAGCGGGCACGGTGACGGTGCCGGGTGCCGCCACGTCGCGCGGCGCGCGCACCCAGCCCGGCTTCGCCCAGCCCAACGTTTGCGCGCACCAAGGCAACGCTTCAAGATGCATCGCCTCGTGCAACAAGGACAATCGAAACGGGTACAACGACGCGTTGTCCTGCGCCGCATCGTCCAGCGCGGCCAGCACATTGGCGTGCGTCGCATCCATGTATGCAAGCGTCGCGGTGCGATCAAGCTGCGGCAGATTCCATCGCGCAGCGTGCGGCAACACATTCGAGTTCAAAATCGAATCGAAGTCGTCGCGCACTGAAGGACGCGACGCAATCCACGCATCCGTTGTCGCATCATACGCGGCACGCAAACACCACCATTCTGCAAACCACGCCACATGCGCACATTCCCATAGCGGAGGATTGATCGTCGCCAACTGCTCGGGCACCAGCGCCGCGTCGGGCAAGGTTTCAACATGTGCGCGCAACTGCGCTCGCAGCGCACACATCTCGGCGCGCAAGGCCGCGCCGCTCAAGTTGCGTGCGTTGTGCGATAGTTGCGGCGTGAAACCTCGTGTCGTCATCGTGTCCCCTGCAAACGCCAAAGCCAACAACGGCAATTGGCATACGGCCGCGCGCTGGGCGCGGTTTCTATCTACTGATTATGCGGTGAGTGTGGTTGGGCGGTGGGGCAATCGCACTGAGCGCGCTGCGCCGCCAGAGGTGCTGCTCGCACTACATGCTCGTCGTTCGTCCGGCTCCGTCGCCGCGTATCGTTCAGCGCGACCGAAGGGCGGCCTGATCGTCGCGCTCACAGGCACCGACGTCTACCGTGATATCCGAACCGACGAAGCCGCGAAGCATTCGTTGCAACTCGCGGATCGGCTCATCGTGTTGCAACCTAAAGCGATTGATGAGTTGGCCAATGCGCTGAAACCGAAATGCGATGTGGTTTTTCAATCAGCGCGCGCGTTGAAACCCAGCGAACGCTATCAGCGGCATTTCGATGTGGTTCAAGTGGGCCATCTACGGCACGAAAAGGATCCGTTCACGCCGATCACCGCGCTGCGCCAGCTGCCGAGCAAGAGCCGCGTTCAACTCACGCACATCGGCAACGCGCTCGACGCCGAGCACGCCGACGCCATGGCGATCGTCGCGCGCAGTGAACCGCGTCTGAATTGGCTCGGCGGCGTTGGTCACGCAGCGACGCGCGCGCGCATCAAGCGGGCGCATCTACTCGTGATCGCCAGCCGCATGGAGGGCGGCGCAAACGTAATAGTGGAGGCCATCACTGCGGGCGTGCCGGTTATCGCAAGCTTTGTCAGCGGCAACATCGGCATGCTCGGCGACGACTATCCCGGCTACTTCCCGCTCGGCGACGCGGCGGCATGTGAGGCACTCATGTCGCGCGCCGAAACGGATGCATCGTTTTACGCGCGCCTGTGTCGTGCGTCGAAATCGTTAGAAAAGCGCTTTACGCCGCTGCGGGAAAATCGCGCAATCCAAAAAGTCGTGCGCGCTGCGGTGCGCGCTTAGTCGCGTTGAATTCGCCGTAGGGCGGGAACCGAATGATGTTCGCTTATTGGGTAGGCGACGACTTGGCGTCGCTCGATGCCACGGAGAAGCGCGGCCGAGTCCGCGCCTACAAATTGCTCAAACGAACAGTATTGGGGAGGCACCCCTTGGCTACGGCGATGCTTACCTTCGTGACGATTTGACGGGCAGACGGCTGCCAACCTTACGAGCAGCTGCACGCGACACTCCGACCCAACAGCGATAATTTGCACCAATCGCACCAGCGCAAATTTCAGGAGCCACCCATGAGCACATTCAAAGCCTATCTAACTTCGCAAGAAGGCAAGACCAGCAAAACCGAGCTAGTCGATTACACGGTCGATCAACTCGACGCCGGTGAAGTGCTGATCAACGTTGAATATTCCACGGTGAATTACAAAGACGCGCTCTCCGCCACTGGCGCCGGCCGGATCATTCGCCGGTTTCCCTGTATCGGCGGCATCGATCTCGCGGGCGTCGTCGAATCCTCAACCGACGCCAAGTTCAAGCCCGGCGACAAAGTGATTGCACATTCGTACGACGTCGGCGTCGCCCACCACGGCGGCTACGCACAAAAGGCGCGCATCCCGGCGGCATGGCTGGTGCCAGTCCCTTCGGGTATGAGCACGTTCGACGCGATGACCTACGGCACCGCCGGTTTCACCGCCGCGCAAGCCGTGCATCGCATGCAGCACGACGGACTGCATCCTGCGATGGGGCCGGTGTTGGTAAACGGGGCGACCGGCGGAGTAGGCATGGTTGCCATTGAAATTCTCGCGAAGCTCGGTTACGACGTCGTTGCTGTGACCGGAAAAGAAAAGGACGTTGAATTGCTCAAGTCCATCGGTGCGAAGAGCGTGCTGCTCCGCGGACAATTCGAAATGACCGAAAAGCCGCTTGGTTCGGAGACTTACGCCGGCGCGGTGGACAACCTAGGCGGCGAGCAACTGTCG
>JAGNQL010000168.1 GCA_017989135.1 Burkholderiales bacterium
CATCGCGATCTTTTGCAAAGCGCCCGTCGCGGGCCGCGTAAAGACGCGCCTGATCGAAGCGTACGGTGCGACCGGTGCGACAGATATCTACGTCGCGCTCGTTGAAAAAACGTTCGCGACGGTCAACGCCGCGTGCGAGGCTCCCGGCATGAGTGCGTCGTTGTGGGTCGCGGAGGACCTTCTTCACGAGACAGTGCAACGATGGGCCACAGACAACGCGCTGGCAACCTACACGCAGCAGGGCGATGACCTCGGCGCGCGCATGCTGCATTGCCTACAAACGATGTTGCACGCAGGCCATCAACGCGTGCTGCTCATCGGCACCGATTGCCCCGCGTTTACGCCAAAGCACTTGGGCGCTGCCGCGGAAGCATTGAACGCCGAATGCGCATGGGTGTTCACGCCCGCTGAGGACGGCGGCTATGTACTCGTGGGCACCAACGCAGCCGATGCCGCGGCGTTCGCGGGCATCGCATGGAGCACCGATGCGGTGATGCAGCAAACACGCGAAGCATTGCGCTCCAATGGGCTGCGTTGGGCGGAGACGGCAACGCTGTGGGACGTTGATGTTGAGGCGGACGTTGAACGCGCGCGGCGCGCCGGGCAAATTTGATCGCGTCATTCAGACCAAAGCCACCGATACAGCTTTTTCCTTCCGTCGGCAGCTATACGGCCATTCATGCCACTTTTTGTTCAATGTCGACTTATATAGAAATTTGTCTTTAACCGTTAGCCGGCAGTCGTTGGTGCTCAAAAGCTGTTAACGAACAGCAGGCGACAAAATCCGTCGTCCGCTCGCTACACTTCCACGCATGTTCGCAAACACCTCCCTCCATCGCATTGCCGCCAACGGCATCACGCTCAACGCTCGTGTCGCGGATGAGCGCAGCAAGCCGCCGCTCTTGCTGCTGCACGGTCATCCGCAAACGCACTTGATTTGGCATCGTGTCGCGCCAAAGCTCGCGGAGCATTTCACGTTGGTCGCGGTGGACTTGCGTGGTTATGGCGATAGCGACAAACCCGCCTCCGACGCTAGTGTGAACCATGCGCCGTACAGCAAACGCGTGATGGCACAAGACATGGTGAGCGTCATGCAAACGCTCGGTTTCGCACGCTTCAAAGTGCTCGCGCATGATCGCGGCGCGCGCGTAACGCATCGCATGTTGGTCGATCATCCGACGGTCGTCGAACGCGCGACGCTCTTAGATATTTCGCCGACACTCGCGATGTACGAACAGACGAACATGGAGTTCGCGCGGGCATATTTTCATTGGTTTTTTCTCATTCAACGTGAGCCCCTGCCCGAGACGATGATCGAGGCGAACCCCGAATTTTTCATAGAGAAAATGATGGGCAATCGCCACGCCGGACTCGCTGCATTTGCGCCGGAAGCCCTCGCCGAATACCGCCGCTGCATTCACTTGCCTGGCATCGCTCACGCTATTTGCGAGGACTACCGCGCCGCAGCCACAATTGACCTAGAGCACGATCGCGCCGACCGCGATGCGGGGCACAAAGTGATGCAACCGTTGCAAGTGCTCTGGGGCGAAAACGGCATCATCGAAAAGTGCTTCAAGCCACTTGAAGACTGGTCACGCGTAGCGGTTAACGTGCGTGGCGGATCGGTGCCCTGCGGTCACTACATTCCAGAAGAAGCGCCGGAGGCATTGCTTGCAGCGGCGCTACCGTTTTTGTTGGGCCACTCACTGTAGGCGACGCCCCGGCAAAGCGTCGTGCAAAGAGAGCGCTGCCCAGCACGCCTACAGGGCCTGCTGACGACTCGCAAGGAACGCTCCGACGGCCAACGCGATTGCCGAAAAGAGCAAGCCGCGCGCGAGCGAATCGGCATTGCTCATCGCCGAGCCGTCGGCGATCAGACCCACGATCACTGGCCCCACGATCTGCCCGGCTGCAAACACGGTGGTGAATGCGCTAATACCTCCAGCCCATTGATGTGCGGGCAGGTTGTGCCGCACCAATGCGGTGGTCGACGCAACGACCGACAGAAACACCCCGCCGAACAAAACGCCGGAGAGCAGCACAATCGGAAACGAATTTGTGAGCGCGGGTAACAACACCGCTAAGGCCAACAACGCATTTAACGTAGCCAACGCTCGGCCATTTTTGTGCCGGTCCAACAAGCCCGCCCAGACGCGTGACGACGCCATCACCGCCACGCCGAGAATCGCGTAAAACCCGGTCACCTGCGCGTCCGACGCACCCTGCTCACGTAGCAGCGCGATCACAAACGTCATGTACCCGATGTAGCCCACACCAAACATCGCGTACCCCGCGAGCGAATACGCAAACGCCGACACCCGAAAGCTGCGATCCTGTGCGCTGCTGTTGCCCGCTGCGCTCATCAACGGTTGCATCACGCGTGCTGGCCACGCGAGGAGCACGCTCGCGAACACGCACACGAACGCCAGCGCCCACCATGCCCACGCCCAGCCCGCAAAGCCCAGCCAGCGCGCATTCGCCGCGTACGCAAGCAGCGCTGGCACAAGAAGCGCCGACAGCACGATGCCAATGCCCGTGCCGCCGTAATAAATGCCAAGTAACAAACCGCCTCGCTTCGGGTCCGTCGCACCTAGCCTCGCGGCAAGCACACCGCCGCAAACAAACACGAGCGCACTCGCAATGCCAGCCAATGCGCGTTGAGCGAGCAGCCACACGCTATCGGTGAAGAAGCCACTGAGCGCCATGAACACGCTCGCTAGCAGCGAGCCGATCACCAACACCGAACCTGCTCCGAAACGCCGCAACAGCGCCGGCGCCATCAATGCGCCTATGAAATAACCAAACGCATTGCTGGTGTTCATACTGCCCGCGAGCGTGTACGACCACCCCAAATCAGCGCGCATCGGCGGCAGTAGCAAACCATACGCGAAGCGCGTGATCCCAAGCGACACTGCAGCGCCCAACGACAGCACAAGCGCCACCACGATCGGTGACGCGGACAAACCGTGCGCGTGACTTGTGTTCGAAGAAGAATCAGCCACGCAAACTCAGTAGCATGCGCCCTCCGAAGAGTGTCATCACCGTGCCAGTGACGAGAAGCAATACGGGCTTCGCACGCATGTACGCACGCTGCGCAGGCGCCGTCGAAAACACATAAGCGAGCGCTATGTGCCATGCAAATCCCATCATACCCACCATCATCACGGCCGCAATTCGCGTTGCGATTGTCGCGTTAGGATCGATACTCACGACCGCCACACTCGTCCAAAACGCGAGCGACTTGGGGTTGGTTAGATTGGTGAGCAAACCACGGCGGTAATGCGTGAAGCGAGCCTCTTGCACCGAGCTGGGTTGCGCTGAATCCGGGGCCGGATCCGCGACCGCGTTGGCATTGACGCCAACGCGCGCGAGCCACAACAAACGAAACATGCCAAATGCTAGGTAGAGCAAATATGCGCCGCCCACCACTTTGAGCGCGAACTGCAACGCCGGCACTGCTGCAAAAATTTGCTGCACACCAAACACCGCCACCGCAACCCAAATAAACGTCCCGGTTGTAATTCCGAGCGCTACGCCCAACGCCGCCCGACGCGACGAAGACGCGGCAGTGTGCGTCAACAACAACAAATTCGGACCGGGAATGATGAGCGCCGCGAGGTAAAGGAGCGCGAGGGTGATGAGGGTCGAGGCCATGTGGATCAGATATTGCGCGAGTACATCATTTTGTCACTGCGTGTGGGGTGCCGTTGACCGGCACCCATTCGTCGCCTACAGTCCGCCGACACGCGCGTCTTTCGGGTAGCTCACTTTGTAATCCGCCGTGAACTTCGCGCTCTTGCCGGGGGCGAGCGTTTGGGTCCACGCAACTACGCCGCGTTTATCTTTCCACGCTTTCTCGGTGGGTTGGGGGCTGAAGGTTTGTTCGACCTTGATGTCCGCGTCGGTTCCGACCGGCGTCGATTCGAGCACTTCGATACTGGCAACCGTTTTGCGCAGGTTTTCAACGGTGTAACCACGATGCCATTCGCGCTCTTGGCGATTACCGATGAAACCCGCCGTCGCGCTTTGCGTCTTTTGCGGTTCGACACGGACACGTAACGATTCATCGCGACCAAACGCGAGCCTGACGCTTTGTTCGTCACCCACGTTCCACACGGTCTTGCCGACCAGTGCGTTGTCGCGCAAAAGTTGCATATCGCCACGCGGCCACACGCCTTCTGGACGTGACACCTCAGCCATCACAAATGCCTCGCTCGAAACATTCGGCACGACGCGGCTGAACACTTTCGCGGTGACCGTCTGACTTCCGAGCGGCAAGGTGATGCGCTGCCCGTTCGACGCGAGATCGACAATACCGGGCACTTCGAATTCGGTGCTGTACGTACCTTGGAACACTGACGCATCAAACGTTGGCGGCGCATCCGCAACGCTCGCCACACGCGCCTTCATCATCGGCGCAGCCGGCGCAGGTGCTGCCATCGCATACGCAACACGCTCTGCCATCGGCGGCAGAATGCTAATTTCCCACGGCCACGGCACCGGCGGCGTAGCGTTGTTACGCGGTTGCGCAGTCGACAAGCGAAGCTGCACGCCGCGCCAATCTTCACCGCTCGATTGCGCGACAACGGCGAGGCGATCAAGCTTCACCGCGCCAGTCGCCGAATCAAGTGCCGCGCGATACGCTGGCGTCCAACCAGGGCCGTTGACTTGATAGATCAAACGCAGCTCGCCGCCTTTGCCGCCCGCCACGCGCACGCTCACCTCACGATATTCCTCGGCCTTCGGCCCGCCAGCTTCGCTTTCTGCTGTCAGCGCGGCAATTTGTTGCTCTAGCAACTCCTTTTGCCGTGCCAGTTTTTGTTGCTTCACGAGCGTGGTGCTGACCGCGCGGCGCACGCTTTCGACGGTTGTGTCTAGCGAGCCAACAGGCGACGCCGCGCGCGCGGCACCACCCTCCGGCGCGTTGAGTGCTTTGATATACGCAAGCACCGCTTGGTTGGCTGAAACATCCGCGTCCAGCGCCGCACGTTGGTCTTCCAATTCACGAATCTTGACGTCGTTGCTACCCATATTGCAGCGCGTCGCGAGCGCCTTCGGCACCGTCTTTACGCTCACGTCGCCTACACGAATACCGGAGTCCGCCTCCACACGAATCGTATTGGTATCAAACGTTGTCGGCAGGCACGTCATGCGCACTTCGCTCGCATTCGCTGCCACGGTCGCCACGCGCTCAACGGCTGCAACGCCGGGATAGAGCGTCACGCGCTTGATCACGCTGTCGGCGGCGTTGGCGTGCCCGAGCGCGGCAAAGCATGCCGCAGCAAGCGTAAGTCTGGGGAAGTAAGTCATGGCTGTAGTCCTTTGCTGATGAGGTAAGACTACATGAACGAACCACGCGCGCAAAAGGGGTTAAAACGCCGCGAATTCTCTTTCACACCCCCCAGCTCCCATCTGCTCGGTTCAGGAATGCGTTGGTACGTTAGCGCGTTGCGTAGACGACATGCGCCGCGGGTGACACCGTGATTTCACTTTGGCGTGATCTCAGAAAAGTAGATTAGCCGCCGCCGCTGCTCATCGCTACTTTCCAAATCTGGCTTCGCGAGCGCTGCATGCGCAAGCGCGCGAGCCTTGTGGGCGTTGTCCGCCGCCACGTAGAGTTCGCACCGGAACACGAGTAACCGCGCATACTCGGTTCCGCGTTTAGGATTGTTCGCCCAATCGGCGATGAGCTCGTCCGCGACGCGCGTTGCTTCAGCCACGCCCGAGGGAGTTTTGGCGAGTGTTATTGCGATTTCAAGGTTCCATGAAAGCTGCCCGAAATGAGCGGCACCGTACGTTTTCTTACTCAACCGAACCGCCTCACGCATCGCCGCTATCGCACCGCTCCAGTCGCCCTGCTTACTGA
>JAGNQL010000033.1 GCA_017989135.1 Burkholderiales bacterium
GCATTGACCAGGTGCTTCGTGCCCGCTCCGCCGGGCGTGATCGCGATGAGCACATCGGCGTCACCGGCCATCGCGACGAGGTTGTTGTAATACGTGTACGGCACGTCCTGTTTGCTGCGGCCGAAGTAGACGACGTTCATCTTGTGTGCGCGCAGGCGGTCGGCGATTTCTTTGCCGATGCGGCCGAGGCCGATGATGCCAACCGTTTTGCCCCACATCGAAGTCGTGAGCGGATACTGCCCCTTGAGCCAGGCGCCGCTTTCGACAAATTTTTGCGACGCGACGAACTGACGCGACGTCATCATCGTAAGCGCCACCGCCGTATCGGCCACTTCGTCGTTCAACACGTCCGGTGTGTTGGTGACTTTCACTTTTGCGTCGGCGCAAGCCGCGAGCGGCATGCCGTCGTAGCCCACGCCGAAGACGCTAATGATTTCCAAATTCGGGAATTTCGCAAGTTGCTCCGCCGAGAGCTGCGAGCCGCCCATCGCCACCATCGCACGCGTGGTCGGTGCGATCTTTGCGATCAGCGCGCGACGCGCTTCGGCGTCCGCGACGCCGTGCAAATCGTGCACGACGAACTGCTCTTGAAGCGGCTTGGAGAAAAATCCGGGGAGCGGCGCGATCGCAACGATTTCGGGTTTGGACATGTTTGACTCTTGTGGGGCAAATAGGGGTGGCGTAGGTATCGTCACAGCAGACCGCGCGAAATTTTTGTGGGAGCGGCCTTGGCCGCGATTGGCGACGGCAATCGCGGCCAAGGCCGCTCCCACAAGGTCTCTCGCTACGTCCGCTGAAGCAAGGCCGTAATTAAGCCAGCATCCCCCGCCTGCGTCTCGATGACGTTTCGGAAACCGAGCTTTCGGGCGCTTTCAGCGATGCGTTCATGGCTCGCGTAGACCGCGAGATTGAACAAGCGATCCACGCGCTCCGCGGCGGGCACCAACGGTACGAGGTTCGTGACGGCGTCGCTGCTCATCGCCGATATCGCGTTGATCTTGCCCGCGCGCAATAACTCCAACAGCCCCGTAGGCGGCGTGTTCGGTGCGCGGCGGTTGTACGCGGTGATTGCGTCGACCGTTGCGCCGCGTTGAACGAGCGCTTCGCGCAGCAGTTCGCGCCCGTCATTGCCACGAAAGATGACGATGCGTTTTCCCTTGACTGCTGCTGCTTGCAGGGCGGGCAGCGCGAGCAGGCCTTCGCTATCGAACGATTCGGTTGGCATCTGCGCATCGGCCACACCCAGCCGCGCTAGTTCTTCCGCCGTGCCGGGGCCTGGCGCAAATACTTTGAGCGACGCCGGCATTTTGATCGGCGTGGACGATAGCGGCGCAATCGTCATTTCGGCGGCGCTCGGGCTCACGAAAATCGCGGCGTAGTAATCACCGAGTTTTGCAAGTGCGGTCTTCAGCGGCGCGCCGTCTGCGGGTGCGACGGGTTCAATAATGAGCGTCGGGAAAATCAACGGCGTCGCGCCGAGCGCTGCCACGCGCGTGGCAGTGCGCGAGGCGGGCATCACCGGACGCGTGATGAGTACGTTCACGCCCGCAAGCGGTCCAGCGCTGGCGGCGGTTTTTGTAGTACCCAGATGAAAATCTGTGCTCACTTCAAACTCGCAATGATCTTGTCAGCGCCTTGCGCCTTGAGGAGTTCGGCCACCTCTTCGCCCAGTGCTTCGGGCGCATCCGGTGTGCCAAACGCTTCGGCACTAACGCAGACGCTGCCATCAAGGTTGGCAACGAACGCGCGTAGGCGCAGCGGTTGCTCCGCATCCACAAAATCGGCATACGCACCGAGCGGCAGTTCGCAACTGCCGCCGAGCAAGCGGCTCACCATGCGCTCGGCCATGCAGGCGACCGCTGTCGGCGCGTGGTCGAGCTCGGAAACGATTTCGGCGGTGTAATCGTCGTCGCTCACAATTTCGATCCCGAGCGCGGCTTGGCCCGGCGCAGGCAGTGACAGCTCAATTGGCAGGCGGTCACGAATGCGCTCGTTCATGCCCAAGCGAATCAGACCCGCCGCCGCGAGAATCAGCGCGTCGAATTCGCCTTTGTCGAGCTTGGCCATGCGCGTGTTCACATTGCCACGAACGGGCTCGAATTTGAGCTTCGGGAACGCACGCGAAAGCACCGCCGCGCGGCGTAGGCTTGAAGTGCCAACAATCGCGCCAGCTGGCATGTCGGCGAGCGTTGGATACTTGTTCGAAACCAGCGCGTCGCGCGCATCCTCGCGCGGCAGAATCGCGGCGAGCGAGAAGCCCTTCGGCAGCACCATCGGCACGTCTTTCAACGAATGCACGGCCAAGTGCGCACGACCTTCTTGCAAGGCCACTTCGAGTTCTTTGATGAACAAGCCCTTGCCGCCGACCTTCGCGAGCGGTTTGTCAAGGATTTGGTCGCCGCGTGTGGTCATGCCCAAAAGGCTCACGGAGAGCCCGGGAATTACACTCTCAAGCTCGGCTTTCACGTGATGGGCCTGCGCAAGCGCCAAAGGACTTTCACGGGTGGCAATAATCAGGGATTCGCTCATGCGGTTTGCAGTTAATTTTTTGAGTGGCGTACGCGAACCTTTAGCGAAGCTTAAGGCGCGCGTAACGGCGGTAATGTTGGCCTGCATTATCGCATCCGGTTTTTCTGTGGCTTGGGCGGCCGCGCCGGTTGAAGAAGCGAAGCCGCTCGCACCAAACAGCCGTGAGTGGGAAAAAATTCTCCCTGTCGCGAAAGACTTAAAGGCCGATGGCGAGCGCGCAACCGCCGATAAAAAACCGATTCTGCTGTTTTTCAATCTCATCGGCTGCCACTATTGCCGAGGCGCGCTGCGTGAAGTTGTCGTCCCAATGTTTCGTGACGCTGGATGGCGCGCGGCGCTTGAGTTTCGCCAAATCACGGTGGACGACGGCAAGTCGCTGATTGATTTTGACGGCAAAACGATTGAGAACATTGCCTTCGCGCAGAAGCGCAAGGGCACGTTCACGCCGACCGTGATGGTGGTCGATGGCAACGGACAACTGTTGGCCGACCCGCTGGTGGGCGTGGCCAATTTTGATTTTTACGGCAGCTACGTCGAAGCGATGGCGAAGAAGGCGATTGAGGAAGTGAGGGCACGCAAATGAGCGGATTTATGTACTTGGCCTGCATCATCACTGGCGTAATTTCCGGTGGCGCATTGGGCATGATCGGTGGCGTGTTGGTCACAGGTGAGCCTTGGGGTCGCTACGTTGGCGGCGTGATTGGTGCGATTATTCTCAGCGCGTTGTTGCTTCGCGTGGGCCGAAAATTACAAAAGGCACTGAACGAAGAATGAGCAGACAAAAAGTTCTCGGACTCGGCGGCGTATTCGTCCGCGCCCGCAACGCCGAAGCGCTGCGCAAATGGTATTACCGCCACCTCGGCGTTGACGTCACCGACTGGGGTGGCGCAACGTTCGTGCAGGCGGCGGGCGACGAAATTCACTGGAGCGTGTTCGAAGAAAAAAGCGACTACATGCCCAAGCGCCAACTCACGATGCTCAACTGGCGCGTGGCCGACCTAGACGCCATGCTCGACCAACTCCGCGCCGCCGACATCCGCGTGGAAGATCACATCGAAGAAACAGAACATGGCCGCATCGCCTGGGCGTACGATTTCGAGGGCAATAAGTTTGAGCTTTGGCAGGCTACGGCGGGTTGATGCGGCTGTGGTCCGTCGAGTTTTCCTAGGAAGGGCATTGCCCGCCCTACAGCGTACGGCTTTTATGGTCTATCGACAGCCAAACGGTGCTTCCAGGCCTATTTGTAGGTAAGTCAACATTACTCTTAAATTGTGCAGAACGACCGCCCGCTAGTCGTTTGCGCTATAAAGCTGTAATCCCAATTTGCTGACGCTTACGCGCAGTGTGCTGCTCTCTCGCGATTGATGGACACGATTGAAAAACAAACGGCTCCGCCCCTAGCGCCCGAAAGCCAAACGCCACCGACCGAAACCAGTACGACGCAACCCGCTGCAATGACCTCGCGCGTGACGCGCGTCACGCCGCGAGAGCGCTTCATGCAAGTATTGCGTCGCCGCGAGAGAAAGGCCCCGGAGATCCGTCTGACGCGTTTGCCGCGTGTAGCCGCAGCGGGCGAACAAGCCTACGCATTCAAGTTCACCGGCCAAGCGGGCGAGTATTTCCGCATTTGGATTGTGAACACGTTTCTAGTGCTCATCACGCTCGGGCTATGGTCGCCGTGGGCGAAGATTCGTAAGCGGCAGTTCATGCTGCGACACACGTGGGTCGCCGATGCGAACTTTGAGTTTCACGCGCGACCGTGGCCGATTCTGCGAGGCCGACTGATCGCCGGGACACTGTTCATCGTGTACTGGTTCACAGGAAATCTGAATCCGAAGTACGCGGCGTGGGTGGCGTTGTGCGTTGCATTGCTCGCACCATGGTTCGTGGTCAATTCGCTGCGGTTCAATATGGCTAATACGAGCTATCGCAATCTGCGCTTCGCGTTTGACGGAACACTGCGTGATGCTACCGCTGTGCTTTGGCCGTGGATTCTAGTCGCCATCGCCGCAGTCTTCTTTCCGCTGCACTTCGAGTCGCGGAACTGGAAAGCATCATTGCCTGGGCTAATTTCTCCCGTCCTGCTTGCTTTGTTCTATCCGTATCTAATGGGCGCCTTTCGGTTGATGTTGCTGAACAAGACAAGGCTCGGAGTCGAACGGGCGGCTTGCGAAACACGAGTCCGCACCATCTATGGTGTCTTTCTTCGCGCCTCCGGGTTGGGCGCAGTGCTGTTGACGTTGCTGATGCTCTGCGCAGCGGTTATCGGCGTCACGTTGGAACTCGTAGTGGGGCGCGAACAAATCTGGTACACGCAGTGGGCAATTGTCGCGATTGTGTTGGGGTTCGCACTGCCCGCCGCCGTGGCGTTGGCGGCCGTATCGTCCTACGTGCAGTCGCGCGTAACAAATGTCGTTTTCAATTTGACGACGGTCGCAAACAGCACTAGGGTCTTTAGCCGTCTGAGCGCGCGGGCACTGTTTAAGAATCAAATGCTCAACAATATCGCCATTTTGTCTACGTGCGGCCTCGCGATTCCGTGGGCGGCGGTTCGTACTGCAAAATTGCGCATTGAAAGTGTTTCACTCGGCGTTTATGGCGATCTTGATGACATCGTCGCGGACAACGCTGCGTTTGGCGTACCTTCGGCGGATGCCGCGACCGAGTTCTTTTCGCTGGACATTTCGATATGACCAACGACTCGCTGTGGGACTATGCGTTTGATGTGAGTTGGTTTGATGGGACGACGTCGCGTATGCGTCGGGCCAGGCTTGAGACGACGGGTAGCCGAGTACGCGTGTATGAACTTGTCCCGCGCGATGAGGCTTCGGTACCGGTCACGACAAATTTCGTCGCGGATGAGCCAATCGAACGCGTACGAATATCGTCGCGTATTGGAAATGCACCCTGTCGAATCGAATTTCCAAACGGTGGTCTAGCGGTTTGTGGCGATTGGCCGAGCGTGGAGCGCACGTTTCGTGTGAACACGCAGACGCAATGGTTGCCTCGCCTTGAGCGCGCAAGCGCGTTTGTCGCGATTGCGCTGGCAGGCGTGTTGATCGCTTTGTACCTTGGCTACAAACGCGTCATACCGGTCGCCGCTGATTTCGCTGCACAGCGGATCCCACCGAGCGCCGAAGCGGCACTAGGTGACGTTGTTCTCAATTCGTTAGGCAACATGGGTTTTCGTGGTACGCGACTCAGTTCGCCGGAACAGGCTTCCATTGAACAGGATTTTGCCGAGCTGGCGGAAGCGGCGGGATTGAAAGGGCGAGTCGGACTTCAGTTTCACATGGCCAAGCCGAATGCCTTTGCGGTACCTGGTGGCACTGTGCTGATCACTGATCCCTTGGTGATGCTGCTACGTAAAGATCGACAGATGCTTAGGGCGGTATTGGCGCATGAACTGGGACATATCGCGCACCGCGATACGTTGCGGTTGGTCCTCGCTAGTTCTGCGTCGGCCGTAGTGGTCGGCGCAGTCGCAGGCGATGTGTCCGGCGTCGGTGCATTAATGACAACATTACCAAGTACCTTGACGACTCTTAGTTTCGTTCGGAAGGTCGAAGCGGAAGCTGATTCGTACGCATTTGACTTGCTACGTGCGACGGGTACATCGCCAAAGGCATTTGCTGACGCGATGCGTCGAATGCAGGCGATGGGGATCTGCATCCGCCTTAGCAATGCCGAGATTGCGGGCGACACTCCGAAATCGCGCGCAAAAAACTCAGCGGGCAAGCACGACCCCGTGGAGATCATGAAACGGAACGAAGGGAAGTGCTTCTCGGACCCGGAACAATTCATCGCCGGACGCGAAGAAGAAATCAAATCGTTGCGCGTCGAATCAGGACCGCTGTATTACTTGAACACGCATCCCATTCATCGAGATCGGATTGCGGCTGCTGAAGCTGCTGCGGCCGTCAAGTAACGCTTTGAGCGCCTAGCCCGCCCGATTACGCATCCAATCCGCCGTGCCAAACATCTGCCCCATAAACCACGCACCGAGCTTTTCGTCGGTTTGACAATCGGCGAGCGCGTTGCGCATGCAGCTTAACCAGGCGTCGCGCTCGGCTTCGCCTATCGAAAACGGCATGTGCCTCGCTCGAAGGCGCGGATGGCCGAAGCGTTCTTGATAGTGGTTCGGGCCGCCTAGCCAGCCGCAGAGAAACCAATAAAGTTTGTCGCGTGAGCCGTCTAGCGATTCGGGGTGGAGTTTGCGAATGCCTGCGTACGGTTCGTCGAGATCCATGTGGTCGTAAAACGCGTCGACGAGCGCGCGAACGCCGGGTTCGCCGCCGAAAAGTGCGAAAGGAGATTCTGTGGAGGGATTGAGCGCAGAAGTCATGCGAGTATTTTCGCTCAGGCCGCGTGCAACATCACTTCGCGAAATGTGCGCAGCATGCCTGCCGTGGCGCCCCACACGTAGCGTTCGTTGTACGGTATTGCCCAATATTCGCGGCGAACGCCTTCGCGTAAGAAATTGTCGCGCCGCCAGTTGGCGTCATTCATCACATGCGCGAGTGGCACTTCGAACACGTCGGCCACTTCGAAAGGGTCGATCGCAAAGGTCTGCGGTGCGGAGCGGGCGACCACGGGCGTGACTTCGTACGCGGTGATCGTCACATAGTTCGGCAGGGTGCCGACCACTTCAATGAGGCTATTGTCGGTGCCGACTTCTTCTTCGGCTTCGCGCAGCGCCGTGGCGATGATGTCGGCGTCAAGCTCGTCCATGCGCCCACCCGGAAAGCTAATTTGCCCCGCGTGGTCATGCAGATGCGCGGTGCGCTGCGTGAGCACAACGTTTAACTGATCGTCGCGTTCAACGAGCAAAATCAGTACGCCGGCGGGCCGTACTTTACGACCCAAGTGCGCGTGCATCTTGAGGCGCTCGGCGGATGTCATGTCGCCCGCTTCGCCGAGCGGCGTGCCGCGCCACGATTGCGCTTTGGTTAACTGTGTGCGTATTTTTTCGATGTTCATTCTGCCAAACTACCCCTCGCGCAACACCTGTATCGGCGGCGTGGTCAGCACGCTGCGGGTGCCCATCCAACCGGCCAGAAGCGTACACGCTGTTGCCGCAAAAAAACCGATGAGCCACACGGCAGGTGAGGCCACAAAATCAATCTTTAGCAGTCGCGTAGCGAGTACCCACGTAAGCAACATCGACCCTGCCACGCCGAGCAAGCCCGCGGCGCCACCGAGCGCAGAGAACTCGGCGATGAGCGCCGCGCGAATTTGGCTTTTGGTGCCGCCGAGCGTGCGGATGAGCGCGGTGTCGTAACGCCGCTCGTCTTGAGTCGCGATGACTGCGGTATATAGGGTGAGCAAGCCCGCGACCAGCGTGAATGCGAAGACAAACTCAAGCGCGCGCGCCACCTGATCGACGATGCTGCGCACGCGCTCCATAATCTCCGACACATCAATGGCCAACACATTCGGCGCAACGTTCACCACCGACGCGAGCGTCTTGTTGTCCCTCTTCGGAAGGTGAAATGCGGTGATGTAGCTCTTAGGCAGTGGCGCGAGCGTGATTTCGGGAACTAGCGCGAAGAAGTTCACGCGGAAACTGTCCCAATCCACTTTGCGCAGGCTCGTAATGCGCACAGTGATCTTGTCGCCGGCGACATCAAAAGTCACCGTGTCGCCCAAATTGAGCCCCAGCGTTTTGGCGATGCCGTCTTCTAGCGACATGACGTCACGCGCTTTGTCGTCGAAATAATCACCCGCGACGACCTTGTTCGCGGGCGGCATCTTGGCCGTAGCCGACAAATTAAATTCGCGGTCGACCAAGCGTTTGGCCCGCTCGTCTGGGTAATCTTTTGCGGTGACCGGTTTGTCATTTACCGCAATCAAGCGACCGCGCACCATCGGGAAAAATTCCGCCGCTTTGCCATCAGACGATTTCGGCAGTAGCGGTTGTAGTACCGCGACCTGTTCTTGCTGCACGTTAATCAAGAACCGATTCGGCGCGTCGGCGGGCACCGATTTTTGCCACGCGGCGAATAGATCGGTGCGCACGAATCCGACGGTAATCAACGTCATCACGCCCAAGCCTAGACACGCGATTTGCAGCGCGGTCGAGAGGCGGCGGCGATCAAGGTTCGCGAGTCCATACACCCACGATTGCCGTCCGCCCACGCGTGAAAGTTTGCCCGAGCGCACGAGCGTACGGATAAGCCACAACAGTACCATCGCCACGACCGTAGCTGCGGCGACAAGCGCAACCAGCCCGCCGACGAAAATCGCGCCAGTGCTGATGTCTTGCGATTGCATCATCACCACCGCAAGCACCGCAATCGCACCGAGTACCGAGGCGAACACGCCGCCGCTGCCCACGCTTGGCATATCGCGGCGCAACGCACGCACCGGCGGTGTGGCTGACAGTGCCACAAGCGGCGGAATCGCGAACCCGAGCAACAAAACGAGCCCCGTCGCGAACGCCTTAACCAACGGTATCCACCCAGCGGGCGGTAGATCCGACGCGAAGAGTCCACGAACGAGCCACGCGAGCGCTGCCTGCGCTGCGTACGCGAGCACGACACCAAGCAAACACGCGATGATCGCGAGCACAAAAAACTGACCGACAAAGTGCATGAGCGTTTGCCGTTGACCCGCGCCGAGGGTGCGGAATAACGTGGCAGTGTCTAACTCGCGCTTCAAGTAGCGTCGCAGCGCCAGCACGATGGCGACCACCGCGAGAAACACCGCAAACGAGGCGGCGAGCCCTAAAAATTGCTCAGACTTTTCGAGCGTAGAGCGCACTTCTGGACGCAACTCGCGCACGGTTTCCATGCGCTGGCCGGGGCCGAGCTTCGCCTTGACGAGTTCCGCAAATTCCTGCGACTTGTTGCCTGCGACTTGCAGACGATACGTCGCGCGGCTGCCGGGGCCTAAGAGTTCGCTCGACGCAACGTCTGCGTTCGCCATCAACACTTTGGGCGAGGCTGAAAGAAAATTGCCCGCAACTTCTGGCTCTTCGGCAAACACGAGCGAAATGCGCGGCGTGTTCTTGCCAAGCTCAATGGTGTCACCCACTTTGACGTTGAGGCGCGAAGCGAGGCGCTCGTCCACAAACACTTCACCCGGTTTCACGTCGGCTTTGAAAGGAACGCGATCACCCGCGGCGTTGCGCACTTCGATGGACCCACGGAGCGGATACGGCGCGTTCACCGCTTTGACGTCCGTTAGCGCCGAATCTTTGCCGAGCGGGGTGTCTTTCGAAGGCGCACTCACCATGCTGCCGAAGCGCGTTGATTGCGTTACTTTGAGGCCAAGCGAGACGGCCTGCGTCGTGAAATTTTCTGGCAACGGCCGATCGCCAGAGATCATCACGTCGGCTCCGAGGAGCACGTTTGCTTGGTTCACAAACGCGCCTTTCACACGATCCGCAAACATCGCCACCGCACCTACGCTCGCGACCGCGAGCGCCAGCGCAAGCACCAGAATGCGCGCCTCGGTCGAGCGCAACTCGCGGCGCACGAATCGGAAAATCAGGTTCATTGAACCACCTTGCCGCGCGCCAAGCGCACCACATGCCCGCAGCGCGCAGCTAGCTCAGAGTCGTGCGTGACGAGTACGAGCGTCGTGCCTTGTTCGCGGTTGAGCGTGAACATCAATTCCACGATTTCCGCGCCGGTGTCGGTGTCCAAATTGCCCGTGGGTTCGTCGGCGAACACAATTTTTGGACTAGCCACGAACGCGCGCGCAATCGCGACGCGCTGCTGCTCGCCGCCGGACAATTGCTTCGGAAGATGATCCATGCGGTCACCCAAACCCACGCGCTTCAACCAATCCGCAGCTCTCGATTGCGCGTCGCGTGCGCCCGCAAGCTCCAGCGGCAGCATCACGTTCTCGAGCGCGGTCAATGCGGGCAACAACTGAAACGACTGAAAGACGAAACCCACCGCGCCTTGGCGGCGTTTGGCGAGCGCGTCTTCGGAGAGCGTGCTCACCACGTCGCCGTGCCATGAAACACTTCCCGAGTTTGGCCGGTCTAACCCTGCGAGTAGGCCGAGTAACGTGGTTTTGCCGGAACCCGACGCGCCGATGATGGCGAGCGTTTCGCCCTCCGTCACGGTGACCGATACATCGTCCAAAATCGTTAATTGCCGCTCGCCGAGCGGAACGACACGCGAAAGGTTGTCGGCTTGAATGGCGGCGGAAGCGTTGGTGGTCATGCGAGTTGAATTCGGCTAGCGATTAACGGAAATTAGGTTGGGCGGGCAGCAATCCACCAAACTTAAGCGGTTCGCAAGTGATTTTTTGACACAGATTTCACTGAAGAGTTAGTTGATTTACACAGATTGTTACGAACCAGCCTCTGGCGAAACGGGTTCCATCAATCTGTGTTCATCTGTGTAAATCTGTGGCAAAAATTGTTCGCCTCGCTTAAGTTGGGTGGATTGGGGCGGGCAGTGCCCGCCGTTCGTTCACAAGGCAGGCAACGCCTACCCTACATAGAATGCTGTAAATGATGACAGAACAACGATTCAATCAGTTCCGACGGTTAATGCAAATGGCGTTGGCCGCGCTGTTGCTCATGTTTGCGACGAGCAACACGCACGCAAAGAGTGCGCACATCTTGATCGTCGGCGATTCGCTTTCCGCGGGCTACGGCTTGTCCTCGGGCGAAGGTTGGGTCGATCTTTTGACAAAAAAGCTCACCGCTGAAAAATTTTCCGCGACCGTGACCAATGCCAGCATCAGCGGTGACACCACGGCGGGCGGGCTGTCCCGGTTGCCTGCGCTGCTCGCGAAACACAAACCCACGCTTGTGGTCATCGAACTTGGCGGAAACGACGGTCTGCGGGGCTCGCCGGTAGCAGCAGCACGAGCGAATCTGCTCAAAATGGCGGAACTCAGCAAAGCCGCGGGCGCGAAAGTTTTGATGGTGGGCATGCGCATGCCGCCGAACTTCGGGCCGAGCTACACCGCGCAATTTGAAGCGATGTACGGTGAGGTAGCTAAGGCCGTGAACGGCGGGCTTGTGCCTTTTTTCCTTGAAAAAATCGCGACCGATCTCAGCAAGTTTCAAGCGGATCGCATTCACCCGACGGCCGCCGCCCAACCTGCGTTGTTAGACACGGTGTGGCCCGCGCTTGTGAAGCTTTTGAAATGACGGCGGCCAACGCAGCCAACACAGGCACCATAACGGTCGATCAACTCGACCCTTTCTTCGCCCCCGGTGCAGACATCATCGACGCGCGCTCCGAAGGCGAATACGCGGAAGACTTCATCCCCGGCGCGGCGAACCATCCGGTGCTCGACAACGAGGAGCGAGCGCGCGTCGGCACCATGAACAAAGAGGTATCGCCATTTGCCGCAAAACGCATGGGCGCGGCGCTGGTTTCGCGGCGCATCGCGGACATGTTGGAGCAGCATTTCGCCGACAAACCGCGAGACTGGGCGCCGCTCATTTATTGTTGGCGCGGCGGTAAACGCTCGGGCTCGCTGACATTGGTGTTGCGGCAAATCGGGTTCAAAGCGGTGCAACTTGAGGGCGGCTACAAGGCTTATCGCGCGCGCGTCGCCGCCGAATTGACGGAGCTGCCGAAGCGCTTCAAGTACATCACGATCTGTGGTTGCACCGGCACAGGAAAAACCGTGTTGCTGCATGCGCTGCGCGAAGCTGGCGCACAGGTGATTGACCTTGAAGGGCTGGCTAATCACAAAGGTTCACTCCTCGGTGAAAGTGTGACCACGCCGCAGCCGTCGCAAAAGCGCTTCGATAGTCTGCTGTGGGCGGAGTTGCGCGCGCTTGACCCGTCGCGGCCGGTGTTTGTGGAGTCGGAAAGTAAGCGCATTGGCCTCGTGCAAATGCCCGACGCGATGCGCGAAACCATGGCGGCGGGGCAATGCGTCTGGCTTGACGTTCCAGTGGCGGCGCGTGTGGCGCACTTGCGGGGCGAGTACGAACATTTCGTGGCTGATCCGGCGCTCCTGATGCAAAAGCTTGCGCCGCTCAAGGCGCTGCGCGGCGGCGAGAAGATTGGCGAATGGCAAGCATTTGCCAATGCTGGAACCGTCGATCCGCTCGTGGAGTCGTTGCTCGTGGACCACTACGACCCGCTCTACACCACCGCGATCAAGCGAAATTACCCGAACCTACCTGCTGCGTTTCAATTGCGCATTGAATCGCTTACGGCAAAAGCGCTCGGCGACGGCGCTGCGGCATTGCGTTCACATTTTGCGGGTTAACAGCTTTTTGGCTTCAGCGACAGCCAGACGGCGGTTTATGGCGCAAAAATCACATTGTCGACAAATATTGAAAATCGCATGCAACGACCGCCAGGCTGTCGTTACAGCATAAAAGCTGTTTGAATCAGAATTCTCGCCTACTCGCCATTGACCTCGCGCGCGGCATTGCGATGCTCGGGGTCGCGTTGGTCAATGTTCACGCGTTCGCGCTCAGTTGGTCGGTGCACTACGCATTGGACTTGGCCGCACAGCCGTGGGATGTCGCGGCCGAATACGTGGTCGCGACGCTGTTCACGCATCGATCCTATCCCGTGCTGGCGTTTCTCTTCGGCGCCGGCGTGGCGATGCAATGGGGACGGCTTCCTGAGCCGACTCGCCAACCACGCGATCTGCGACCAAGGTTTTGGGCGCTACTGGTCTTGGGCATCGCTCATGGTCTGATACTTTGGCCGGGCGACGTGCTTTCGACCTACGCAATCGTCGGCCTCGTCAGTGTGGGCCTGCTGAAATCTCGCACGCACCGGATCGGCGCGGTGTCATTCGTCGTGTTCGTCGTCGCTGCGATGCTCTATGTGGTGCTCGGGCTGAGCCAAATTTTTTCGGCCGAAGCCCCGCGCCCATGGCCTTGGCCGGAGGCCACGTCGTTCGCCATTGAAAGTTGGCGAGAGACATTAACCGCTCATCCAGGTGAATACGCCGAACGCGGGTTGGCTCAGATTCTCGTGATAGATATGTGGGCATTTTTCGCACTGGGCATGTGGGCACACTTGACGGGCTTATTGCAACGTTTCGTGGCCAATCCGTTCGCCAAACCCATGCTTGCTGCCGCGGGCGCAGTTTTGCTTTTCGCGGGTACCGGCGCTGAGTACTACGCCGCTACACAGGGCGGATGGGACGCGAAAACCTACACCGAACTAGGTAGCGGATGGATGTCGGTTGCGCTCTTGCCGGCCAGCCTCGGCGGCCTATGGTTCTGGCTGACCATCGGCTCCTTCTGGAGCGTGCGTGGTGGCTCGACGCGCGGAGTGAAGAGCCTAGTCATCGCCACGGGCCGCGCGCCGCTCACTCAATTTTTCGGACAATCGATCGTGTTCGCGATTCTGTTCAACAAGAGTCTCATCGGCTGGCATGGCGAACTTGGGCGCTTTGCGTATTCGATGATTGCCGTTGTGACGTACATTCTGTTGAGCGGTTTCATCCGCGCGTGGCTCGCGAGCGGCCATGCGCACGGCCCGATGGAAACGCTGTGGCGCGGCTTGACTCGCCGCTTTTCGCCTCCACGTTTGGACAAATCTCCCGTAGAAAGCACGCCCTCATGACTGCTCAGAAATCACTCACTGTTGATGTCGTCTCCGACGTGGTTTGCCCGTGGTGCTACATCGGAAAACGCCATCTTGAGGCCGCCCTTTCTACGTGGCGCGCGGCGAACCCAGACGCAACGGTGGACATTCGCTGGCACGCGTTTCAACTTAACCCCGATTTGCCACTCGAAGGCACAGACCGAAAGGGTTATCTAGAAGCCAAGTTCGGCGGGCCGCAACGCGCCGCCGAGATTTACGCCCGCGTGGGCGCTGCGGGCAAAAGCGCGGGGCTTGATCTCAATTTCGACGGAATCAAGCGCCAGCCCAACACCCTCGCCGCGCATGCGCTTATCGCATACGCACAAACTATTGATGACGGTCGTCACGCCGACGCTATCGTCGAGCAATTGTTCAAAGCGTATTTCGTCGACGGCGAATTCATCGGGGACTTAGACACGCTCGCCAAAATCGCGGGTGACAATGGACTCGACGCCGCGGTCGTGCGCGCCATGCTTGCCGACCCCGTCATGCTGCAACAAATCGCGGTGCAAGACGCAGGCGTGCGCCAGCAAGGCATCACCGGCGTGCCGTTTTTTGTGTTCAACCAAAAGCTCGCGCTCTCCGGCGCGCAACCGTCGGACGCGATGGTGGACGCGATGACGCAGGCGACGGCCTAGGGCGAACGGCGATAGAAACCGCTACCGCAAATACCCGCCGCTGGCCACGTCAAAGCACGATCCATTGACGTACTCCGGCGCTTCGAGCGCGAGGTAACAAATAACCTTAGCGATCTCGCCCGCTTCGGCAAATCGTCTCGCGAACACGAGACGGTTGAATTCGTCTTTACGTGACTGCGGAAGCTGATCGAACATGCTGGTTTTGGTCGGGCCCGGCGCAACGGCGTTGACCATCACCCCGTTCGGGCCGTAGAGCTTCGCGAGGCTTTTCGTCATATTGAGGAGCGCACCCTTGCTCGCGCCGTACCAAACATCCGGGTGACCACCAAATCCGGCGACCGAGGCGATATTAATGATTCGCCCACAAATTCCGTCCTCTCGCGGCAACAACTTCATGCGCGGTGCGAGGCAGCGAATGAGTTCGGCCGGGGCTTCGATGTTGGTCGCGATCACGTCACGCCGGTCTTTCGGCGAGTATGCCTCGAAGGACTGCGATGTCAGCATCGCCGCGTTGTTGATAAGCACATCAATCTGCGGCAATCCCGCGCACAGCGCCTCAATCGCATCGACATCCCTCAGATCAAACGGCAGGCGCTCGCAGTTCGGTCCATCAAGCTCGAAGTTCGCGAAATTACGCCCCAGCGCAATCACGCGGACGTGCGGCCGCGCTTGAGCCGCCGCCAAATGCCGTTCGTCGCCGCGTTGCAGTAATCGTTTCGCCGTGGCGTAACCTATGCCTCGCGTCGCACCCGTCACAAGAATTGTTTTCATGTGCAAAGTGTAGCGGCGACGCGAAAATAAAAACGCACGACCGGACGCCCATCTATGTTCCCGATTCTTGACCTTTCAGGTGAACCCTTCGCGCGCGGCATGGCGCACGGCCGCGCGGCGCGTGCGCAGGTCGCGGGTTCGGTGCGCTGCTACGCGGCGCTCTTCGCGAGCTGCGGCATCTCTTGGCGTGAAGCACAGGCGCGCGCTGCAGAGTTTCGCGACATCATTGCGGGCTGCGGCGGTGGCATGATGGACGAGATCGACGGCATCGCTGCGGGAAGTGGCTTCCAAGTCGAAGAAATTCTTGCGCTCAATTGCCGCACAGAGATTCTTCCTCCGTCGTTCATGGGCATGGAAACGGTCAACACCGAAGCGGCACGCAAGAAAAATGCCGCGATGGGGCTTTTTGACATTGGCGAATGCACCAGCGTCGCAGTGTCCGGCGAGCGTTGTATTGACGGACACACGCGCGTCGCTCAAAACTGGGATTGGATCGGGTACCAACGGCAAAACGTCATCATCCTGCGCGTGCAGCGCGACGGATGGCCCGATTTTTTGACCATAACCGAGGCGGGCATACTCGCCAAAATCGGCGTCAACGAACACGGCCTCGCCATCGGGCTCAACATTTTGCGCGCAACGAATGATCGCCAAGAGCTGGGCATTCCGGTGCACATTTTTCAGCGCATGGCGCTTGATTGCGCTGATGTTGCATCGCTCGTAGCGCTTGCAAAACCGATGAAATTTTCGTCCTCGTCAAACGCGATTTTGGGCGACGCGCACGGCTTTGTGACCTCGCTCGAATACAGCCCGAGCGGAAGTGCGGCGATGCCGCCCACCAACGGCGTGGTCACACACACCAATCATTTTCAAGACATTGAGTTGAGTCTGTTTCAAGCACCGCTCACCCAAATGCTCACCACGGAACCGCGACTGCAATGCGCTGGAGCACTCGTTCAGAAATGGCCCGAACGGATCGACGCCACGCATCTCATCCGCATGCTGCGCGACGAAAGCGGCGAGAGTGTCGAGGGCGCGGACGCCAAGTTTGGCGCGATCTGCCGCTCGCCCGATCCGTCGCTGCCTGCGGAACTGCGAGTCGAGAGCGTGCTTGGCGTTGTGATCGATTGCAACGCCCGGAAAATGCTCGTCGCCGCGGGCTTGCCGTCGCGGGTGGATTTTGAGGCGGTGGCGCTTTAACGACCTAAGTTCGCCCGCGCAGCGACATTTCCCCGATAATCGCAGGCAAATTTGCGTAGCGGCGACGCCGCGAAGCACGCTTTGCTAACTATCACTTCGGGGTCACCATGCCATCTCGTTACTACGCACTTCTTCTCTCGATTGCGGTGTTTATAGCGAGCACGTGGGCGGCGTTGGTGACCAACTCGCCGTGGGTGAGTTGGCCGCTCATCGCGATCAGCGGCTTTCTCTCGGCTGTGGGACTCGTCGACATATCGCAGACAAAGCATGCGATTCGACGCAACTATCCGATCCTCTCGCATTTCCGCTTTTTCTTCGAATACATTCGCCCCGAGATTCGCCAATACTTCATTGAGAGCGACAACGAAGCCTCGCCGTTCTCGCGCGCCTCGCGCTCGCTCGTGTACCAACGCGCAAAGAAAGAGTCCGACAAGCGCCCGTTCGGCACGCAGCTTGACGTGTATGAGCCAGGCTACGAATGGATGAACCATTCCATCGCACCGGCGAAACCATCCGCGCCGGACTTTCGCATCACGATTGGCGCGAACTGCGCGCAGCCGTACTCCGCGTCGGTATTCAATATTTCCGCGATGAGCTTCGGCGCGCTTTCGGCCAACGCCGTTCGCGCACTGAACCAAGGCGCTAAGACGGGCGGCTTCGCGCACGATACGGGCGAAGGATCGATCTCGCGCTATCACCGCGAATATGGCGGCGACTTAATCTGGGAATTGGGCAGCGGATACTTCGGATGTCGTACTGCAGACGGAAAGTTTGACCCCGTTCGCTTCGCGGAACAAGCGCAAGATCCGCAGGTCAAGATGGTGGAACTCAAACTTTCACAAGGCGCGAAGCCCGGCCACGGCGGTGTGTTGCCCGGTCCGAAAGTCACATCGGAAATCGCCGAAGCGCGCGGCGTTCCGGTCGGTATAGATTGCGTGTCGCCCGCGAGCCACAGCGTGTTCTCAACGCCGATCGAAATGCTCGAATTCATCGCAAAAATGCGTGAACTTTCCGGCGGAAAGCCCGCAGGCATGAAGCTCGCAATTGGCCATCCGTGGGAATTTTTCGCGATTGCTAAAGCGATGGTGAAGACGGGCATCACGCCGGACTTTATCGCGGTTGACGGCTCGGAAGGCGGCACGGGTGCGGCTCCCGTTGAGTTTGTCGATCACGTCGGCGTACCGCTCCGAGAAGCGCTACTTTTGGTGCACAACACGTTAGTTGGCATCGGTGTTCGCGACCGCGTGAAAGTCGGTGCAAGCGGAAAAATTGTGTCTGCGTTTGACATCGCTCGTACGATGGCTATGGGCGCGGATTGGTGTAATTCGGCGCGTGGTTTCATGTTCGCGCTTGGCTGCATTCAAGCGCAAAGCTGCCACACGGGCACCTGTCCGACCGGTGTGACGACACAAGACCCACACCGGCAGCGCGCGTTGGTGGTGCCCACCAAAGCCGAACGCGTGAACGAGTTTCACAAGAGCACGCTGCACGCGCTCGCCGAATTGCTAGCAGCCGCAGGCCTAACGCACCCCGATCAGCTGCGCCCCGAACACATCATCCGTCGCATCAGCTCTACGGAGGTGACCTCACTGGCCACGCTCTACAAATTCCTTAAGCCGGGCGAATTGTTGGACGACACCTCTAGCCATCAAGTGTTTGCGTACTACTGGAAGCGAGCACGCGCGGAGTCGTTTGGGTTAGCGTGATTACTGCCGCGCGGCGAACTTCGCGCTAGACTTTCTTCGCAGGCTTCTTAGCTGGCGCCTTCGCTGCCGCAACCTTCTGCTGGGCAGCCGGAATCAACGAATCCAGATTCTTTTCCATCGCTTGCTGCAGCGGCCCCTTGAACGCAGCCATGAGGAAGCCCAGCTTGACTTCCACGTGAAATTCTTTGGGACCGACAGAGAGTGTGCCGTTGACGCCGCTGCGATCAAAATGCAGGACATCGTCTTCCCAGTGGGAGCGCAATTCGTATTCTTTGGCTAGTTTCGCGGCAACTTTGTCGGCAAGTTTTTTTGCTTCTGTGTGCGTTGCATGGTGGACGCGCTTGATTGAGATGTGGGACACTTTTGAGCCTCCGATTTTTCGTGTTCACATTATTACTCTGACTCGCTGTTTTTCGTGCTCGTGGTTCGACTTGCGCTTAGTACTAGGCTTGTCGAAGGATCACCACGAGCGGTCACTCACATCTCTCTAACTTCATGAAACCCACTCAACCCCGCCTCGTGTTTGCCCTCGATCTAGTCGCCGAAACCAACGCGATGATTCGCGCGGCGTTTGATGCACGACAGCACGTGACGACCGAAAAATCGGCGAACGATTTCGCGACAGAAACCGATGCTGCCGTCGAGGCACTGATCGCTGAACGCATTGCGGCCGCGTTCCCCGGTGACATGCTGCTTGGTGAAGAAGGCGGCGCGCGAGCGTTGGGTGACGCGCCATCCACACGTGTGCGCTGGATCGTTGACCCGATTGATGGCACGTTTAATTTTGTGCACGGCTTTCCGTATGTAGCGACGTCGATTGCGGTCGAGCGCGACGGCGTGGTGGAGGCTGGCGTGATTACCAACCCGATTTATGGCGAGTGCTTTTACGCCGAGCGTGGCGGCGGCGCGTGGCTGCGAACAGGCGCTGATAAACCTCGGGCGTTAGCCGTATCGCGTTGCACTGAGCTTAGCAAGGCGTTGGTGGGCAGTGTGCTGCCGTCGGCGGCGGCCAAGTCGTTTGATCGGGTCTTACCTGCGTGGCTGGATGTGGCGCGCAGTTGCGGCAGCATTCGGCGCACAGGTGCAGCTGCGCTAGATTTGGCACAGGTCGCGGCGGGCAGGATGGATGGATTTTTTGTGATGAGCCTCGCCGCGTGGGATGCCGCGGCCGGTGCGCTGTTGGTGCGAGAGGCTGGCGGCTTTGTGTGTGATTTTGAAGGCGGCGACAAGTTTCTCGAAACCAACCAAGTGATTGCGGGTAACGCCGCAGTTTCATCGCAGCTTGCTAAAGTGCTTGCGCCGCACGCTACATGAGTTAAAACGAAGTACCAAAAGATCGGGGGCGGCGCAGATGAGTCAGCGGCAAATTACGTTGCAGGGGAATCGTTTCAAATTCCTTGGGGGTGCGGTTCTCGCAAGCGCCACCGCCATCGCGTTGAGCGCTTGCACCCAGATGCCGGCGCAGGTAGTTGAAGGTCCGGTGAACACCGCTACCGACGCGTTGGTGCTGCCAAACGACGCACTCAATCCCGCTTGGCACGCGGTAAACATCCGCTTCAAAACGCCTACGACCTACAGCACGTCCAGTGCTGCAGGCGAGCCTTGCATTCGCGCAACGGCCGACGGCGCGTGGTCGCTCTGGGTAGCGGCCGTGCCGCCGCAGTTTGCGCAGGCCTCAACGCTGTCTTGGCGCTGGCATGTGCCTGCGTTAGTCGCCGAGGCAGAAGCCGCAACACCGGGCAAAGACGATTCGGCAGTACGCGTGGTCATCGCGTTCAAGGGCGACAGAACAAAGCTCGACGCTGCCGAGCGCGCGACGATGAGTATGGCAAAGGCCATCGGCGGCAATGAATTGCCATTCGCCGCGATTCAATACGTGTGGGACGCCAAGGCGGATGTCGAGAGCGTGTATCCCAACGGGAACACCACGCGCATCAAGAAACTCATCGCGCGATCTGGCCCCGCCGGTTTGGGCAAGTGGCAATCATTTTCACGCGACATTCGCGCCGACTTTCGCCGTGCGTTCCCAGGCGAAGAACCAGGCGAGATCGAAAGCATTGGGCTGATGACTGACACCGATAGCCTCGGCGGCAAAGCTGAGGCTTGCTACGCGGACGTTGTGCTGCGCTAGCGAGATCAATCAGCTACTAGCCCGCTTAAACGTAGCCAGCGCAGTCGCTGCGGCGACAAACATTCCACCAAACAAGCGATTCAGAAAGCGCATTTGTGCTTCGCTGCGGAAAAACGTCAACACGCGCGCCGCAAAGCCGGTGTAGATCGCCATCACTACCAGATCGGTAAATCCGAAGGTCAGCGCGATGACCACATATTGCGGCAGTAGCGGCACGTTAGCATCGATGAATTGCGGCATCACGGCCATCATAAAAACAATGCCTTTGGGATTGGTTGCGTTCACCGCCCAACCTTTGGCGACGAGCGTTTTCGCAGTGACACCAATTGCATCATCGGACGCCGCGGCCATCGGAATAGCGGGCGCGCGCCACTGCTTTACGCCCAAATAGACTAGATAAGCAACGCCGAGCCACTTCAGCGCATCGAACGCCATCGTCGAAGTTTTTAGTATCGCGCCGAGGCCAACTGCGACGATTGCTAGCGCCGTCCAAATTCCAAGGATCAAACCCAGCGTACCGACAAAGCCGCGACGAAACCCGTGGTTGAGCCCGCAGCTCATTGCGTAAATCGCGCCAGATCCTGGCGAGATAGAAATAAGCCATGAAGCCACGAAAAAGGTGAGCCAAGTGTCGAGGGCCATGCGACGTTTCTGAACAGTGGAAAGTGCTATTTTGCCGTGGCGACGTGGCGCGGCCTCAACTTGGTCAAATGAAATGGCACGGCGTGAAGGTCGAGGGCTTAGCTCCCCCGACGCAAAGGAGGTTCCTCGATTACGCTTCGCTGCATCGAGGCAACCGCGTTCGCAAAACTCGAATCAATCAATCCTCGCGCCCGACACCTTGACCAACTCCGCCCATTTCACTTGATCCGCAGCGAGCTGCTTGGCGAATGCATCCACGCTTCCGCCGGCGGGGAGATAGCCCTGCTCGAACAGTTTTGCGCGTGTGGCTG
Source organism: Burkholderiales bacterium (assembly GCA_017989135.1). Taxonomy (GTDB): domain Bacteria; phylum Pseudomonadota; class Gammaproteobacteria; order Burkholderiales; family Casimicrobiaceae; genus Casimicrobium. Next base: position 21,466 of record JAGNQL010000033.1, read on the forward strand.
GGTCGTTCATGGCTTTGTTGGTTTCCGCATTCACGCGATCAAGAATCGCGCGCGGCGTGCCTGCGGGCGCGACCCAACCCTGCCATCCGGTGACTTGAAATTTCGGGTAGCCCGCTTCGGCGGTAGTGGGCGTGTCGGGCAGTGCCGGATGCCTCGATTCCGTGGTGACCGCCAGTGCCTTGAGCTTGCCTGCTTTCACTTGCGATAGCCCAACGCTGATGGCGTCGCACATCACGTCAATCGGTCCGCCGAGCAAATCTTTCACAGCGTCCGAGCTGCCTTTGTAGGGAACGTGCGTGATCTTCAAGTTGTAGCTCGAATTGAGTAGCTCCAACGCGAGGTGCGGCACGCCGCCATTGCCACCGGAACCAAAGTTGAGCTTGCCCGGATTGGCGCGCGCGAAGTCCACCAAGTCCTTCATCGAATTGAACGGCGAATCAGCGCGCACCATTACCGCAAGTGGCAGGTTCACGAGCTGCACGATCGGCGTTAAGTCTTTCATGGGCGCGAAGCTCATCTTGCCGTACAGCGCTGGGTTGATGCTCATGAGCGCGATGTTGGTGTGTAACAA
>JAGNQL010000169.1 GCA_017989135.1 Burkholderiales bacterium
GCGTTAACGCTTCTATTCACGTTTGGGGCGTCGGGTCAGCAAAGCGGCCCGACCGTTTTGGAGGGAGTGTCTGAAGCGGCGATGTCGCAGATCACCGCCTTGCTCGCGGACAAGGAGCGGCGCACCAAAACGCAACAAAAGATTGATTCGCAGCTGCTGTACGGTTCGCGAATGGCAAGTCAGCGCGAGGCCGCGCCGGGCGTGCCGACGCAGGAAGTCAATCTGCGCTACGTAGACGGCCCGAGCGGGCAACTGGTTGTTGTTGACGTTCGTGTGAACGCGTTCGACGCAAATAACAGCAGAACGGTCAAGACAATCAATGCGCTGGGCGGCAAAGTCCTTGAAGACGTACCGCAATTTAACGCGGTCCACGCCGCCCTTCCGCTAAGCCAGCTTGAGGCGCTAGCTGCACTCGATGAAGTGCGCTTCATTTCGCCCGCCGCCATTCGCGAGAACGATACCGGCAGCGTGAACTCGCAGGGCGACGTCACGATGGGTGCAGATACCGCACGAGCGACTTACGCGCCTTACGTCGGAGGCATGAAAGTTTGCGTTATTTCCGATAGCGCGTCGGCGACAGGCCTTGCCAATTCGATCGCGAACGGCAACCTGACAGCGGGCAAAGTCACCGTTCTGCCCGGTCAAGCCGGTGCAGGCTCTGACGAAGGCATCGCGATGATGGAAATCATCAACGATATCGCCCCCGGCGTGCAGCAATTCTTCGCAACCTCTGGTGGTAGTGAAGCCTCATTTGCCCAAAATATCTTGAGTCTGCATAGCAATTACAAATGCGACGTCATGGTTGACGACATCCGGTTTGGAGGCGAATTGCCGTTTCAGGACGCTGTAATCGCTCGCGCGGTCAACACGGTTACCGCCGCCGGTACGATTTATTTTGCGTCTGCCGGTAACTCTGGCAACAAGACTGACGGGACGTCTGGCACTTGGGTTGGCGATTTTGTCAATGGCGGAACTTTTGTAGTTCCCAGCGTGGCCACGTCGTACGAAGTTCACTCGTTCCAGACGTCGCCGACGGTGCAGAATCACAACGTCGTGAATACCGGTGGTTCTTCTTATGCGTTGTCGCTGTTCTGGGCTGACCCAGAAGGCGCTTCGACCAACGACTACGACCTGTTTCAACTCAACGCAGCAGGCACGGCAGTCGTTTCGTCGTCGACCAACGTGCAAAGCGGCACCCAAAACGCCGCAGAGTTCGCGTCGCTCGTTTCCAACACCAGCAATCGTATCGTCGTCGTCCGAAAGACCGGTGCCGCCAGCCGAGCGCTGTACTTGTCCACCGGTCGTGGGCGTCTTTCGATCAACACCAACGGCTTCGCGCGCGGTCACTCTGCCGCGATCAATGCAATAGCGACAGCGGCCGTCCCCGCTTCGGTTGCCAACGGTGCTGGACCCACCGGACCATTCCCCGGCGTCTACACCAGCGCCCAGACGACCGAGTTGTTCTCGTCGGACGGGCCAGCCCGAAAGTTTCATCATCCAGACGGCTCGCCGGTCACTCCGGGCAATTTTCTGATTGGAACGGGCGGCGGTTTAACCCAGCAATATCCCGTCATCACCGCACCGGACGGCGTCTCGACGTCGGTGCCCGGTTTTACGACTTTCTTTGGCACCTCCGCTGCTGCGCCACACGCAGCAGCGGTTGCTGCGCTGGTGAAGGGCCGCAACCCGTCGCTCACGGCGACGCAGATTCGCGCGGTACTGACCAGCACCGCACTTGATATCGAAGCCGTCGGCGTTGATTCGGACACTGGATCGGGCATTGTCCGTCCGGTCAACGCGCTCGCCTCAATCACCGCCGCTCCAGGCGTAGCAGCCGGCGCCGTATCCGCGCCCATCACAGAAAGCTTTTTACCTGCGAACGGCTTTGTTGATCCCGGTGAAACGGTAACCGTCAACCTACCCGTGATCAACATCGGTAGCGCGCCGTTCGTTAATTTGACGGGCACGCTTCAGGCCAATGCTGGCGTCGCGCCGCTTGCGCCCAATCCGCAGTCCTACGGCGCGCTTGCCGCAAGCGGCGGAACGCTCTCGCTTCCGTTCACCTTCACCGCCGCTGGCAACTGTGGCGACACCATTACGCTCACGCTGCAACTTCAAGACGGCGCGACCAACTACGGCAGCGTCACCTATACGATCACCTTGGGTACGTCACAAACGACCACCTCATTGCTCGAAAACTTTGACAGCGTCACGGCACCCGCTCTGCCCGGAGGCTGGACGAGCACGGTTGTGTCGGGGGCGATTGCCAACTGGGCCACGTCGACCACGGCGCCCGACAGTGCTGCCAACGCGATTTTTGCCACGCCACTGGCCACCGTGTCCGAGGTGCGTCTAGACAGCCCAGCGTATGTCTTGCCCTCCGGTGTCGCGAACCAGCTCAGTTTCCGGCATCGGTGGAACACCGAGAGCGGCTACGACGGTGGCGTTCTCGAAGTATCCGTAAACGGTGGCGCGTACACCGACATCATTACCGCTGGCGGCAGTTTTGTCTCCGGCGGGTATACGAGCATCATCCCAAGTGGTTCCGCCAGTCCCATCATTGGCCGCCAAGCGTGGACGGGCGCATCGGACGCCAGCTACACCACCACCGTGATCAACCTGCCGCCCGCTAGCGCCGGACAAAGCGTACGGTTCCGGTTCCGCCTCACTTCCGACGACTCATCGCTCGCCGCCGGAACCAACGTCTGGCGGATCGACACGATCCAACGGCAGGTCACAACGCCCGTGTGCGTCGCCGCGACGCCGACATCGGTCACATTGAGCGCGGCTGGGCCCGTTCATCGCGGTCAACAAAGCATGGTGACCGCCACGGTCAGTAGCACCTCGGGTGTGCCAGCAGGTTCCGTCGCGATCAGCGGCGCGGGCGCAACGTGCAACGTGACCCTCGCCGCAGGGACAGGCACTTGCAATTTGGCTCCGACCTTTGTGGGCGCTGCCCAAACGATTACTGGTAACTACGGCGGCAACGGCCCCCACGGGCCGAGCGCTGGCACCACCACGCTCACCGTCAAGTCAACGCTTGACGTGGACGACAACGGCGCGTCGCTGTCCGATAGCGACGGCGTGATCGCCCTGCGCTACATGGTCGGAATGTCGGGCGCAGCATTGACCAGCAACGTCACGCTCGGCGCCGGCGCGCAACGCACCAACTCAGCCGACATCAACAATTATTTGGTGCAGGTCCGGCCGCTGCTTGACATCGACGGCGACAACACCGTCAACCCGACCACCGACGGTTTGCTGATCATGCGTTACCTCCTTGGCTTGCGCGGCAGTGCACTGGTTCAAGGGGTGGTCGCGCCCGGCGCGGCGCGCACGCAGGCTGTCGATATCGAGCATTACATCGAAGGGCTGATTCAGTAGCGCGTAGGTGGCGTGCGCGTCGGCACCTGCTGTTTGACGCTGCGGCTCGGTGGTGACGCCATCGAGCTGCCGCCGATTGATGCGGGGAATCGCCGCTAGCGCCTTTTGCGCTTTTGCGTTACGCGTGGCGCGCGAGGCGCGCGATCATTCGCCGCGACGTGCCAATACGCTTCACAACACATCACACGTCAACAGCTTTTTAGCGCTAGCGACCGCCAGGCGGTCATTTCAGCTATTCTTATCTATAAATCAACAATAGACTAAAAACGGCTAAAAGCGCCACCCACCGGTCGTTAAGCGCGGAAAGCTGTATAACAAAACTCACAGACGATCCGACGCGGATGCGGCGAATGCGCCGCGCCGTGCCGCTGCCCGCTACGCTACGGCGCAGCCGTACGCGCGTCGGCTGCCTTGGCCGCTTTCGGACGCTTCGCTTTCGGCGCGTCGCTCGGCAACAGCGTGGTGAATTTTTGGTAGAGCGTGAACAGAAACGCCACGCGTTCGGCGTTGTTGCGCCAAGTTTTCTTTGCACCGTCGGCGGCATGTGCGGCGTAGTACGCGGCATCCACCGAGCTGTCGAGCTTTTGGTGCGCCTTCACCAAGTCCGGCGGCATCGTCACCGGGTCGTACAAATCGGCGAGCGAACTTTCGGGGTGCGCAGCGCTAGTGCATCGACACCTGTTATTTCAAGCTACCGCCGAGATCACCACTACTTCATTCCCGAGTCAGAGTCGCGCAATAGCCACTTAACTTGCCGCCGTGCCGACGATATCAGTTGCTTGAAGTCTACGCCGATTACATTGGGTTCAACATTAGCCCTTGGGAAATCCGAGGAAAGGCTCCCGCCCACGACCAACACTTTTATCGACGCGCTTACGTATTTGCCAAAATCGTGACGGTACGATGTTGCTTGCGTGTAGTCTTCCCAGTTCAACGCGTGACTCGGACGCTTAAATTCGATCAGTAAATAGTCATCGTTCAAATCGACATTTAGCAAAAGGTCTGGACGTTGCGAGGCGTTTTTTCCAGAGTATTTCTTTCCCAAAAAGTCCTCGACCTGCCGCCGCAAGGTCGCGTTTGAACTGAAAAGCGAATACGAAGCGCCAAAAACCCAAAGGTTGTTTTTGAGAGCCGTATGCACCGCTGCCTCGCTAGAGTCATTGTCAGACGCTAGGCGTTCAAGGTAGTCGAGGAAAGTCGCTCTAGCTCGCGCTTGCTCGACGAGATACGCCATTTCAACCAAACCAAATTGGCTCAAATTGTCTGCAATCGTGGCTATGTCGCCCGGTCTGGAATCTGCTATGTGTTCAACGAGAATTCGGTAATCTGAGCGCTCTAGCGCTTCCAGCAAAACATGAACCATTGGTTCAATTTTGCTTTCTGGCTCGCCGTAGTACCTATCGAGCACTCTCTTGATTGCGCTGTCGGCGAATTGGCGCTTGTACTCTGGAAGATTTCGCAGCCTCTCTAGCGTAGCTTTTTGCAATCTCGCCTGTGCAAGCTGCATTTGTTGTCGATAAGTTTGCTCAAACGACGAATGCAGTAGGGGGTGAACGTAGTCAACCACGACGCTCATCAGCTCGCTGTTTTCAACGAGAGAATCCCAACCCGCTGTCACGTGATCGCGCAAGCCGCTAGCGTCCACCTCACCGTAGAGTTTGCGAAGTAACGACGGTGGAAAATCCTCCCGCTCATCCAATCCGAAGAAGCTCGGCTTCCCAATCGCCTTTCCATCCACGCGCAACGTGATGCCCGGTTGGCGCAGGCCGCCTTTGCTATCGCTGATTACAAATCGAAGCTTGACGTCTCCGACCTTTGGCAGCACGGTGTCGTGTTCGGCGTAGACACCAGATACGTCGTCGACATCCAGTCGCTTCCCATCGATGCTGATCTGAAAATTGTCCTGGCGCCCATAGTCTTGTAGGAGCACTTGCCTCAGTTTGTTCGCGTCGGGGTAAGTTAGCCCTTGGTGAAGACCAGACAATTTGATCGTTGTCCCGTGCGCGTCCGTACTACATGCCTTTCGATCCAACGCGATTCCCAGCTGCTCAATGTCCTCGACTTGCGCTAGATCGTCTTGACGCAACGTGAAGCTACATTGCTGCCCTCTGGTCTTCGTTTCGACAGACATCACCGAAGCCGCCATCAAGCCTGCAAACTTGCCGATGCCTTTGCGCCCTTTTATCAGGCGATTTTTTCCAGCTGTTCTTTCGCCTCTCCGCGTTCGTCTGTCTGTCGCGATAGAAAGGTAATGGCGACGCAATTCTTCTTCGGTCATCCCGCTACCATCGTCTGAAACGATGATCGGCTCATCGCTCATAGGCTTCGGTAACGTTATTGAAAGGTGGTCCGCATCGGCATCCCAAGCGTTATCAACCAACTCTTTGATTGCCCGTTCCGTCGACGAGTACTCTTG
>JAGNQL010000002.1 GCA_017989135.1 Burkholderiales bacterium
TACTCGCGGCCGACAACACCGCGCCAAGCATCAACGTGCGCATCACGCCAATCTTCACCGACAGCACACCCGCAAGCAGCGCGCCGACGAGCGTCATGATCACCCCGTAAATTTTCGAGATCGCGGCCACTTCGTCTTTGCTGTAGCCCATGTCCACGTAAAACGGTGGAGCCATGATTCCCATGACGATGTCGCTGACACGATAGGTGGCGATCAGCGCGAGCACAAGCAGCGCGTTCCAGCCAAAGCGCCGGAAAAAATCGGCAAACGGCTCGATCAACACCGTCTGCAACCATTCGGCAATGTTCTTGCTGGGAGCCAACGGACGCGGCGCGGGTTCGCGTGTGAAGAGCACCGTAATCAACCCGACGATCATCGATGCCGCCATCACGAGATACGCCACCTTCCAGCCGTTCGGGTCGTAGTTGGCTGGGGTCGCCACCTCCGCACGTGCCGCCACCCACAACACCCCCGCACCCGCCCAAATCATCGCCAAGCGATAGCCCGTCATGTACGCCGCCGCCAACGCGCTCTGGTGATCCACATCGGCCGACTCGATACGAAACGCATCGAGCGCGATGTCTTGCGTGGCCGAGCCAAACGCCGTGAGGAGCGCAAACCAGACGATGGGGGCGAGCGTCACCTTGGGGTCCGTCAGCGCCATGCCCACCAAGCCGCAGACGATCATCAACTGCGAAAGCAGCAACCAACTACGCCGCCGCCCCAGTCCCCGCGTCAGCCACGGAATCGGCAATCGATCCACCAGCGGTGCCCAGCACCACTTGAACGCATACGCCAAGCCCACCCACGACAAATAGCCAATCGTCGAGCGATTGATACCCGCTTCGCGCAGCCAAAAACTCAACGTCCCAAGCACCAACAGCAGAGGCAGACCCGCCGAAAACCCGAGCGCCAGCATCCGCAGAGACGCCGGCTCCAGGTACACGCGGAGCGACTGAAGCCACGTCAATTTTGGTGCTGTCGCGGATGCAACCTCTTCTGCTGTGGACCGGTCTGATGACTTCATCCAGCTATTATCGCCATATGAAGACACGCCTCGCCTCCCTCCTTGCGGCTGCTACCGTACTTGCCGCTACTGCCGCGCTGCCAGTACACGCGCAACTCGCCAAACCCTTTCTATGGGAACTCACCAAGGACGGCAAAACCGTGACCTTGTTTGGTTCGCTCCACGTCGGAAAGAACGATTTCTTTCCACTGCCCGAGGCAGTGCTCAAACGCTTCGACGAGGCGAAAGTTTTGGCGGTAGAAGCCGACATCACGATGCCCGAAACGCAGCAAGCTTGCATCAAACTCGGTGCAACCACCGACAAACTAGAAAGCGTCTTGCCCGCTGAGGACTATGCCGCGCTGATGAACTACGCGAAGGCTTCCGGCTTACCCGACAACGCGTTCCAGAATCGCAAGCTCTGGCTACTCAACTTGGTCGTCGTCGGCGTTGAGCTCGGGCAGCTCGGCGTTGACTTCAGTCGTGGGCTCGACGTGGTGTTTCTGCGTGACGCAAAGAAAGAAAAAAAGCGCATCGCCGAGGTTGAGGGCGGCATGCGCCAGTGCTCTGCGCTTGCAGCGGCCACCAATGCGGAATCAGCGGCCTCAATGGCGCGGTTCTTAGCAACCGTTCGCGAGAACAAAATGGAGAAACGCCTCGACGAAATGGTCAACGCCTACCGTGCTGGTGATGCGGTGACGATGGCGCGCGTGATTAACGAAGAGTTCGGCACCAGCCCTGAAGGTTTGTCAGCGCGCAAACGCGTGTTCGACAATCGTCACCCGGCGATGGCCGACATGATCGAAACGTACTTCAAGCAAACCGACAAACACTTCGTTGTGATCGGAGTCGGCCACATGGTCGGCGAAAACAATTTGCTGGAGTCGCTCGCGAAAAAAGGCGTTTCGATCAAGCGCGTGGAGTAGTTGCAGCGATGCGTGCAGTCGGCGCGGCATCAGCCGCGCTCGCTCGCCGTTAGCGCGGCTGATGCCGCGCCTACACCGGGCGAATGCCCGTTTTAGTCCGCCAAGTATCCGTTCACTAAACGCAGGTCGTCGTCGTTCAGCACGCCAGTTGCGGCTTTGAGGCGGATGTTGTTTAGGAGCGCGTTGTAACGCGCCTGCGCCAGATCGCGCTGCACTTGCGTGACTTGCTGTTGTGCGTTGAGCACGTCAAGGTTGGTACGCACACCGACTTCCAGACCGAGCTTCGTTGAGGCAAGCTGCGTCTCAGCCGACTTGAGCGCTTGCTGCTGCGCGGCCACACCCGCGACACCGCTGGTCACGCCAAGATACGCCTGACGCACGTTAAGGCCGGCAGTGCGGCGTGCTGCTTCGACATCGTTACGGTTTTTGTCTACGAGCGCGAGGGTTTCACGAATTCGCGCGTTCACGCCGCCTGAAATATCGAACGGCCAGTTGAAAGTAACGCCAATCAAGCCGCTGTTCGACCACGAACCGCGATTGAGTGCCGCGCTGGCGGTGTTCTGCGCGTGCGCGACGTTGGCTGTCGCGTCTAGTGTCCAGTCCTTGCCCGTTTCGGCACGGCGAACGTCGTACTCTGACACCGCGAGAGTTTGTTGGGAAATCTGCACCGCAAACGCCTCCCGCTCGGCGCGGGTGACCCAAGCTTCCATGCTTTCAGGATTGGGTGCGGGTACTTGCGCGTTGTTGCGCAGTTTCTTTAGATTAGCTTCGAAGCGGCCAACGACGTTTCGGAGGGCCCACCGCGTACGGTCAACTTCGTTCTTCGCAGAAATTTCTTGTGCCAGCACTTGGTCGTAGCGCGACTGTGCCTCGTTGGTGTCCACAATTGTTGCGGTACCCACTTCAAAATTGCGTTTGGCCTGCGCAAGCTGCTCCGTCAACGCAGCCTTTTGCGATTGCACGAGCACGACGTTGTCCTGAGCAAGCAAAACATCAAAGTACGCCTGCGACAAACGGCTGGCGACGTCCATTTCGGCAGCCTTGACCGAAAGTTCGGAAATTTTCGCGGCCGCGTTGGCTTGTTCGATCGCGACGTTGTTGGCAGGACGAATCAACGGCTTATTCACGTAGGCGGACACGCTTGCGGCCAGGTATCCGCGATCAGTTTGTGCCGACGAGAGACCGCGCACATGGGAGTCGAAATAGTTAGCGTTAGCGCTGGCGTTGACGCCTGCCGCAAATCCATTTGCGGCTTCCGCCTGCGACACGCGCTCGCGCGCCGCGATCAGCGACGCACGAGCCGACGCGACTGCCGGATCCTGCGTGGTTGCTTCGCGATACAACGAGAGAAGATCCGCGCCGTAAGCTGCGCCAGCGCCGGAAATCGCACCAGCGATGGCCAGCGACAAAGCCGAGAGAGAAAGGATTCGGGTCAAGCGCATTAAAAGCTCCAACGATCACTAAAGAGGGACAAACAACAGTTCAACCGCATGCGGCAAGATCAATACTTGGGGACACTCGGATCAACTACCTGCGACCAAGCATCAATGCCGCCGCGCAGATTGAGGAGCCCTTCGACACCCTTGCCTGCCAAAAATTGAGCGCAATTCATGCTGCGCGCGCCGTGATGACAGATCACAACTAGGGGCTTCGAGACGGGATCGTCGCCTTGCAGCGCACGCACTTCGTCAACGCGACCGACGAGCGTCGACATCGGGACGTTCACTGAGCCGTCGATTCGAGCTAGCTCAAACTCCCACGGCTCGCGCACGTCGAGCAGCACGGCGTTTGCCAGCGGAGCTTGCGCTTGGCTACGCGCCTGCGCTAGCGCTTGAACGTCAAGCTGTTGAATCATCAAAAAACAAATCCCGGCGCTTTGGCCGCATTGGTCAAGGGCGGCAATACCGTTTCGAACAGCGTTCGATTGCGGCGACCGCCGGTCGCACTCACGGTCGTAAGCGTTGCGTTCATGACCGGCAGTTTTCCGATCACGGCGAAAATTTTGCCTTCGACTTTGAGCTGCGAAAAGACCTCGTCTGGCAGCACTTCCATCGAGCCCGTGAACACGATCACGTCGTACGGCGCTTGGCCCTTCCAGCCGCGCGCGCCGTCGCCCGTGATGATGGTGGCGTTGGTGATGCCTGCACGCGCCAAATTGTCGGCGGCGAATTTAGCCAAGGCTGGGTCGAGTTCGATGCTTGTCACCTTCGCTGCGCGCGAGGCCAGTAAGCCGGTAAGGTAGCCGCCACGCGCGCCGATTTCGAGCACATGTTCTTTGCCGGTCAAACCCAAATCTTGGACTACACGCGCTTCCATTTTTGGCGTCCACATTCTTGCGGTCGCGGAATTCGGTGTGATCGGCACTTCCACGTCCATCAGCGCGAACTCGCGCTGCGATGGCGGCAAAAAGTTCTCGCGTTTAAGCGTGTGTAGCAGGTCAAGCACATCAGTATCGAGCACATCCCATGTGCGGATTTGCTGCTCGACCATGTTGAAGCGGACTTGTTCGATGTTCATGTGCGTCATGTGCGGGGAGGCGTGGATACGCGTTGAGTAGGGTCAGGAATGTGCCATTTTAACGGGCAAACTCCATAAATGACCGCGAGTCAGTTAACGAAGTTTAGCGGAATTTTGATCGTGCGCAAGGCAGCCTCATTCAGCAGGTGTAGCCACGACGACGTGCGCATCAAGTGTCACGCCCCGGCGAGCTGCCTTTTTCGCGGCGCGCCGCTCCTTGAACTCTTCGATCATTGCGTAAATCACCGGCACCACCACCAAGGTCAAGATGCCGGAGCTCAACAAGCCGCCAATAATCGAGCGTCCCATCGTGCCGTCCGCGCCTTCTTTAAGCGCGAGCGCCATGGGCAACATGCCAAACACCATCGCTGCGGTAGTCATCAAAATCGGCCGCAAGCGAATGTGGCCCGCCAACACCAGAGCTTCGGTGATGCTCTTGCCTTGCTCCCGCCGCGCCTGATTGGCGAAGTCAACGAGCAAAATGCCGTTTTTCACTACCAATCCCATCAGCATGATGAAGGCGATCATCGCGAACATGTTGAAGGTGGTGCGGGTCACGAAGAGCGCGAGCATCACCCCAACAAGCGACAACGGCAAGGTGGCCATAATCGCCAAAGGCTGAGCGAAGCTCATGAACTGTGACCCTAATACGAAGTAAATGAACGTCACGGCCAAGACCAGCGCAACCACGGCGTAACCAAACGAATCGCGCATGATTTGGTTATCGCCGTCTTGCTGAAAGCGATAGCCTGGCGGCAAAGGGAACGACTCAATCAACTTATTGACGTCGTTGCCCACGTCACCCGGTGTACGTCCCTTGGCGTTCGCACTAATCGTCACCTGCCGCTGCAAAAAAGCGCGCTCGATGCTCTTCGGATTTGTGCTCTCACTGATAGTGGCGACACGCTCCAGCGCGAGCGCATCGCCATCAAGTGCTCGTGGATTCGCCAGCGGGATTTGCAGCAATTGCGCGGGGTCGTTTCTGACGTTCGCAGGCAAACGCACTGACACGTCCACTGAGTTACCCGAAGGTGGCAACCACGTGGCCACCGCATCCCCGGCCACTAGCGCACGCGACACCGAGCCAATCGTAGACGGCGTGATACCAAACTCCGCGCTCTCTGCACGTTTCGGCATGATCACCAGCGCTGGCACCGCTGCTTTCTCGCTGCTGTCGATGTCGACCACACCGTTGATCTTCTCAAGCTTCTCGACGAACTGCTCAGAAAGTTGCTTGAGCATCGCCGCATCCGGCCCGACAAACGACACCTGCACCGGTTTGTTCCAGCCGACCGACACGGTCATGCCAGCAATGCCTTTCACCGAATCCCGCGCGATGTCTTCGAGCTGCTTTTGACTGCGTGTTCGTTCGGTGCGCGGCTTCAGGATCACGTTGATCCAGCCGGTGTTTTTTCCACGACCGCCGCCCGCACCGGAATACAACAATTTGATCTCGGGAATTTTGCGCAACTCGGCCTCGGCCTGCGCGACTTTCACGGTTGTGTATTCAAGACTCGAGCCCACAGGCGTTTCCAGGCGCATTCCAAATTCGCTTTGGTCGTCTTTCGGAACAAATTCGCTACCGATCAACGGAAACAATGCCATGCTGCCCACAAACATTGCGGTCACGATGGCGAGCACTTTCTTGCGATGTCCAAGCGACCAACGAATCACGCGCTCGTATCGATGCTGCAAGCCTTCCATGCGTTGGTCAAACCACGTCAGGAACTTACCCAACCACGGCAATCGCTTGAATCGATTGCCCAGCGGATCAGCCCACACGGCCGAGAGCATCGGGTCAAGCGTGAAGCTCACAAACAGCGAAATCAACACAGCGACAACGACCGTCACACCGAACTGATAGAAAAACAAACCAATGATGCCGCCCATGAACGCCACGGGCGCGAACACCGCCACAATCGCGAGCGTGGTCGACAACACCGCAAGGCCAATTTCTTCGGTCGCTTCCAGTGCAGCTTGCTTGTGCGATTTGCCCATCGCCAAGTGACGCACAATGTTCTCGCGCACCACAATCGCGTCATCAATCAACAAGCCGATACACAACGACAACGCCATCAGCGTGAGGTTATTGAGCGTGAAGCCAAACGCGTAGAGCGCGATGAACGTCGCCACTACCGAAATGGGCAACGTCAGGGCCGTGATCACGGTGCTGCGCCACGACGCGAGGAATACAAACACGATCAACACCGTGAGCAAACCACCTTCGATGATCGTGCTTTTCACACCATCAACGCTCGATTTCACGTACTTCGATTGGTCCGAAAGAATCGTCAATTCAACGTCCGCAGGTAGCTCTTTTTTCAGCCGGTCAATCGCGGCTTTGACGCCTTGTCCGACTTCAACGGTATTGCTGCCACGCACCTTGAGCATGTCAAGGCTGATAGCGCGAACGCCATCAATTCGCGCGAAGCTGGTTTGTTCTTTATTGCCGTCGACGATGGTCGCCACGTCGCCGAGTCGCACCTGCAAGCCATCGCGCCGCGCGACGATCAGATTAGAGAAATCCGCCACCGTTTTGAAGCGCGCATCTACACGCACCGACTTGTCGTTTTGACCAATCGTGATGTTGCCCACGGGCGCGTCGATATTGTCGGTGCGAATCGCGTTCAATACCTGATCGACGCCAATACGGCGCGCGCGAAGCTTTGCCGGGTCCGGCTCGATTTGAATTTCACGCGTTGACGAACCGCTTAGATTCACCGTCGCAACGCCCGGCACGTTTTCCATGCGCCGGCGAATGACCTCTTCTACGATGTACGAAAGGTCCGGCAGCGTTCGGATTTTTGACGTAACGCCGAGCGAGACGATGGCTTTGTCGTCGTCGCGGTTCGCCTGCGAAACGAAGGGCTCTTTCGCTTCTTTCGGGAAGCCAGGCCGAATCTGCGCCAACTTGTCGCGCATTTCCTGCATTGCGACTTTGATCTCGGTGCCCATCGCAAACTCGACGATCACGAGGCTCGAATTTTCACGGGAACGCGAAGTGATTTTCTTTACGCCAGAAATGGTGTTCAGCGCGTTTTCAATCGGCTTGGTCAAGTCGTTTTCTACGGCTTGCGGACTCGCGCCGGGGTACTGAACCACCGTGAAGGCGAACGGCAAATTCACCTCGGGCATGGCGTCAATGGGCAGCCGGAAATACGACACCGCCCCCATCACCATGAGCGCAAACATCACCATGGTGCAAAACACCGGGTTTTTAATCGCAACGCGGGTCATCCACATGGTGCGTGTTCCTTATTTCGCCGCTGGAGCGGGAGCTGCCACGGCTGCAGCCGGAGCGGCGGGGACAGCTGGCGTCGCTGCTGTCGCGGGTGCGGCACCGGGCAACGTGACAGCTTGGCCCTCGTTCGGCTCGGCGCCGCGCAGCGTGAGCACTTTCGCGCCCGCAGCCAAACCTTCGGTGACCGCTACGTTTTCGCCCGATATTGCACCGAGTTTGACGCGCAGCTTTTTCGCTTTGCCGTCTTGCACCACCCACAAGTAATTGCCCGTCACGTCCGTCTTAACGGCAACGCTTGGCACAGACACAGCCGCGCTCGATTGCGACAAACGCAACTGCCCCGACAAGAAAGCGCCGGCTGGGATGCCGCTGTCGACCGGAAGCGCGAAGCGCGTCTCCACCGTGCGAGCCGCGCTGCCCGTGGTCGGGATGATTCGGGTGAGCGTGCCGTCGACTGACGCGCCGCCGGTATCGAGCGAAAAGCTCGCTTTTTGTCCGATCTTGAGTTCGGCAACGCGCTCAGCCGGAACCGGCACCACAACTTCCAAAGACGTCGGATCAAGAATCGTGAACACCGCCATTTCGTTGCCGATGCGCTCGCCCGGCTCGACACTGCGCTTCGAAATCACGCCCGAAATCGGAGCAACCAGCGACGTCTCATTCAGAGCGGATTTTGCGATGTCGAGCTGCGATTTCGCCGCCTCAAAGGCCGAGCGTGCCGCCACAAAGTTGCTCTCGCTACTGTCAAGCGCCGTTTTCGAAATGAAGCCGCGTTCGGCCAATGAACGCTGCTGGGCGCGGACGGATTCGGCCACGCCGAGCGCTGCCTGCGTCTGTTTAATCGCCGATTCGCGCTCCATCAGGCGAAGGCGCAGCTCATCGCTGTCGACCTTCGCTAGCCGTTCGCCCGCCTGCACCCGGTCGCCCGCGCGCTTGGTCACGCCCGTCGCCGTGCCCGCATGCCGCGAGCGCACGATAGCTTGCTTGGCGGCGTCCACGCTGCCCGCGACCGGGAGCGACTGCACCAGTGTGGTCGGGCCGGCGGTCGCCATATCCACCGCAGCGAGCACCAAGGGCGCGTCGGCTTTCTTGCCTTCGGCAATTTTCGCGGCTGCGGCAGCGTCTTTATTGCGCTTCACCATAAACCCCGCCCCGGCCGCGCCAACCGCCAACAACAACCCCGTCACTACCATCCATCGCTTGATGCTCATGCGTTCTCAGGGCTTGTGGCCCTTCTCCCGTTTTTCAGAATGGTGGAAGGCTAGGGCATTTGTCGGGCTTGTGCGCGTGTGGTGCGACAAAGCCCCACTTTTCTGGCGCGAACTGCGGGCGAGTTCGCGGCACGCAAAACGCGTGGTCAGCGGTTATGGCTTTTGCCCGCTATCGACTGCCCTGTGGTGTTTTTGCACTATTTTTTTCATTAAATCGACTTTATTAAAATAATGCTTCTAACGACCGTACGTCGGTCATTAGAAGCATAAAGCTGTATCGTGGCAAGCGCGAAAACCGCGCGCCAAAATGACGCGAAATGGCGTGGGCGCTGGTAAAATCGAGGGTTACCCTCATATAGCTTGCCTATTAGAAGCGCGGCGCCGAGTATGTCCGATTTGGCGATCAAACTGCGTTTCTAGTCGACGTCGTCACGCATCTTTCTGCCAGGTTCACGATCCCCGTGGTCCTTTGTGCACTGGAAATTTGAAGCATGGTTAAAGCCAAATCAAAACCCGCCGCAAAAGTTAGCAAAACAGCGAAAGCAAAACCGGCCGTAAAAGCCCGTGTTGCAGCCAAACCTGTCGCCCTGACAAAAGCCGGCAAGGCAAAGCCCGCGAAACCCCAAGCGAAAGCCGCCAAGGTTGCGCCGAAGTCGAAAGCCGTTGTGAAGAGTAAACCTGCGTCAAAAACAAAACCTGCTGCGAAAGCCAAGCCTGCCAACAAACCTTCAGCGAAGGCGGCAGTGAAATCTAGCGCGAAGAAAGCAGCAGTTGTCAAAGCAAAGCCCACAGCGAAGGCAAAAAGTGCCAAGCCCGCAGCAAAAAGCGTGACAAAGCCCGCAGGCAAAACCACCTCCAAAGTTGCGACCAAGGTCGTTGCCAAGGCAAAAGCAACCGGCAAACCAGCCGCCAAGCCCGCGGGCAAAGCAGCGAGCAAGCCCGTTGCAAAAACTGCTGCAAAAGCAGGCGCCAAGGCTCCCGCCAAAGCGGTGAAAGTGGTTGCGAAAGCCGTGGTGAAAACCCCGGCTAAAGCAGCCGCCAAACCTGTCGCAAAACCCGTATCAAAGCCGGTTGCCCAGCCCGCCGCTAAATCCAGTTCGACCTCATCGAAGGCGCCAGCGGCCAAGGCCGTTGTCAGTGCGCCAAAAGCAGCGGCGCCCACCAAGGGCACCAGCAAACCATCCGAAAAGGCCGTTATTAAGTCCACTCATCCTGTCGCGGCCAAGCCGGTCGAGACCAAACCTTCCAAGCCCTCTAAACGTGACGGAGCTGACAAGCCCGTGGCCGCTGCCCCCGTTGCAGCGCCAGCCAAAGCCGCAGCCCCTGCAGTCGTAGTCAAAACCGGCAAACCCGGTCGTCCTCCGAAAAATGCGGTTGACGCCGCACCCGCCGTGGTCGCCGACGTTACCGACGCAACGGGTGCCGTGGTTGACGACGCAACGGCCGCGCCGATTGCAATCAACCCGCTGACCGGTAAGCCAAAGACGCGCAAGCAACTGCTGCTCGAAAAGAAACAGGAAGCGCTCCTGAAAGCGCTCGCGCCGTTCAAAACGGTTGATGCCGAAACCCGTCGTCTGCGCCTCAAAACGCTGATTACGCTCGGTAAAGATCGTGGTTACCTGACGTACTCCGAGATTAACGATCACCTGCCAGACGACTTGGTGGACGCAGAGTCCATCGAAGGCATCGTTGCGATGATCAACGACATGGGTATTCAGGTGTTCGATGAAGCGCCTGCTGCCGAAGAGTTGATCATTTCCGAAACCGCGTCGGCCGTTGCCGACGATGACGTCGCTGAAGAAGCCGAGCGCGCGATTTCGCAGCTCGACAGCGAATTCGGTCGCACCACCGATCCCGTGCGTATGTACATGCGCGAAATGGGTACGGTGGAGCTTCTGACGCGTGAAGGCGAGATCGAAATCGCCAAGCGCATCGAAGACGGCCTCAAGCACATGGTGCAAGCGATTTCCGCGTGCCCAATGACCATCGCCGACATTCTGCTCTTGGCCGACAAGATCGAAAAAGGCGAGGCCATCGCTGACGACATCGTCGACGGTATCGCCGGTCTTGAGCCGCCAGAGCCCGCGCCTGCGCCCGCTCCGAGCGATCAAGACGGCGACGAAGAAGCCGAAGAGGAAGAAGAAGACGAAGAGGCCACCGCGGCCCTCTCCGCCGAACTTCTCGCCAAACTCAAAGCGCTCTCGCTCGAAAAATTCGGCACGATTCGTAAGAACTACGCCAAGGTACTCGCCCATATCGAAAAGGACGAATACAAGAGCGAAGGCTACGTAAAAGCACAGAAAAAGATCACCGAAGAGATGACCGACATTCGCTTCGCCGCGAAGATCGTCGAGCAGCTCTGTGACTCCGTGCGTTCGCAAGTCGATCGTATTCGCGGTCATGAGCGCAAGCTGCAAGAGCTCTTGGTTTTCAAATGCCAAATGCCACGCGATCATTTCCTCAAAATGTTCCCCGACAAGGCCATGGACCTGACGTGGATCGACAAAGAAATCGCTGCTGGCAAGCCGTACAGCGAAGTGATGGCAAAGAATCGCCAAGCACTGGTTGAGCGCCAAGAAGCGTTGCTGGATCTGCAAAAGAAAGTGCAACTTCCGCTGCAAGACTTCAAAGACATTTACAAGCAAATGTCCTCTGGCGAAGCCAAGTCGCGCAAGGCGAAAAAAGAAATGACCGAGGCCAACTTGCGCCTCGTGATTTCGATCGCCAAGAAGTACACCAACCGCGGCTTGCAGTTCCTCGACCTGATTCAAGAGGGCAACATCGGCCTAATGAAAGCCGTCGACAAGTTCGAATATCGTCGCGGCTACAAGTTCTCGACCTACGCCACGTGGTGGATTCGTCAGGCCATCACCCGTTCTATCGCCGATCAAGCGCGCACCATCCGTATCCCGGTGCACATGATCGAAACGATCAACAAGATGAACCGCATCTCGCGCCAAATCTTGCAAGAAACGGGTATCGAGCCCGATGCGCCCACCCTCGCCGCGCGCATGGAAATCCCCGAGGACAAGATCCGCCGCATCATGAAGATCAGCAAAGAGCCGATCTCTATGGAAACGCCAATTGGCGACGACGACGACAGCCATCTGGGTGACTTCATCGAAGACACGCTCACGCTGACGCCGATGGACGCCGCCGTGCAAGACAGCCTCCGCGACCTGTGCAAAGAAGTGCTCGACACCCTCACGCCACGCGAAGCCAAAGTGCTGCGCATGCGCTTCGGCATCGAGATGAACACTGACCACACGCTCGAAGAAGTCGGCAAACAATTTGACGTCACGCGCGAGCGCATCCGTCAGATCGAAGCCAAAGCCCTACGCAAACTGCGCCACCCAAGCCGCGCAGAACGCCTCAAAGGCTTCGTCACTGAAGCGTAAGTTGCGGCGACGCAAACGACAAACGGGCCTTCGGGCCCGTTTGTCATTTCTACGAGAGCCCAATGCCTGCGCGCACCTCTCGCTCCGTTCGTGGTGACCTTGTCGAACCATGAACATGCACGCACGTGGCTGGGCGCGTGATCGAATGCGATAATTAAAGCTAGTGGGCCGTTAGCTCAGTTGGTTAGAGCAGAGGACTCATAATCCTTTGGTCGTAGGTTCAAGTCCTACACGGCCTACCACTCCCTCTTTGCGCTCGTCGATAGCGTTCACCAACTTGGCCCCGCCGTGGGACAAATTTGGGCCGCTTGCAGCGAGACAACGCATCTCGCTATCAGCGCAAGACTGTCATTCCCGCGAATGCGGGAATCCAGACCGATAACGAACTTTCCCCCACGCTTTCTATCGGCCGCAGCGCACAACTACACGCACAAACCCCTTGCGTAAATTGATATTTACGTCAATAATTTGCCAATCTAAGCAGTATTTTGACGTAAATATCAATTGCAAACCCTTCAAGAACTAGGTCAAGCCGTAGCATCGCGTCGCCAAGCCCTCGGCTTACAGCAAGGCGTTGTGGCAGAGCGGGCGGGCATCACCGCCGAAACCCTCTCGCGCTTCGAACGCGGGCGTACGGCCGAATTCGGCGCGCGCAAACTGCTCGCCGTGCTCGCTGTGTTGGGCATGGAACTAGACCTTGCCACCGCCGGACAATCCGGCACGCTCGACGAACTACGCCGCGAACGTAACGGTGCGGGGAGCGCGTGAAGCTCGCCGTCTACGTGCTCGGTCGTGAGGTCGCCATCCTGGAACAAGCGGGCGACTTCAAAAGCGTATTGACCTACCACGCGCACACCGCGCCGGACGACTTCGTGTCGCTCACCATGCCCGTGCGCACCCAGTCGTACGTGTGGGACGACCAGTTGCCGCCCGTCCTGCAAATGAACTTGCCCGAGGGCTATTTGTTGCAAGTGCTGCAAGAGCAATTCGGGCCACATGTTGGTGCGAGTCCCATCGCCCTGCTCTCTGTTATCGGTCGCAACATGGTCGGCCGCATACAAGTCGCCGCGCCCAGCGCAACGCTAAGCGAGCCCGCAAACGCGATCGAAGTATCCGCACTGCTGCGAGGTGACAACTCCGAAGAAGCCTTCGCAGAACTCGTTCGCCAACACGCCACTAGCGGCGTCTCCGGCGTCGTACCGAAATTTCTCGACGCACAGAACGAACCGCCTGCGGGTTTCAAAAAAATCAGCGTCATCACGCGACGCCACATCATCAAAGGCTCGAGCCACGCGCTGCCCTTCATTGCGCTCAACGAACATCTCTGCATGCAGGTCGCAGCACGCGTCACGCCGACCGCCAAGACGGAAGTGTCCGAAGACGGTCAAGCGCTGGTTGTGCATCGGTTCGACGTGAACGACGACGGACAACCACTGCGCGGCATGGAAGATTTTTGCTCGCTGCTTGGCTTGCGTCCAGCGGCCAAATACAACACAACGTGGGAGCGCATCGCCCGCGCCGTGCGCGATCATGTGCCGGGTGAGCGGCGCTTAGAAACCTATCGCCAACTCGCCACGACGCTGCTCTTGACCTACGCATTGCGCAACGCTGATTGCCATGCCAAAAATCTTGCGTTGCTCTATACGACACGAGCCGACGCGCAGCTCTCGCCCACCTACGACATGCTCACCACCGACGTCTACGCGGGCTATCAACACAACCCGCCGGGCATCGAATTCATGGGCAAAAAAACGTGGGCACCCGGAAAGAACCTGCAAAGATTCATCGCCGCCACCTTCGGCATTCCCCCGCGCGAACAAACGCAAATCATCGAAGCCATCAGCAACGCGGTAGCCGACGTCGCGCCACAAGTTCGTCAAGCCATGCAACAACACGTAGGCTTTGAAGACATAGGCAAACGCATGCTCATGGCGTGGGCCGAAGGCGTGCGCGGACTGCGCGACCAACGCACCTACGCACTCGGGGAATGGGTTGCGGGCGAAGCGTTTGAAAATTTCTCACTGCCACCGAAACTGAAAACTGAATCCTCTTCGATTGGACGTTCGCCACTCCTTGGTAAGCGCTAAAACGTTCTTAATGGAATCAAAACGGAAAGCAATGACTATGTCCCCTGCGGACCTGCTCGATGATCGCGCCTACCTCCTCACGCACTTCGGGCCCATGTACATCGAAGCTAGAAGATTCCGTTGCTCCGCTGGCCTGCTCAACGACCAATTGACATCTGAAAAAGCGAGGAGGAATCGTGCAAGTTGAGCTGCACACCGACGAATTTCCAGCATTATTCCAGCGGTTCGGCGAAATGGTCGGTGCCCACCACTGGAAAAGACGTGTTGATCTAATCAAAACCGAATTCAAAGGAAACAGACTACTGAAGGAGCATCTGTTTCAAGAAAATGAAATGGTTTTCAGCCTACAGGCGTCTACCGAACTCGCAAAGAAGTTCGGCGGGTTTCCTGCGCATCTAGTGAACTGCCGCCCACTGTATCCCTGTATGGCTTTTGCCGCGCAAATCCTGTCTATCGCAGAAGCATCGGCAAGTACTCAACGAGCCCAACTGGTGCGTCGTGTTCACGGCGCTATGAAGAATCCCGACGACATGCGGGCATTGCGCCTAGAGTTGACTGCGGCGACACATTTCTTGCGCCGAGGTTTGACGGTTGAGTGGCCAGAAACGAGCGGCGGCGGCACCATGGACCTGGTGCTCCCCGGATTAGGCCCGCGTGGGCTTGAGATCGAGTGTAAGTCCGCCTCGGATGACAAAGGTCGCAAGATACATAGGCGTGAGGCCTTGGACTTCTGCGCGCTCATCGCGCCCAAGCTCAATGACGTTGGCAAAGGCCTGAAATCTGGTGTCGCGGCTGTCCTAACGCTTGAAGGTCGGATGCCAGGGAGCTTTACAGCACGGCGAAATCTGGCCCAATCGGTAGTACGGTATGTGCTGGCAGGTTCTAGCAACTGCACGCTAGATGGTGCGAATCTCCGAATCCATGAGTTCGATCCTAAACTGCTGGGTGACGTTGGTGAAAATGGCCTTCCAGTCATAACCAGAGACAATATTGACTCCATCACAGGCACCACCAACAGGGAGGCACTCATCGTCGGTCGAAAGAATGGCGGCGCGATTGTTCTTGTGCTGCAAAGCGCACAGGATGACTCTCTGCTTGCGTATGTATTCGACACGCTGTCAAGGTCGGCCAGCAAACAGCTTTCGAAGAAGCGCGCTGGCATGTTCCTAGTTGGTCTTGATGGACTGGAGGCCGCGTCAATGATCGCGCTGGCCCAGCAGGACTTGACCGGGGGTCAACCTGCAACGGCACTTCGAGTGCGAGTCAGCGAATTCTTGGCCAACCAAGGCCGCGATCACGTGGTGGGCGTCGGTTTCATTAGCAAGGGCGCGTATCGCTCCTCGTCAGTCGGGGCGATTGATAGCGGTGGATCGGCCTATGTTTTCCCCAAGCGGGAGAGCACATTCTGGCATTCAGACTTCGCAGGGTTGTTCTCAGAAAGAGTGTGAATTGCCCTAAACCGCAAGGCCTCTGATTCAAACCCACTGCAACTAGTCTGAATGCTCAGTTGCCTTCGTGTGACTATCGCTCGCGGCAACGTACGTGGTAGCCATGCAACGTGGGCAGCCCTCTGCCCGCCAGTCAGTTGTGTCCTGTAACTACTGCGGTGGGGGTACCGGGCCCACCGTCCCCGGCTGATGATGTAACGACCATGAACTGCTTTGCCAGCAACCCATCCGTCTCTGCGGGGCACCTCCCCTAGTGCGTAGTAGAGGCGTCGCAAACGCTTAACCTAAAACGGCAACCCCACATAGTTCTCCGCGAGCGAGCTTTGCGCTGCTTCGGACGAGAACAGGTATTCGAGGTCGGTTTGTTGGAGTTTTTTGTCGTACTCGATGCTGTCGGGGAAGGTGTGCAGGAGCGTGGTCATCCACCATGAGAAGCGTTGCGCTTTCCATACGCGGGCGAGTGCTTTGGCGCTATAGCCTTCGAGCCCGCTGTCGTCCCCGTTTTGGTAGTGCGCGAGCATGGCGTGATACAGGTAGTAGATGTCGGAAGCCGCGCTGTTGAGGCCACGCGCGCCTGTGGGCGGCACGATATGTGCGGCGTCGCCCGCTAGGAACAGATTGCCGTAGCGCATCGGTTCGGCGACGAACGATCTGAGCGGTGCGATGGATTTTTCTATCGACGCTCCGGTGACGAGTTGCGCGGCGACGTCTGCTGGTAGGCGGCGTTTGAGTTCGTCCCAAAACGCATCATCCGACCAATCTTCGACCGTGTCGGTGAGTGGTACTTGGATGTAGTAGCGGCTCAAGACCTGCGAGCGCAGTGAGCAGAGCGCGAAGCCGCGATCCGTGCGCGAGTAGATCAACTCTGGCGAAACCGGTTTGGTGCGCGAGAGCACGCCCAGCCAGCCGAATGGATACACCTTTTCATATTCGCGCAACACGTCTTTCGGAATTGATTTGCGACTCACGCCGTGAAAGCCGTCGGCACCGATGATGTAGTCGCAATCAATGCGAATGATGTCGTCGCCGCTGCGATAAGTGACGTAGGGCGCGGCGCTTTTTAGGTCATGCGGTTGCACGTCTTCGGCGTTATGGATGACCTTGCCTTTCATGCGGTCGCGCGCTTCGTAGAGGTCGCGCGTGAGCTCGGTTTGGCCGTACACAACGACGGAATTGCCGCCACTGTATTTGTGGATGTCGACGCGCTTCATCGCGCCGTTGTTGGCGACAAAGAAGCCTTCGTGAATTTCGCCTTCGCGATCCATGCGTTCGCCGCATTCCGCTTCACGCATGAGCTTGGCGAAACCGTGCTCCAACACGCCCGCGCGGATGCGGCTCAAGACGTACTCGCGGCTTTGCCGTTCGAGCACGATGGTGTCGATGCCCTTGAGGTGCAAGAGCTGCGAGAGCATGAGGCCCGATGGGCCACCGCCGATGATGCAAACCTGAGTTTTCATGAGAGTCCTCCTTATGTTTCTTCGCGCTGAGCGCTATCGAAACCGAACTTTAATGCGTCGACGCCCCGCTGGCTATGGCCGGATGCGCCAAATACTTGTACGATTCGAACATGACAACACGTTCCCAGAATCGTCGTACTGATACCGGAACTACGATCCAAACGTTTAGCCTTTTCGGCGAGTCCGCGCACCTGCCGGATGTGTTGCATTGCGAGACGATAGCTGCGCGCTCGGCGTTGCACGATTGGGAATTGTCACCGCATCGACACGGCCAGTTGCATCAGTTGTTGCTGTTGACCACGGGCGGCGGCGCGGTGCAGCTTGAGGGCCAACGCGTCGCGCTGGCGCCGCTCTCGCTCGTGAACATCGCCGCTGGAGACGTGCATGCGTTCTCGTTTCAGCGTGGAACGCAAGGTTGGGTGACCACACTCGCCGACGAATTGCTGGGCGAAATCTTGGCGCAGGCGGGTGACGTGCGGAGGGCGTTGGGACAATCGTTCGTGATCAATGCCAACGTCGGTATTCGCAACGTGGTGGCGAGCATCGCCGATGAATTTACGGACCGTTCGCCTGCGCGCGCGCTGGTGCTGCGCGGCCTGGCTGCGACGCTCTTGGGGCTGGTCGCGCGGGCGGCCGCGGACGCAGCGGTGGTGGCGCGGGACTTGCCCGATTCAAACCTGCTGCGGCGCTTCGAGGCTTTGCTGGAAACACAGTTTTTGAAGCATTGGAGCGTGGCGGATTACGCGCGCGCATTGGCGGTAAGCCCGACGCACTTGAGCCGCGTGACGCGTGCGGCGACCGGGCGCGCGGCGTCGTATTTGATCGACGAGCGCATCGTGCGCGAAGCTCGCCGGAATCTCGCGTACACGCAACTGCAAATCGCGACCATCGCCGACACGCTGGGCTTCAACGACGCGGCGTATTTCAGCCGCGTGTTCACGCGCGTCACGGGCGTGTCGCCGCGCCAGTTTCGCGCACAACTGTTTGCCCCGAGCGGAAAGCTCTAAACAACACTTTAACAGCTTTTCCGCGCTATCGACCAGTGGGTGGTCGTTTCAAGGTCATTTTTCTAATTATCGATAATTGATAAAAAGCGAGCGCCAGCACCGCCTGGCTGTCGCTTGTCATAAAAAGCTATTACTAACGCGCATCGCAACGACGCTCGTTCACCCGGCAGGAGCGACATCAGTCGCGCTCCTTGGGACCACCGCACCGAGCGCGACTGATGTCGCGCCTACACACTTACCGTTGCGTCGCGTCGCTCACGCCCACCAACGCGTTTGTGAGCACGCGGCCCTCGCTCGCACTCGGCACACGGACGTTAAGAATCTGCGCGAGCGTCGGTGCGATGTCGACGGTTTCGGCGTATTGACCGTAGCGCCCCGGTTTGATCCAGCGACGGCCCTCAAACATCATCGGCACATTGGTGTCATAGCTGTACGGCGTGCCGTGCGAGCACACGCTGGTCAGCGTGGGTGCCTTCGTCTGAAAATAGTAGAACGGCTTTTGCACTACGACGATGTCGACGGCCATTTGCCGATGCCACGCGCGCTGCACCAATAGTCCGATTCGATGCTGCGGCATCGCGCCCTGTTCGAGTTGCGTGCGCGTAAACGCGTAGCCAATGCCCGGTTGCTCTAGGAGCGTGCGTGCGACGAAATTCTCCACTTCGTCACGCTTGAGCCCTTTGGCGTCGATGGCCGCGTAGTCGAGCGTCCAGCCGCCGACCATGTGCTGCGTGGCAACCTTCGCGATACCAAATTTCTTCTCTGCAATCACGTTGACCGCCGTGCGCAACTCGGCCGAATCGATGCGCGCCGCGTCAAATCCGCGCGCGGTGCTGTACTCCGGTGTGTTCATAAATCCATGATCGGCGGTCAGCACGGTGAGCACGTTGTCACGGCCAACCTGCGCGTCGACAGCATCGAAAAATTTCGCGATCGAGCGATCCAAGCGCAGCAAGTGATCCATCGACTGAATGCTCTCCGGGCCAAAGGCGTGGTTCACGTAGTCGTGCCCCGAAAAACTCACGCCCAGAATGTCGGTCGCGCCTTTGGGATTCAGACCAATGTTTTCCGCTTTCAAGAGCGCGACCGAAAAATCGGCCATCGATTCATCAGCGTACGGACCGGTGAGCAGCGTGCGGTAGTAAAGCGAGCCGGGCGAGGTTTCGCCGATGCCGTACATGTAGCCCATTTTCGAAGTCATGTTGTAGCGCTGGGTCGACACTTGGCCCTCGGGCAAGGCGCGCGCGTAGATCTTCGCGTCGTCGAACAGCGGATTCCAACGCGCGTGAAACCATTTGTCTTGCGGTTTACTCGCGTAAAAGTTCTCCCACCATTGTGGGTGCTTGTCCATGTAATAGCTGGTGCTCGTGAAGCGACCCGTCTTTGTGGAATACATGTAGGCCGTGCCCGTTTTTCCGGCCAACAAAATTGCGCCACGATCTTTTCCGGAAACGGCGAACACGCGGCTCGCGTTGTTGTTGGCGTAGCGCAGCTCGTCGCCAAGCAAACTCGCTTGCAACAGTTTTGGACTGACGCCGTCTTCCAGCGTGGTCGGGGTGCCGTCGAGGTATTTGTGCGCGGCATCGGCGGTGTTGTAGATGAACTTACCGTCGCGCGTTTTCCAATCGTTTCCGATGATGCCGGTTTGATACGGGTACGCACCTGAGAGCACAGCGGCGTGTCCGGCTGCGGTCACGGTGAAGGCGTGCGCCTGATGGGCGTCGGAGAACCACGCGCCTTTATCGATGACGCGACGAAATCCGTTGGGTGCAAGCAGGTCATAGTTTTTCAGCAGCTGCTCTTGCGGCAAGCCATCGACCATCACAACCAGCACCAGTTTCGGTGGTGCCACACCGCCCGCTACGTCCGCTGCGTGCAACAGCGGCGCGATCGTGAGCCCGGTGACGCTGAGCACCAGCACACGCTTTAAGCACTTGAATAGATGTTGCATAAGACTCTTCCTCGCTTTGATCTCGTTTAGGCGCATTTTGATTTGATTCTAGGCGCGTCGCTTCGCCCGCCGCTTCACGCTTACACTAGATCGAACCATTCGTAATGTCACTATGCAAGCATCCCTCAAACTTCTCAGCGAACACGCGTGCTTCGGTGGCGTACAACGCTTCTATCAACACGATTCATCGGTCATCGGTTTGCCGATGCGCTTTGCGCTGTTTTTGCCTTCGGCCGCAGCCATCACGAAGGTCGGCGGTCGTGCGCCCGCATTGATGTATCTCGCGGGTTTAACGTGCACCGAAGAAACGTTCACGATGAAGGCAGGTGCTCAGCGACGCGCCGCGGAGCTTGGGCTCGCGCTGATCATGCCCGATACCAGCCCGCGCGGCGCGGGAATTTCTGGTGAAGCCGACGCGTGGGATTTTGGTGTTGCGGCGAGCTTTTACTTGGATGCGACCGAAGCGCCTTGGGCAAAGCATTACCGCATGGAAACGTATCTCACGACGGAGCTTCTCGCGCTGATTGCCGAACAGTTTCCGATTGACGCTAAGCGCATTGGTATCTTCGGACACTCGATGGGCGGGCATGGCGCGCTCACGCTTGCGCTGCGGCATCCGGGCTTGTTCAAATCGCTCTCGGCCCTCGCACCGATCTGCGCGCCTACGCAGTGCGCGTGGGGACAGAAAGCGTTCACGGGATACCTCGGCGCGGACGTTGGGCAATGGGCCTCGCACGATGCGACGGCGCTCATGAGCAAAAACACAGACGCGCCGTTTCCAGACGGAATCTTGATCGACCAAGGCTTGGCCGACAAATTCTTGGCCGAGCAATTAAACCCCGCGCATTTTGAAGTGGCCTGCAAGCGCGCCGGACAGGCCCTCACGGTGCGTCGCCACGCGGGATACGATCACGGCTATTACTTCATTTCCACGTTCATCAACGATCACCTTGAGCATCACGCGAAGACGCTGCTGCGAGTTGCGCAGTAGATCCGTAGTGCGGGCACTGAGCGCACTACGAATTACAAAATGAGATTGTCAAAAGAAACATCATGAGCAAAAAACACCCCACCACCGCCTTGATCCACCCCGTTCGCGAAGTGCCTGCTGGCTTTCGCGCCTTGATGCCGGGGACGGAGCGCGCGTCCACTGTGCTCTTCGAAAACGTGAGCAAATGGAAAAACCGTTCGGGTTTTGACGAATCGATTTACACGTACGGCACCAGCGGCACGCCCACCACGCGCGACCTGCAAAACCGCATCGCTGAGTGGGAGGGCGGCTTCGCCAGCGTGCTGTTCCCGTCAGGCTTGGCTGCCGTGGCGTACGCGTTTCTGCCGTTTGTTGCGCCGGGCGATCACGTCTTGATTCCTTCGAACGTGTACGACCCCGTGAAGACATTGTCGAACGGATTGCTCAAGCAAATGGGCGTAACCGTCGAGCAATACGACCCGTTGGTTGGCGCGGGAATCGCAGCGCTCATCAAACCGAACACAAAAATCGTGTGGGTCGAGACGCCGGGCTCAATCACAATGGAATTGAGCGATCTGCCTGCCATTGCACAAGCTGCGCATGCGGCTGGCGCGCTCGTCGCGATCGACAACACGTACACCGCGGGTTGGTATCTGCGGGCGTTTGAATTGGGTGCGGACATTTCGGTGCACGCACTCACCAAGTATCCCGCGGGTCACAGCGATCTCGTCATGGGTTCGATCACGGCCAAAGACGAAGCCACATGGAAGCGCGTGAAAGACATGGCGCTGCAAACGGGCCAATGCGTCGCGCCGGACGACGTGTACTTCGTGTTGCGCGGCCTGCCGACAATGCCAATCCGTATCAAACACGTTGAGCGCGTTGCGCTCGACTTGGCACATTGGTTAAAAGCGCAGCCACAGATCAAAGCGGTGCTTCACCCCGCGCTGCCCGATTGCCCCGGTCACGATATTTGGAAGCGCGATTTCACGGGCTCCACGGGCGTGTTTTCCATCGTGTTTCAAGATCAGTACGGCGCGGAATCTGCGGCGCGGTTCATCGAAGCGCTTGAACTCTTCGGCATCGGCGCAAGCTGGGGGGGTATCGGCTCGCTAGCGCTCACCTATGACCTCACAAAGTCTCGCGCGAATTGGCCGCACAAGGGCGCACTCGTTCGGCTCAACATTGGGCTTGAGGACGAAAATGATTTGCGCAATGATTTGGAGCGCGCGCTGAAGGGGCTTTAAGTGTCTTGGGTTTGCGTCGGTAGGCGCGGACTTGGCCGCGCTAGCTCGTTGCACCGAGCGACGCCAAGTCGTCGCCTACCATTCAAGTGTTTCAGGTTACCGCAACGCCTCTCTTCCCTTTCGGGCGAAGGAGATAACTCAAGGAATTCAACATGACCACCGCCTACGACCTCACCGCCAAAGACATCACGGGCAAACAACAAAAGCTCTCGAAGTACAAAGGCAAAACGCTTTTGATCGTGAACACCGCGAGCAAGTGCGGATTCACGCCACAGTACAAAGGCTTGCAGGCGCTCTACGACAAATATCACGATGAAGGCCTCGAAGTGCTCGGCTTTCCGTGCAACCAATTTGGCGAGCAAGAACCGGGCGACGCGGCTGAAATCGCGAGTTTTTGCGACTTGAATTACGGCGTCAACTTTCCGATGTTCGCGAAGGTCGATGTCAACGGCGACGACACCGCGCCGCTCTTTGAGCATCTGAAGAAAGCCGCGCCGGGACTGCTTGGAAGCGAAGCCGTGAAGTGGAATTTCACGAAATTTCTTGTCACGCCCGATGGCAAAGTAAAGCGCTTCGCGCCAACTGACGAGCCTGCGTCGCTGGCGAAGGATATTGAGAAAGCGCTCGGCAAGTGACACGCGAACACATGATGCACAGCGTCGTCATCCCGGCGTAGGCCGGGATCCAGAAAGTGCCAGTACGTACCATGGTGACCATTGCGAGGCGCACCGCCTGGATTCCGGCATTCGCCGGGATGACGTTAGGCGTGTTGTCGGCGTCTTACGCCGCTACAGCGCATTCGCAACCACCGCCGCAGAAGACGCTGTTTCTCACGGTCAACGCCGCCGAATCCACGTTCGACCCTGCCGCGATTGACGACATCCCGTCGAGCGACATCGTTCATCAAATTCTTGAAGCGCCGCTCGAATACGACTACTTTGCGCGGCCTCCGAAACTCACATCACGAACGAGCACGTTAGTCGAATCCTCGACCGACGGGCGGTCTTTCACGCTGCGGGTGAAGCCAGGGATTTTTTTCACGCCGGACGCCGCGTTCAACGGCAAGCAGCGCGAGCTGGTCGCCGCGGACTACGTGTATTCGATCAAGCGACTGCTCGACCCAAAGATCGCGTCGCCGAACTATTACCTGCTGGAAAACAAACTCGTCGGTGGCGAGGCCGTGCGCAAGGATGCCGAGAAAACAGGCCGCTTCGACTACGACCGCGACATCGCGGGGCTGCGTGCGTTGGATCGGTACACGTTTCGCGTTGAGCTGCTTCAGCCCGATTTTGAGTTTGTCTTTAACTTCGCGAGCCGAGCGTTCGCCGCAGTCGCGCGCGAAGTCGTAGAAAAGTATCGCGATGAACGCAACCGCGTGCGCGAGCACCCGGTGGGCACGGGTGCGTTCATGCTCGGGCGGTGGGAACGGTCGAGCAAGATCGAATTGGTCCGCAATCCGACCTATCGCGAAGACCGTGTACCCACGCCGATCACCGCGGAAGACAAGGAGCTTGCGAAGAGCACGGCTGGGCGCCGCGCACCGCTTGTTGACCGCGTCGTCGTCACGGTGCTTGAGGAAAGTTTGCCGAGCGTGTTGGCGTTTCAAAAGGGCGAGATTGACCGCCTCGCAATGCCGCGCGATTTGTTTGACCGGATGTTCACCGGTAACAACGCGTTGAAGCCCGAATTTGCTGCGCAGAACATTCGCAACCAACGCGCGTTGGAGCCGCTTCTTGGCTTCAATTATTTCAACATGAACGACCCCGTAGTCGGCGGTTATTCCATCGAGAAGAACGCGCTGCGACGCGCGATTTTGCTAGCGTACGACGCCGAGCGCGAAATAGCGACGATCTTCAAAGGTCAGGCCGATTTGGCGCAGCAACTGGTGCCGCCGGGTCAAGCCGGACACGATCCGAAACTCAAGCTGCGCCCACCATTCGACCCGCCGCTCGCCCGCGCGCTGCTCGACCGATTTGGCTACAAAGACTGCGATGGCGATGGCTACCGCGAAGCGCCGGGCTGCAAGCCGCTGAAGATTACGCGCAGTACGACGACCGACACGCGTGGGCGCACGCAGGAAGAAATCTGGAAGAAGAGCATGGATGCGATTGGCATTCGTGTGGAGTTCTACGCGCAAAAGTGGCCCGACTTGATCGAAATGTCGCGAACCGGAAAACTGCAAATGTGGGGTTGGAGTTGGATCACCGATTCGCCGTCCGGCAGCGGATTTATAAGTTTGCTGGTGTCGCGAAACGTTAACGCGATCAACGATATGCAGTTCAACAATGCCGAGTACGACCGCTTGTTCGACGACGCCGCCAAGCTGCCACCCGGCCCAGCGCGCGACCGACTTTATCGCGCTATGTCGGAAATCGCCGCCGCCAACAGCGTGCTCGATTTCGGCATTCACACCTACGTGAATGACCTAACGCAGCCGTGGGTCATCGGCTACAAACGCCACCCGTATTGGCGCACGCCGTGGAAGTACGTCGACGTTGATGAAACGGCGCGTGCGGCGTCCTCGGCGCGTAAATAGCCATACGGGGGCTGCCTTGACTTGCCGTAGAGCAGGCGTAAACACCGCGACGGTTCATCGCGGGCAAGCCCGCTCCCACAGCAGATGGATCTCCAGCGATAATCCACGCTTCGATTTCTTCTTATGAGCGCTGAAGTATGAAGCGACTGCTACTGACCTGCGCGGCCATCGTCTCGCTGGCACTGCCCGTGTTGCCGGTACAGGCTACGGATATGAACAAAACCGTGCGTGTTGCGTTCCAAGTGGACGTGACCGGTTTTGATCCACAAGCAACAAATGATCTCTACTCAGCGCACGTCAACAACGCGCTGTTTGGCAACTTGTTCGAGTTTGATTACTACGTGCGTCCTGTACGACTTCGCGGAATGCTCGCCGAGTCCTTGCCGGAAATTTCCAGCGACGGATTGGTTTGGAAAATTCGCTTGCACAAGGGACTCTACTTTGCGGACGACCCGGTCTTCAAGGGCAAGAAACGCGAAGTGATCGCACAAGACTTGGTCTACTCCTGGAAGCGGATGCTTGACCCAAAGATCATCTCGCCGAACTTGTGGCACATCGATGGCAAGGTCGTTGGGATGGACGAAGTCGTCGCCGACGCGAAAAAGACCGGCAAATTTGACTACGATCGTCCGGTCGCGGGTTTGAAGGCGTTGGATCGGTACACCGTGCAACTCACGCTCAAACAGCCTGATTACACACTGACCGAATTAATGCAGCAATACAACTGGTCGCCGGTTGCGCGTGAAGCGATCGAGGCTTACCGGGATGCGGGCGGCCGCACGATGAACAACCCGGTTGGCGCCGGCCCTTATCTCATTAAGCAATGGGTCAAGGGCAACAAAGTGATCCTCACGAAGAACCCAAATTACTCGCAAAAGTATTCGCTGACAGACGGGGAAACAGCAGAAGACAAAGCGGTCATCGCGCGCAACCAAGGCAAAGACTTACCCTTGGTTGGCAACGTGGAAATCAGCATCATCGAAGAGGCGAACCCACGATTGCTGACCTTCAAATCCGGCGCGCTCGACTACGAATTCGTCGGCCAAGATTTGATTGGCAACGTAGTGCAGGGCGGAAAACTATTGCCGGAGTATTCAGAAAAAAACATTCGCCATCAGAGAGCGATGGATCCAGCGCTGGCATACGATTACTTCAACTTGGAAGACCCGATGGTCGGCGGCCTCACGCCTGATCGCATCGCGCTGCGCCGCGCGATCATCCTCTCGTTTCCCACCGATGACTACGTGCGCGTGGTCTTTCGCAACCAAGCCGAGCCCGCCAATCAAGTCATCCCGCCGACGCAGACCGGCCACGTGGCAAACAAGCCGAATCTAAATAAGCAGGACGTGCAGATGGCCAACGCGCTGCTCGACAAGTTTGGCTACAAAGACGTTGACGGCGACGGCTTCCGCGAGATGCCCGACGGCAAGCCGCTCACCATCACGCGCTCCTCCACGCCGCGCGCGATTGACCGTGAAACTGACGAACTCTGGAAGAAGGCGCTCGACTCGATCAAGATCAAGATTCAATACAACAATCAGAAATGGCCAGACTTGCTGAAGCAAGGTCGCGCCGGTCAACTCCAGTTCTGGGGTCTGGGTTGGATCTCACAAGCGACCGACGGCAATTCGTTCGTACAGTTGCTCTACAGCAAGAATATCGGTCAGTCGAACTTCGCGCGCCTCAACATGAAGCAGTACGACGACCTCTACGAACAGGCGCAGAAACTTCCGCTTGGGCCGAAGCGTTGGGCGCTGTACAAAGCGATGAACGAACTCGCAACCGTACATTCGGTTTGGCATCCCGGTGTGTTCCGGTATCAAAACGTGCTGATGCAGCCGTGGCTCTCGAACTACAAACGCAATCCCTTCCGCCAACACTTTTGGCACCTCATGGACATCGACGAAACAAAACGGCCGAAGTCTTAACTTCATGAGAATGTGATTTGCGTCGGAGTAACGTTGTAGGCGCGGACTCGGCCGCGCTTACCCGGCGCACTGAGCGGTGCCAAGTCGTCGCCCACCCGTTAGGTCTTACCGGGGACGTTCCGGTACAGCTTTTTTGCGCTAGCGACCGCCAGGTGGTCGTTAGCGGGGCATTTTGCAGTTAGTCAATTACCGAGATAAATGACCTGAAATATCCACCCAGCAGTCGTTAGCGGCCAAAAGCCATTACCGTCATAGGCCGGGTTGCAACCCCGGCCTACAACGCGCCCGCCAACGCTACGCCCGCTCCGGCAACGGCAACGCACCTGAAAATTTGCTACGCAGCGTAGAGAACCGTGCACGCACGTTCCGGACATTGTTTGCCGCTGTGAAGAGCCGCTGCACGAGCGCGTGGTACGCGGGCATGTCGCGCACAGTGAGCACCAGCGTGAAATCCACGCTGGGCGCGGTGCGGTAAACCTGCGTCACGGCGGGCTCGGCGGCGAGGAGCCGGTCAAACGCGTCGAACGACTCCGCGTTTTGCACATCCAGCGTGATTTCCACTATCGCCGTGATCGACGCGTCGAGTTTTTCCGGCGACAGGATCGCCACTGTGCGCTCAATCACGCCCGCCTCTGTCATGGCCCGAACGCGTCGCATCGCGGTCGCGGGCGACGTGAACACCTGCTCGGCTAACGCTTGATTGGCGATGGCTGCATCCTGTTGAAGGATCGCGAGGATTCGTAAGTCGAGGTCGTCGAGTGCGTTCATATTGCATCAGTAACACATATTTGCTCAATTATTGCATTCGCACTTCCGCATGCAATATTGCGTCACACATCATCCGTTATTGCTCACAAAATTCGCCCGGCCCTGACTATGCTTCCGCATCCCAAACTGCGTGCGATGACGCGCCGTTCTCTGTGGGAGCGGGCTTGCCCGCGATTGCTTGCCGGGTTCTGGCCGCCAATCGCGGGCTCGCCTTTAGTGCTGAGCCTGTCGAAGCGCCGCTCCCACAAGTACCCAGCGGCTGGCAAAAAAGCCAGCAGCGCGCACCATCGCTCACTCACCCCGGAGTCCAACCTATGTGTGGCATCGTCGGCGCCGTCGCCTCTCGCAACATCACCCCCATCCTCGTCGAGGGGCTCAAGCGGCTTGAATACCGCGGCTACGACTCGTGCGGCGTGGCCGTGCACGCCGACGGCGGGTTGAAGCGCGCGCGCAGCACGAGCCGCGTAGCCGAGCTGGCGCGCGAAGTGACCGACACCCACCTCGAAGGCTTCACCGGCATCGCGCACACGCGTTGGGCCACGCACGGCGCGCCCGCTGTGAAAAATGCGCACCCGCATTTCAGCCGCGACCGCATTGCATTGGTGCACAACGGCATCATCGAAAACCACGACGAGCTGCGCGGCGAACTCAAAGCGCGTGGCTACCACTTCGAGAGCCAAACCGACACCGAAGTGATCGCGCATCTCGTCGACCATCTCTACGACGGCGATTTGCTGCGCGCGGTGCAAGGCGCAGTAACGCGCCTCACGGGTGCGTATGCGATTGCCGTGTTCTGTCGCGACGAACCGCATCGCGTGGTCGGTGCGCGCGCGGGTTCGCCGCTGATCGTCGGCGTCGGTAAAGGCGAGAATTTCTTGGCGAGCGACGCGATGGCGCTCGCAGGTGTGACCGACCAAATCGTCTATCTCGAAGAAGGCGATGTGGTGGATTTGCAGCTTGGCCGCGTGTGGATCTTGGACCGTGCGGGTCGCGAGCTCACGAGCGCCGAGCGCCCGGTGAAGACCGTGCACGCGCACTCCGGCGCGGTCGAACTCGGGCCGTATCGCCACTACATGCAGAAAGAAATTTTCGAGCAACCGCGCGCCATCGCCGACACGTTGGAAGGCGTCGAAGGCATCGTGCCCGACCTGTTCGGCGCGGACGCCGCGCGTGTTTTCAACGAGATCGACAGCGTCTTGATCCTAGCGTGCGGCACGAGCTACTACAGCGGCCTTACCGCGAAATATTGGTTAGAGAGCATCGCGAAAATTCCGTGCAACGTCGAAGTCGCGAGCGAATACCGTTACCGCGACAGCGTGCCGAATCCGCGCGCGCTGATCGTCACCATTTCGCAATCCGGCGAAACCGCCGACACGATGGCCGCACTCAAACACGCGCGCTCGCTCGGGCATGCGCACACGCTCACGATCTGCAACGTGAGCACGAGCGCGATGGTGCGTGAATGCGCGCTCGCGTACATCACGCGTGCGGGCGTGGAGATCGGCGTCGCCTCCACCAAAGCGTTCACCACGCAGCTCGCGGCCCTCTTCCTGCTCACGCTCGTGCTGGCAAAACAGCGCGGCCACCTGAGCGCCGACGCCGAAGCGGAGCACCTGAAAGCCTTGCGCCACCTGCCCGTCGCGCTCGCAAGCGTGCTCGCGCTCGAGCCGCAGATCATCAGTTGGGCCGAAGAATTCGCGCGTAAAGAAAACGCACTGTTCCTCGGTCGCGGCTTGCACTATCCGATCGCGCTCGAAGGCGCATTGAAGCTAAAAGAAATCAGCTACATCCACGCCGAAGCCTACCCCGCGGGCGAACTCAAGCACGGCCCGCTCGCGCTCGTGACGGAGGCCATGCCCGTCGTCGTCGTAGCACCGAACGACACGCTGATCGAAAAACTCAAAAGCAATTTGCAAGAAGTCCGCGCCCGCGGCGGCGAGCTGTTCGTCTTCGCCGACGGCGACAGCCAGATCACCTCAAGCGAAGGCCTGCACGTCATCCGCATGCCCGAACACTACGGCGTGCTCTCGCCGATTTTGCACGTCGTGCCGCTGCAACTCCTCGCGTATCACACGGCGACCGCGCGCGGGACGGACGTGGATAAGCCTCGCAATTTGGCGAAATCGGTGACGGTGGAATAGCGCACAAGACCGTCGCAAAGGCTGTCACGCGCCATGAAACTAAACACTCACATCACCCAACTCTTCGCCGGCGGCATCGGTGTTCTCGAACAAGAAGGCCATCGCAGCGGCATCTTCAAGCGGCGCATCACAGGGCGTGTCGAAGTCAATGCCTTGGGCATCGTAGGCGACGAGCACGCCGATCCGCGCGTTCACGGCGGTGCGGAGAAAGCGTTGCATCAATATTGCGCGGACAATTACGCCGCGTTGAAAGCCGCGTTCCCGAGCGCCGCAAGCGAACTGATCCTCGGCTCAATCGGCGAGAACATCGCCGCATCAACGCTCAGCGAAAAGAACGTTCACATCGGGGACACATTCCGCATCGGCACCGTCCTCGCGCAGGTGTCGCAACCGCGAAGCCCGTGCTGGAAAATCAACCATCGCTTCGGCGGGCCGGAGATGTCCACGTTCGTCGCGAGTCATCACATCACCGGTTGGTACTACCGCGTCCTCGAAGCCGGGCATCTCGAAGAAGGCGACGAGATCACGCTCATCGACCGGCAGACCGAGCGGTTTTCGATTGATGAGTTTTGGCGCGTGCAGCTTTCGCACCGGCCGGACGGTGCGGACCTTGAAGCAATCGCAAAAATCCCCGGCCTCTGCCCGGAGTGGCGACAGCGTCTTCTAGGTCGTGCGGCGCGCTTAGCCTGAAACGATTTGTAGGCGCGGACTTGGCCGCGCTCACCACACCCTGTAGGCACGGACTCGGCGGCGCTTTCTCGTTGCACCGAGCGACGCCAAGTCGTCGCCTACCCAGTGATCTGACCTAGGACGGTCTCGGCCGCGCTCAGCCGTCCAACTGTAGGCGCGGACTCGGCCGCGCTTCCCCGTTGCACCAAGCGACGCCAAGTCGTCGCCTACACGATAAGTCACCAAGCGCGGCCAAGGTCGCGCCTACACACCGTCGTCGCTCGCTCGTAATTCTCACGCCACCCTTGCGCCCCGAAAAATCCACCCCACCTAGCGACGTGTCGCCCACTCTCCTCTCGAAGCAACCATGAACACCGAACAGCAAAAATCGATTTTGACTCTGTGCCTGATGGCCGCTTTGGCTGATGGCGGCAAGGACTCGCGCGAACGCGAGGCGCTGGAGCGGATCACCGCTCGGCTCGCGGCGGACTCGGGCAACGCCGACGCGTTCAACGCGCAACAAATGTACGAAGACGTGATCTTCGGACGCGCGTCGATTGACGCGCTCGTGGCGACGTTGACCGACGCGGACTCGAAGCGCCTCGCCTACGAAATGGCCGTTCACGTGATCGACGCCGACGGTAGCCAGACCGAACGCGAGAGCGCATTCCTCGCCACGCTTCGCAGCAAGCTCGGCCTGTCCGAGGCCGACGCGGCGGACATCGCACGCGACGGCGATTCGCTCGCGGCGGCGGCGATGATTCCTGCAGCCGCACTCGCAAGCACGGCCACAAGCGCAGCGTCCGGCGCGGTCGCAGCCACGCAGTTGTCGGCAGCCGACGAAGCCGAGCTGGACAAATCCATCCTCAACGCATCGATCCTCAACGGCGCGCTCGAACTCTTGCCGCAATCGTGGGCGACGATGGCGATCATTCCGCTACAGACGCGGCTCGTGTATCGCATTGGCCAGCGCTACGGCTACGAGCTCGACAGCGGGCACATCAAAGAATTCTTGGCAACGGTCGGCGTCGGTCTCGCGTCGCAATATCTCGAACAAGCGGGCCGCAAATTGATCGGCGGATTGTTCGGCAAGCTCGCAGGCGGACTAGTCGGCGGCCTCGCACGCGGCGCAACAGGTGTTGCGTTCTCGTTCGCGTCCACATACGCGCTCGCGCAACTCGCGAAGCGCTACTACGGCGGCGGACGCACGATGTCCACCGAGACGTTGAAGCAAACCTTCGACCAACTCATGACACCCGCGAAAGACCTGCAAGCGAAGTACCTGCCGCAGATTCAGGAAAAAGCGCGCAGCGTGAACATGGGCGATGTGATGGCGATGATTAAGCGGTAGCGGTTCCAACCGCAACAACGTAGCAACGGAATGGGTTACAGCTTTATGGCGCGAACGACCATTATGCGGTCGTTTCCGCTTGTTTTTCGCATTTGTTGACTTAGTGCCGAAAGTTCCTGAAACAACCGCAGGGCAGTCGTTGCGCGCATAAAGCTGCTACGAGAAGCCTGATCGGTTGGGATGTGCGGGGCTGTTCGCTTCCGGTCCGATTGCACCGGTCGAATCGAATAAGCACATTCAACCTGCCCCGCGATTTCCCTTTCTCATATTGCCCGGTTATCCGAAGAGGTTGCCACTGCTTACGAGCTGAAGTACTTATCGCGTCGGTTGTCGAAGGCAGGGGTCGTTCCCTCAAGCACATCAAGTACCGCACGGTTGAGCTCAGAGCTTTCAATGGCTCCCGAGGAATATGTGAGCGCGAACTGATCGCCTCGATTAAATTCCGCGTGGATGATCTGCTCAGCATCACAGCAGACTGCCAAGTTCGCATTGTGCGTGACCATGATAATTTGGCGGCGCTCTTTGGCTCGCCGAATGATGGGAACAAGCATCGAGTACACCGTTTGGTTATCCAAGTTTTCCTCAGGTTGATCCAAGATGACTGGTGTTGGGTCAGAGTCAACCAAAAGGTAAAAGATGAGCAGCAGTGCGCCACGTTGCCCGGGGGACATCTGCTGAATGCTGGTGCCCGCCAGGCTCAGCGAAAATTTTGCCTCAACCTGACGAAGCTCAAAGAGGAGCTCATACAGCTGTTCTGAAGTCACTTTTGTCCGTAGGATAGGCAGGAGCGCAGCTGGGCTCCCATCAGCACCAGTGATTGCGGCTCGAATAGCGCGAAGTCCAGTCGTAACGCTGTCAGACCTGTTGAAGTCGATAGCTCGCAGCATATTGACAAGCTTGACCTGCCCCTCCTCGTCGCCCCTGAATCCACCTGTGCTTTGTTTCACCAAAGAAAAAAACTTCTCGGTAAAAGCTTGTCGGTCAAAGAACAATGCGCTTTGGAATCCCACTTTGAGCTCGGTCGCTACACCGGGCACAGCGGCAACTAACTGCTCCACCGCGGCGAAGAGAGAACGACGCGATTCCGCGATACTGGTCAGCTCTGAGTGAATTTTCTTCGCTAATTCGTCCTGTTGTACCTCTAGTGCTTTGCAGTGCGAGGGTAGTTGCGCCAGCTCGGCAAGTCGTGCCTCATAGAAACCTATCGTCTCTGCCTCGTCGGGCTGACCAACCAGAGCGTTTACTGCTTTCTCCCAAGCCGCCAAGCCAACGACAAAGTCTTGGTAAAGTTTGTTAGGCAGGTCCAGACGCTCCTGCCGTTGCGTCCGTTCTAGGACCAGAGCCCCATGTCTGTCGGCGCCCTCCTGCTGTTTTGTCGCGAGTTCGACCAGCGCATGCTCGGTAGCGCCGCGGACATCCAGAAGTACTGAATGCTGAGTTTGTACTTTCACGACGTCGTCGAGTTTCACATCGACAGTCTTCAGTTCCGTGAGAAGACTCTCGTTGACCCGGGCCGCTTGTTGTTCGAAAGCAGCCAAGCGTTCAGCAACACTCGTTAACACCGTTCTCCGCTCGACTAACAGTCTTCTGGTTGCATTCGCAGTTGCTGATGCAGCATCCAACTTCGCCAAGTCCTGCGCAATCTCAATCAGTCTCAGGCCGTCGGCAGTAGACGGCGCTCCCACATCATCTTGAGGCTTCGGGACTTCTGCCGGTCTTTTTGCCCGGAGGTCTCCGAGCTCCAGCTTCTTGGAAGCCAGTTTTTCTTTGAGCTCATTCTCGTGAGCAATCCCTGACTGACGCTCAAGTTCCGCAAGTTGACTGTTGACGTGGCGTAGTTCTTTTCTGAGCTCATCTATCCGCTCTTGAGCGGGTCTTTCCTTCGCGGCCAAGTATTCATCCAGATTCTGATGGCTGCCGCGGTCTGCTTGGTCCAGATGAGAAAAAAGCACCTTCCGAATTTCGGTGCTGAATCGATCAGATTTTCCCGTGACATGGTCGTTGCACAAATCCTCAAAATAAGTCTGAGAAATGTATTTGACTCGCTCCGGCTGCTGAGCTTCGGCCTGCTGGTCTAGGCTAACTGAACTTACATCGCCATTCCGCCAAGTCAGTTTGGCCACAAATGCGCCCGCTCTCTGAATGCTCCCACTCTTGAAGCGACTGTCCACCAAAAAAGTAAAGAATTCGTGAGCCTTTGAATTCCCCGCAAGAGCAAGCACTTCTGCAAGCCCGCTCTTGCCAGAGCCCTTATTACCAATCACCGCTACAAGATCTGAATTCAGAGCGAGGTCAGTACCGCTAAACCACTTCTCGGTCGTTTTGGCGCCCGACTTCGCGGATATTTGCAACCGTTCCATAAACAGGCGGCCATTTGCTTCAACGAACGCGCGCTTCGGCGGTGTATCTCCGATGTACGAGCGGAACACAGGCTCCTTGATTGCGTGTAAGAGTCCCTTGAACGTGGGCTCTGCCTTTATCCACGTCTTCATTCCGCTCGGGAATACGCCGTAGGCGCCGTGACTGTGGGCGTCTGTGCCGCGCACGCACAGTCGAGGTTTTCTGTCGAGCGAGTCAAAGAAGCTGTCAAAGTATTTCTCGTTCAGGTCACTGCGGACTCCATGAAACGCGAGACGATTGCCCTCATCTTTGCACTCAAAGATGTCAGCCGCCGTCCGCAAACGGCGTACTTCAGCGTAATGGGCGGCCCAGTCAATTTCTCTAAGCCCACCGTACGTATCCCATGGCATTAGCATGAGGCCCCAATCTCCCATTTGCTTGAGGGCCTCTCGGAGCGACTCTGCAGTAACCATTGCTGTTTGCCAACCTACCTGCAACGCGTATTCATGGTCATTGGCTACGCGCTTAGCATCAAAGTTGTCTTTGTCGAGGCGGTCCCTGCCAAGTTCACGTGAATGTTGAACTAGCCAGTGTTCACTCAAAGTGTGATCACCGTCCTTCAGGTTGATCTTAAGTGTCGCCAAAATGTCAGTCAAAACTTGGCGCGGGACTTCTGGGTCCAAAACCAGATGCACATTCAAGCGCTGCTTCAATGAGCTCTCTACACGCAACTCAATCCCTGGAAACACCGTTTTTCCAGCAAGAGAGCCAAGGTTTTTTCTCTCATATTCGGCGATCGCCAAATATCCGTCAAACGTCCAGTAATCCATGATGACGAAAACTTCTGGGCTTGCCTTCGCAATTGCAGCTACGG
Organism: Burkholderiales bacterium; assembly: GCA_017989135.1. GTDB lineage: Bacteria > Pseudomonadota > Gammaproteobacteria > Burkholderiales > Casimicrobiaceae > Casimicrobium. Next base: position 35,074 of record JAGNQL010000002.1, read on the forward strand.
TCTGTGCTATCAGTTCCGTTCTTGCTACGTCATCTAAACCTCGTAGTTTTTGACCACTCCACTGGTAAGAGGCTGGTGTATGACAGTGAAAGTCCCACAGCCGCCAAATCGATCCTTCAGGTGTTCGCGTTTTGCTCATTTGGGTTTCCGTATTTCGTTCGATGCAAACAGATGTCCGTACAAAAACTTGATTCTCAACGGGCAGGCTTGCGATCCAGCATTTCTGCGCTACTCCACATCATGCTTCTTCACCTCCGCAAACTTTCCCGCCATCGTCGGATTCCCGCGCGTCAGTCGCTTGATCGTCACGTCCTGCGCCTTGTCGTTGGCGAGACGCAGATTGCGGTCGGTGCCGAGCAAGGCTTCCTTGGTTTTCTGCAGGTGGTCGATGGATTTGTCGATCTCCTCGATAGCGGTCTGGAAGCGGCGTGAGGCAAGGTCGAAGTTCTTGGCGAAGGCGCCTTTGAAGCTTTCCAGCTCGTTCTCGAAATTGGTGATGTCAATGTTCTGCGCGCGGACCAGGGCGAGCTCGGATTTGTACTTGAGCGAGTTCATCGCGGCGTTGCGCAGCAGGGTGATGATGGGGATGAAGAACTGCGGGCGGATGACGTACATCTTCGGGTAGCGGTGGAAGACGTCTACGATGCCGGTGTTGTAGAGTTCGCTGTCGGGTTCGAGCAGTGAGACGAGCACGGCGTATTCGCAGCCCTTCTCGTGGCGGTCCTTGTCGAGCTCCTTGAGGAAGTCTTCATTGCGCTGCCGTGTGGCAGTGGTGTCGCTCTCGTTCTTCATCTCGAACATGATGGAGACGATTTCGGTATCGGCTTCGTCCTTGTCGCGGAAGATGTAGTCGCCCTTGCTGCCGTTCCGGGCGTCGTTGTCTTTCTCGAAGTAGGCGCGCGGGAAGGCGGTGGCGCGAATGCGGTTGAATTCGGTCTCGCAGTGCTGCTCCAGCGTTTCACCGACCATCTTGGTGGAGAGACGGGCCTTCATGTCGCGCAGGCGTTCGATGGCTTCGTCGCGGTCTTTGATCTGCGTTTCGTATTTATCCTTGAGCGATTTTTCCGCAAGCTCCTTTTCAAGCGCGGCGCGCGCTAGGCTGCTCTTCAGGTCGTCGCGCTGTTTCTCGACCGTGCCGAGTGCGTCGGCCAATGCGAGCTTCTGATTGAGCGCGGTAGTGTCGAGCTGTGCCTTGAGGGTCTGAATCTCGGCGTCCTTGCTGGAGGCGCTTTTCTGCAGCTCCGCGAGCATGTTCGCTTCGGCGAGTCGGGCTGTCGCTTCTTTGTCCCGCTGCGCCTGGGCGAGCTGATTGGCGAGGGCGTCGCGCTCTCTTTCGACGGAACTGAGGGCTTCGGCCACGGCAAGCTTGCGGGCAGTTTCACCCGCATCAACCCTAGCTTTAAGGGCTTGAATCTCGCTGTCTTTGGCAGCAGCGGCTCCTTGCAGTTCGCTGGCGAGCCGGGCTTTCGCCAACTCTACGGCGGTGTGCTTGTCTTTCTCGGCTAAGTCCAACCGTTCGTGCAATTGGTGCTCAAAGTCGGCGTCCCGCACTTGCTTGAGGATGTCCGCGTACCCAGCTTCGTCGATCTTGAATGCTTTGTGGCAATGCGGGCAGATGATTTCGTGCATGTGTTCACTCGTCTTTGGTCATCAGGCGCTGCCCAAGCGTAGGCAATACGCAGGGGAGAGGCTCCGCTCCATTCTTGCACTCCCGTCGCCAAACCTTCGAAGAATTTTTATGCCGTCGTGTCCGCGCGCGGCACGTTCGCATGATCGCCTCATTGTTAATTTCGCGCCAAATAAACCAGTTGCGCGCCATATTATTTGGCACGATAATTCGTTTTCGCGCCAAATAAATCGATCTTCTCGTGCCAAAAAACATCTCGCAATCCGAGCTTGACGAAGTCGCTCACGCTGTCGCAGCTGCGCGCGACGGCGTGAGTATCGACGTGCTCCTGATCGCGTTGAACAACGATATTTCTCGGCGCACTTTGCAGCGCCGGTTGGCGGAGCTTGTTGATGCGGGGCGGGTTGAGATCACGGGTGTGGGTCGGGCGACTCGGTATCTTGTGCGCGCGGCTGCGGCCGCGCTTGACGCGAATTTCGTGGCGGAGCCGTCGAGTGAGTACGGTGGTGTCGCGAACGAAAACTCGATCGCGCTCTCGCGTGAGGGCGCGGAGATTCGCGCGTTGGTGCGTCGCCCGCGGCAACAGCGTCGGCCTGTGGGATATCGGGTGAAGTTCTTGGAGCAGTATCAACCGAACGTGACAGCGTATGTGCCGCTCAAGTTGCGGGCGCAATTGCATGCGCTGGGTCGCTCGCCTGCGGCCGATGCGCCTGCGGGGACTTTTGTGCGCGACATTCTGAATCGATTGTTGATCGATATGTCGTGGGCCTCGTCGAAGCTTGAGGGCAACACATACACGCGGCTCGATACCGAGCGCTTGATCGAGGCGGGGCAAGCGGCGGACGGTAAGGGCGCGCTCGAGACGCAGATGATCTTGAACCACAAGGCGGCGACTGAGTACCTTGTGCACGACCCGTTGCGCGCGGCGCTCACGTCGGACACAGTGATCGCGCTGCATGCGTTGCTCTCGGACGGGCTGATGGCGGACCCGCTCGCGTGCGGTCGCATTCGGCATCGCGCGGTGGACATCGGCGGCAGCGTTTACTTGCCGATTGCGTTGCCGCAGCGGCTTGAAGAATTGTTCGGCATCGTGATCAACATGGCGGCGGAGATCGACGATCCGTTCGAGCAGGCGTTTTTCTTGATGGTGCATCTGCCGTATTTGCAGCCGTTTGAAGACGTGAACAAACGCGTGTCACGCCTCGCGGCGAACATTCCGTTCATCGCGCACAACCTGTGCCCGTTGTCGTTCGTGGATGTACCCGCGCAGCTCTACGTGGACGGCATGCTCGGTGTGTACGAATTAAATCGCGTTGAGTTGTTGCTCGACGTTTTCGCGTGGGCGTACGCGCGTTCGTGCCAACAGTACGTGGCGGTGCAGCAGAACCTTGTGCCGCCCGACACGTTTCGTTTACGCTACCGAAACGCGCTCAACGACGTGGTCGGCGCGGTGGTGCGAAAGATCGAACCCGCGACCGAAGCGCGCATCCGAAAACGAACACCAGCGGCCGTCGAGGCCGTTGATCGCGAACGATTCGTCGCGCTCGTGCTTGCGGAGATCAAGGCGCTGCACAGCGGCAACGCGGTGCGGTTTGGGTTACGGCCGCTTGAGTATTCGGCTTGGGCGGCGAAGTACGGGGCGCGGGCGGAGTGATTGGAGACGGCCGTTCGTGGGCAGTGTTCATGGTTCGATCCTTCGTCGGGCTCAGGATCACCACGAACGGAAAGAGCGGGGTGCGCTTCGTTTACGCCTCAGCACTTCGCAGGATCACCATGAATGGTGCGACTGATGGGGGTACGGCGCCTGCTGCGAAATGCCTGTCTTTACCGAATGCTTATGAGTTTTTGTGGCGATTTCTCAAAATGTCATCCGCTCTTTGTATGCTGTACGCAAATAGCATATGCACGACCACATGGCGCTCTCCGATGGCCGCTGCACGGAGGGAATCACACGGAAAATCAGCGTAGATTTGACCAAAACCCCTTTGCGGGCTACAGAAGCAAAGAATGACGTGACCCAGCAGAAAGTTTGGTATATGCTGTATGCAAACAACAAACGTCTATCGTTTAGACAGCAATGCTTTCGATATGAAAACACTCAAAATCAAAGTGGCCGCTCCGAGCGCAGCGATGCAGCGCGCCAACAACCGTCAATGGGCACTCAAGCCGCAGGATTTGGCGGTGCTGTTCAAGCTGGTTGCATTAGGCGGCCAGTGGTTGCCGTATCAAGAGATGGCAAAGCAGATGTATCTGTCGCAGTTTGAGACGCACGCCGCGATGCAGCGGTTGGTGGCGTGCCGTTTGGCCCGAACGGACGAGGACGGCAGCGTGCGCCCGATCATGCAAGTGTTGCATCCGTTTGTGTTTTACGGCGCGGCGTACGTTTATCCCGCTGTGCGCACCGAAATCACCATCGGGTTTGCGACCGCGTACGGTGCCACTCCGATGAAGGAATATGTTTTGTATGCCGACGAATTTCCGCCGGTGTGGCCGCATGCGGAGGGGACGGTGCGCGGGCTGGGGCTGCTGCCGCTCTATGCAAACGCTCCATTGGCCGCGCGTGAAGACAGCACGTTGGCACAGATGATGACGCTGTTTGATGCGCTGCGCATCGGGCAGGCACGCGAGCGCGAGAAGGCGGGCGAGCTACTGGCGTTGCGTCTGCGGTGAACGAGCCATGAACGCAAAACTGCCCGCCGAGCAAAATCTGGAAATCCTTTCGCATGTTGCCGCCGCGATAGGTGAGCTGCGCGAGACGCTGGTGTTCGTTGGCGGCTGTGCGACGGGGCTGCTGGTGACTGACGTGCGCGCGCAACCGATTCGGGCAACGATTGACGTGGACCTGGTGGCGCACGTGATTAGTCGCGCCGAATATCGGGCGATTGAAAAGCGGTTCGAGGCGCTGGGGTTTGTGCACGATCTGTCGGCCGACGCACCGATATGCCGTTGGCGCAGCGGCGAGATCGCGGTGGACTTGATGCCCACGGACGAAAGCATTCTCGGTTTCAACAACCGCTGGTATGTACTTGCGGTGGAAACTGCGCAGTCGCTCGTCCTACCAAACGGTTTGACCATCAATCTAATCACCGCGCCCGCGTTCATCGCGACAAAGCTCGAAGCGTTCAAGGGACGCGGCAACAACGACTATCTCGCAAGTCACGACATGGAAGATATTGTTACGGTGATTGATGGTCGCGCGACGTTGCTGGATGAAATCAGAACGTGCGATCCGGCACTCCGTGAATATCTCGTTGCGGAGTTCAGTGCGTTGGTGGGGAACCCGAGATTTATTGAGGCGCTCGGCGGACACCTGCCGGGCGACTCGGGAAGTCAGCAACGCCTGCCGCGACTGCGGGCTAGGCTTCGCGCGTTGGCCGCGCGCGCGACGACCGAAGAGTGAGCCAACACAACGCGATATTTAGGACGCACCTATGACAAACACTACCGACTACACCCCACCCACCGTCTGGAGTTGGGACCAAGCCAACGGCGGTCGCTTTGCGAACATCAACCGCCCAATTGCGGGTGCTACGCATGAGAAAGACTTGCCGGTGGGCAAGCATCCGTTGCAGTTGTATTCGTTGGCGACGCCGAACGGTGTGAAGGTGACGGTGATGTTGGAGGAGTTGCTGCGCCTGGGGCACACGGGCGCGGAGTACGACGCGTGGCTGATCAAGATCAACGAGGGCGACCAGTTCAGCAGCGGCTTTGTCGCGGTGAATCCGAACTCGAAGATTCCGGCGCTGATGGATCGCAGCGGGCCGAAGCCGATCCGCGTGTTTGAGTCGGGCGCGATCTTGCTGTATTTGGCGAATAAGTTTGGCGCGTTTTTGCCGGAGGATGCCGCTGCGCGTGCGGAGTGTTTGTCGTGGCTGTTTTGGCAGATGGGCAGCGCGCCGTATCTGGGCGGCGGCTTCGGTCACTTTTATGCGTATGCACCGACCAAGATGCAATATCCGATTGATCGCTTTGCGATGGAGGTGAAGCGGCAGATGGATGTGTTGGACCGGCGATTGGCCGAGAGCGCTTATCTGGCGGGCGACGTATACACGATTGCGGACATGGCGGTGTGGGCGTGGTACGGCACGCTCGCGAAGGGGCAGCTCTACGAAGCGGGCGAGTTTTTGCAGGTGCAGACGTACACGAATGTGTTGCGGTGGACCGATCAAATCGCGCAGCGACCGGCGGTGAAGCGCGGCCGAATGGTGAACCGTACGTGGGGCCAACCGAGCAGCCAACTGCCCGAGCGGCACGACGCGAGCGACTTCGACACGCAGGTGGCGAAGTGATCACGTTTTACGATTGCGCGACAGCGCCGAGCCCGCGCCGCGCGCGCATCCTCCTTGCGGAAAAAGGTGTGCCGCATGAGGCGGTGCAGATTGACTTGCGGCAGGGCGAGCAGCTCTCTGACGCTTATCGCGCGATCAATCCGCAGTGCACTGTGCCGGCGCTGCGCACGCCGGACGGCGCGGTCTTGACCGACAACGCGGCGATCACGGCGTGGGTGGAAGCGACATATCCGGAGCCGCCGCTGTTGGGCGTTACAGCGGCAGATAAAGCGGAGATCGCGAGCTGGAATTGGCGCGTGGAATTTGAAGGGTTGATGGCGATCGCCGAGGCGCTGCGAAATAGCGCGCCCGCCATGGTGAATCGGGCGCTGCCGGGGCCGGTGGACTATGCGCAGATTCCGGCGCTGGCGGAGCGTGGGTTGAAGCGTGTGCAACAGTTTTTTGACATGCTGAATGAGCGTCTGACAGGGCGCGAATTTGTCGCGGCGGGGCAGTTGAGCATCGCGGACATCACGGCTGTGGTCGCGGTGGATTTCGCGCGAGTTGTGCGCATCACGCCGGGGGAGCAGCACACGCATTTGCGGCGGTGGCGCGAGGCGTTGGCGGAGCGGCCGGCGTTTCGGCTTTAGTCACGTAGCACCCCAGTGCTGAAACTTTGCGCTCAGAAATCGCGCCTACCTTTTCCTCACGCGAAATTCTCGCTGCACATTTACCTTGTAGGCGACGACTTGGCGTCGCTTCTTGCAACCCGAAGAGCGCGGCAAAGTCCGCGCCTACATTTTTCCCACGCGAAATTCTCGCTGCACATTTACCTTGTAGGCGACGACTTGGCGTCGCTTCTTGCAACCCGAAGAACGCGGCCAAATCCGCGCCTACAAGTTGCTTAGACGAACAGCACTGGTTGGGACACGACTAAGGCGTTCCCTGCGCGGCCTTCGCCGCCGCTGCGGCCATTTGGCGCAGCTCGGGCTTGTAAATTTTTCCGACGTTGGTCATCGGCATGTGTTCGAGAATCGTCACGGCTTTTGGCTTTGCGGGCGCTTCGTCTACGCGCTCGGCGGCGAAGGCTAGTAACTCGGCTTCGCTTGCGCTCGCGCCGGGCACCAGCGTGACGAACACAACCGGTAGCTCGCCTGCATAGGCATCTGGCGCGCCCACGGCTGCGCAGAGCTGCACGGCGGGGTGCGCCCCGATGGCGTCTTCAATCACCTTCGGGTCGATGTTGTGCCCGCTGCGGATGATCAGGTCTTTTGAGCGGCCGGTGAGATGCAGACGAGACTCGCCGTCGAGCCAACCAAGGTCGCCGGTGGCGAGCCATCCGTCGTGCGTGAACGCGTTCGCGTTTTCGAGCGGATCGACAAAGCCTGAGAACAAGTTCGGTGACTTGAACAGCACCATGCCCTGCTCGCCTACGGGCATGTCGCGATCACTTGCGCCGCCCTGCTCGTCGAGCGCAACGATGCGAAGCTGAATGTAGGGCAAGCGCAAGCCAACGCAGCCAGCGGGCCCGACGACACCGGGCGGCGTGATCGTGGAGATGCCGGCCATCTCGGTCATGCCGAGCGCCTCGTGAACGTGCAGGCCGAAGAGCTTTTCAAAACGCAGCGATAGCTCCGGCGAGAGCGGCGCAGCGCCCGTGCGGCAGTATCGAAGCGTTGAAATATCTGCGCCATCGGTTGGCACGTTGGCCAACGCGGAGAGCACCGTTGGCACGGCCGAGAGCACGGTCGCGCGGTAGCGCTCAACCAGCCGCCAGTAATTTTTGATGACGTCGCGATTGCGAAAGAGCGACGTCGTGGGAATCACCACTTCGACACCTGCGGACAACGATGCGAGCGAGCCGGGCAATACGCCCGCGACATGAAACAACGGATAGCCATTGATCGTGACATCGGTCGGGCGAACGCCTTGCATCTTGACGCAGCCCCATGCAGTGAACACCTGCGCACCGTGGCTGTGGCGCGCGAGTTTCGGTGCGCCCGTAGTGCCGCCGGTGTGAAAGTAGGCGGCGATGTCGGTGGGTGCGATGTCGCGACCGCTTACCAAACAGTCGCTTCGTTCTTTCGCGCGCTCGGTGGCGAAGTCGAGAACGTTCGCTGGTAGCTCAGGCGCATGTTGCTCGCCCACTGGTGCGACGCGAAGCACCGTCGTCAAACTCGGCACCGACTCGCGAATTCGCATCGCTTTTGACCACAAGCCGGACTCGTCGTCTGCGCCCCACGCGATCAGGACTTTCGCGCCTCCCGCGTTCATGAGCGAAACTAATTTCTCGTCGGACAGCAACGGATTGAGCGGCTGCACGATGGCCGCCGCTTCGCCGCCCCACAACGCGAGGTGATACTCCAAACAACCGGGCAACAGCACGGCGACGGCATCGTTTGGTGTGAGGCCCAAGCGATGCAGCAAGTTTGCGGTTTGGTGAATGCCCGCGAGAAGCTCCGAATACGACCAGCGGATCGGCTCGTCGGCAGGGTCGGCGCTGGTCAGAAACGTGAGCGCTGTTTTGTCGCCAAACGCTCGCGCTGAGTTGCAAAAAATATCGTAGGTGCTGCGCGCCGTGAGCGCTTGTTCAAGCGGGGTGGCCTCCAAGCGCTCGACATCGGCAATGCAGGTGACGGGAAACGAGGGCTCGAATGGCGCGCTGCGATTCTCTGCGAGTTGACTCAGTGGCGACTGTGGCGTTGGGCGGGATGAGTTCACGGTTTGCTGGCGTTGGTGGTTACGAAGGCACAGGGCGAGGAGTAGAGCACATGCGCGCCCCGTGGCGCTCCGGGCCGAGAGCGAGACGGCGACGTTTTCGGCGTGGGCGGTTCGCTTAGCATGGTCACAGTTTTAATAAGGAGAAGACTATGTTTAGCCATGTGATGGTGGGGGTGAACGACCTTGAGCGTTCGCGTAAGTTTTATGACGCGCTGTTGGGCACGCTGGGAATAGCGCCTGGGGTTGCCAACAAGAACCGCTATTTCTACCGCAGCCCTACCGGCTCCTTCGGTATCACCACGCCAATCAACGGCGAGCCCGCGACGCACGGAAATGGCAGCACGTTGGGCTTCAACACGATCTCGCCCGAACAGGCCGACGCGTGGCACGCCGCAGGTGTTGCTAATGGCGGCACGACGTGCGAAGACCCTCCGGGCTGGCGCGATGGTTCGGTGGGCCGACTCTACCTCGCCTATCTGCGCGACCCCGACGGCAACAAGCTTTGCGCGTTGCACCGGCCGCCGAAGGTGGCGTAATACGGCCCTGTCACGCGCACGAATGTTTCAACTACCGGGAAAGATTGATCGTGAATATGAAGTGGTTTTCAGTGATTCTTCTAGCGTCTGCTGCGGCAATCGCGCCTGTCGCGACTGGTCAAACTTTTCCGGATAAACCGATCAAACTTGTCGTGCCGTTTCCACCCGGAGGCGGCGCTGACAATTTGGCGCGTGCGGTGATGCCGCGCGTCGGTGAGATCTTGGGGCAAGCGATTGTGATCGAGAATCGACCGGGCGCGGGCGGCAACGTCGGCAGCGAGAGTGTGGCGCGCGCGCCGGCCGACGGCTATACCTTGCTCTACGGCACGAACGGAACGCACGGCATTAACCACGCGCTTTATGCGAAGGTGTCGTTTGATCCGATCAAGGATTTTTCGACCGTGTCTAGGATGAGTTACATCCCTGCGATGCTGGTCGTCATTCCGAGTGTGCCCGCGAACAACTTCAAGGAATTGCTCGCGTACCTCAAGGCCAACCCCAACAAAATTTCTTTCGCGTCCGCAGGCAACGGCACGACATCGCACATGGCCGGTGAGATGTTTAAACGCGCAGCAGGCGTTGATATTCAACACATTCCGTACAAAGGCGGCGGCCCCGCCACGGCCGGGCTCCTTGGCGGCGAAGTGCAGATGATGATCGACTTGACCGCGAACCTAGCGGGACAAGTCAAAGCCGGGAAATTGAAGGCGATTGCGGTCACCAGCGCCGCTCGCGTGCCCACGTTCCCCGATCTGCCTACGCTGCAAGAAGCGGGGCTCGCTGGCTTCGAGATCACCGCGAGCGACGGCATTTACGCCCCTGCGAACACGCCGCGTGCCGCTGTAGATCGCGTTAACGCTGCGATGAAGCAAGCGCTAGCGGAGCCGGCCATCGTGGAGCGGCTTGCCTCGCGCGGTGCGGTCGCCATACACAGCACGCCCGAGGCGCAACTCGCGCACATTACGCGCGAGCTACCGCTTTGGGCGAAGCTCGTGAAGGATTCGGGCGCAAAACTGGATTGATCGCAACCATGAATTACATCGGCACGCCGCCACCGCTCAACCCGTCGATCACGGCTACAAAAAATTACTTTCAGGCGCTGGATAACTTCACGCGTACTTTCGCGATCAAGCGCGGTGACCGCGTTTTGATGCTGACTGATCCGCTGCTGGACCCACGCGTAGTTGATGCCATCGGAGGACTGGCGAAAGCGCGCGGCGCAACGTTGACGGCTTACATGGCGGAAAGCACGACGCTGCCCGGCGTGCCCGCAGCGGTGAAGCCGCTGATCGAAGACGCAACGTTTGTTGTGTCGACGTGGTTTTGCTCGATCGAAGATCCGTTCAATGTGCTGATGCGACAGCGCGGGCAGCGTTGGGTGAAAATTACGTACTTTCGTGATCTCGACTTATTGCACACGCCGCAAGCGCGCTTCCCGATCGAACTGGTGGGCGAAATCATTCGAACGACTGAGCGCAAGTTTCCAAAAGGCGAAGACTTCACGTTGCGCTTTTCGGATGCGCGCGGTAGCAATCTGGTGATTCCATACACCGCCGCCATGCGCGACGCGATGTTTGCAGGCAATCGTTGGCGCGGCGTGATGACGGCCGACGAGCCCGGCTGCTACATCCACTACCTGCCGACGCACGGACCAAATTTCTGGGACAGCACGGCCATGAAGAACGACACGAATTCGTCGTTAGCGATTGATGGTGTGCTCTATCCGCAATGGGCAATCGGCTTCGCTGCGCCGTTCGCCGAAAGAATTGCCGTCGAATTTAAGAACAAGTTTGTCACGGCCGTACACGGCGAATCGGAAGACGCGAAACTGCTTCGAGAGATGCTGATGGGCGGCAAACTCATCGAGGGCGGAGGTTGCGGCTTTAATCCGAAAGCGCCACGACACACGATTTATCCTGCGGGCTCAAACTCGCCGGGCGCGCTGCACTTCGGCATTGACCTCGTAAAGCCGAGCGACTTCATTCGAAAAGTGATGCCGCAATGGGAAGAGCCGCCGATCCATCAAGACTTGGTCACGTTCGACACCACTGTTACTGCGGGGGAGAACGTGTTGATTGATGCAGGTTTCCTCACGGCGCTGCGCGATCCAGCGGTGGTCGCCGCAGCGGCGGTATTTGGCGATCCTGTGGACTTGCTGGAAGGGTTCGTTTACTAGGCTCGATCAGCGTCAGGAACAGCGACACTCGGCAAGGGCCACGGTACCTGTAGGCGCGGCATCAGCCGCGCTTCGCCTGATTTGAAGTTGCGCTAGCGCGGCTGATGCCGCGCCTACAAACGACGCCGTTAGACGAATCGAAACGAAACCGTGCCTAACGGACCGTAGTCCGCATGCAGCGTGTCGCCTGCGACAGCCGTCGTCGGGCGGGTGAATGAGCCTGCGAGGACGATGTCACCAGCGTTGAGCTGTTCGCCGTGCGGAGCAATCTTGTTGACGAGCCACGCAACGCCCGTTGCCGGGTGATTGAGTACGCCTGCAGCGAGGCCCGTTTCTTCGACGACGCCGTTCTTGAACAACATTGCGCCGACCCAGCGCAGATCTACCGCGTCGGGTCGCACGGGGCGACCGCCGAGGACGATACCCGCGTTCGCGGCGAAATCGGAAATGGTGTCAAAAACTTTGCGCGGCGCTTTGGTGTCGCGGTCAAATTGTTCGATACGAGCGTCGATGATCTCGAGCGCGGGCGAGACGTATTCAGTCGCGGCGAGCACATCAAATATCGTCACGCCCGGCCCCTTGAGTGGCTTGCCGAGCACGAACGCGAGTTCGACTTCGATGCGCGGTGCGATGAAGCGTTTGATCTCGATGTCGCCACCCTGCTCGAAGAACATGTCGTCCATCAGCGGCGCGTAGTCGGGCTCGGTAATTTGGCTGGAGAGTTGCATCGCGCGCGACGTGAGACCAATTTTTCTGCCCTTGACGACGCGGCCGTCGGCGATCTCAAGCTTGACCCACTCGCGCTGGATTGAGTAGCCATCGTCGATGGTCATTTCTGGAAAGCGCTTGGAGAAATGACGCAGTTGAACACCAGCCTTGCGGGCATCGTAGAGTTCGCGAGCAAGGGACTTGAGAGTGTCGGTTGGAAGCATGATGGGTCTGAGAGTGTCAATAAGTGTCAGTAGAGAACGAGACGAGTCGACTGTGGGAGCGGGCTCGCCCGCGATTCTCCGCACGCAAACGCGAATCGCGGGCAAGCCCGCTCCCACACTTGTCCGCCACTCTGATCGGCGCGAGTCATGGTTTCAGGAAGAGCGGATGCAGCGAACTGTTCTTCGCGTCGAAAACTTCGTGCCCTTCATCAACTTGCAGCGTGATGCCGATGTGTCGATTGGCAAGATGTTGCGCGAAGTGAGCTTTGACCGTCGCTTCAAGCGCGCGGCCCACGTCCGCGTGGGCCGTCGCGCTGCGGCCCTTCGCCATACGTAAGTTGAGATAGACGAAGGCGTAGTTTCCGTCGCCACCAGCCGCGCGACCCACGCTGCCATCATCCGCGACGGCGAAGTGCGCCGCGGGATACGCCAGCACCCGAGTACCGCCGGTGGGGAACACCTGCTTGCCCTGTTCATCGCGGGCGGCGAGCATGGTGTCTGCCAGCGCCCGGCAAAGCACTTTCATGTCGGTGCCACCTTGATCAGCGGGTTGGTCGAGGTTGCCGGTGTAGAGGATGACGAGGTGAGGCATGGCTATTGATCTTAAAGTCGGCTCACGGCCTGGTAACCCAGCGCCGCAGAAGCTTGCGCGGCAGGAATCGCGGCGCCGTCGTTCGGCGTCACTGGAAACACTGCGTTGAGCTGACCGGTGCCGGACGCCCCGAAGTATGGCGTGACGATCTCGGCCTTGCCGTCGTAGCCGCTCCAACCGAGCGCGCCGAGCATCATCGCGGTGTCGTGCATGAAGCCTTCGCCGTGACCTTTGCTTGCGTATTCAGGCAACATTTCGCAGAACGTTTTCCAGTCGCCGCGCTTCCACATGTCGATGACGCTATGGTCGAGCGATTCCAGGAGCGGGCTCCAAATCTTGAATGCGAATTCCGGCGCGAGGCCGTTTTGGGCGAAGCGATGACTAAGGCTACCGCTCGCGAGGAACGCGACTGTACCGTCGTAATGCTCCTCTACCGCGCGACGCATCGCCCAGCCTAGGCGTGCGCTGTCGTTGAGATAGTGCACGGTACACAACGCGGATACAGAAATTACCTTGAAGTGTTGGTCGGCGTTCATGTAGCGCATGGGCACTAGCGTGCCGTATTCGGGATTGAGCGTCGTGGCATCGTGCGCGAGTGTTTCAACGCCTGCGTCGTTGCACCCTTTCGCAAGAATTTTTCCGAGCGCAGGGTTCCCGGAGAATTCGAACGGCAAATTGCTGATGAAATGCGGCAGCTCGTTGCTCGTGTAGAGCCCTTTGAAATGCGGCGCACAGTTGACGTGATAGTTCGCGTTCACGAGCCAATGCGTATCAAAGACGACGATGGTGTCAACGCCTAACTCGCGGCAGCGGCGACCAATTTCACGGTGACCATCAATCGCATCCTGACGTGTGCCCTTGCGCGGACCGTCTAGCTCCGACAGGTAAATGGAGGGAACGTGTGTGGTCTTTGCGACGAGTGCGAGTTTGCCCATGAGTTGCTCCTGTTACGGCGCCGATCAGTTGTCGATACGGATGTTGGCTTTGCGGATGACGTCCGCGTACTTCGTAGTTTCGCTAGCGATGAACGACGCGAATCGGGCCTGTGACCCCGGCTGCGCAGCGATGCCGCTCTCTTTGAACGCCGCGACTACCGCTGGCGCTTGGAGTGCTGTCTGAATCTCGGTGTGGATCCGCGTGAGGATCAGATCGCTTGTGCCGGCACGCATTAGCACGCCGTTCCACGAATTTGATTCAAGTTTTAGACCTTGCTCTGCGAGCGTTGGAATCTCAGGCGCGAACGTGGAGCGCTGTGCCGTCGCCATTCCCAATGCGACAAGCTTCCCGCTCTTCACGTGCCCCCTGAATTCCGGCCAATTGCCGAACATCACATTGACCTGCCCGCCGAGTACGTCAGTCAACGCAGGCGCCTGCCCCTTGTACGGCACGTGAATCATTGGCGTTTGCAACTCGCTCTCCAACATCGCGCCCGACAAGTGCGCCGAAGTGCCGTTACCAAAACTCGCGTAGCTAATCTTCCCCGGTTGTCGGCGCACGAGTGCTGCAAATTCGCCAAGCGTTTTCACGCCAAGGCCCGGATTCGCGACCAACACATGCTCGCTAAGTCCCATCAAGGCCACGGGCACCAAGTCCTTCGCGCCGTCGTACGGCAGGTTCTTCACGAGCGTTTGGTTTGCACAAAAACTGTTCGCGACGGTGATCATCGTGTAACCGTCAGGAGGTGCCTTGGCAACGAAGTCCACGCCGATTACCGTGCCTGCGCCGGGCTTGTTTTCAACGATGACCGATTGCCCGAGTGAGCGAGACATTTCCGTAGCAATCAGTCGTGTCACGACATCCGTCGTGCCGCCCGGTGGAAACGGCACGACCCAACGCAGCGGCCGTGCAGGCCAGGGTTGCTGCGCCCAAGTCGGTACTGCAAGCAATGCAGCGGATTGCAATAACGTGCGGCGAAAACGCGAAACCATGATCGACATGATCAAACGCCCCAGTGCGGAATGTGGTGGCTACCCATCGACACTGCAATGTTCTTTGGTTCGAGGAATACTTCGTAGCTCCAGGTGCCGCCTTCGCGGCCGGTGCCGCTAGCTTTGGTGCCGCCGAAAGGCTGGCGCAGGTCGCGTACGTTTTGGCTGTTGACGAAGCACATGCCGGCTTCGATACCCGCCGCGACGCGGTGCGCGCGACCGATGTTTTCGGTCCAGACGTAGCTCGACAGACCATAGGCGATGTCGTTACTTTTCTTGATCGCGTCGGCCTCGTCGTCGAATGGAATCAAGCACGCGACGGGGCCGAAGATTTCTTCTTGTGCGATGCGCATGCGATTGTCGACGTCGGCGAAAACCGTTGGCAACACATAGTTTCCCTTCGCGACGTTGGCGGGCAACGCGGGCGTATCAAGCCCGCCGCAGAGCATGGTCGCACCTTCTTTGCCGCCGAGTTCGATGTAGCTGCGCACCTTGGCGAGATGGGCTTGGCTGATCATTGGTCCGACAATCGTCTTTTCGTCAAGCGGGTCGCCGACAGTGATGCGCTTTGCGCGTTCGACGAACTTGGCGACGAAGTCGGCGTAGATGCTTTTCTGTACGAGGATGCGACTGCCAGCGGTGCAGCGCTCGCCGTTGTTGCTGAAGATCATGAACACGGCGGCGTCTAATGCTCGGCTCAAATCGGCGTCGTCGAAAATTACAAACGGGCTCTTACCGCCTAGCTCCATGCTGAATTTTTTGAGGCCCGCGGCTTGCACGATTCGGTTGCCTGTCGCCGTTGAGCCCGTGAACGAAATCGCGCGCACGTCCGGGTGTTTGCACAGCGGTTCGCCTGCGTCTTTTCCGTAGCCGTGCACGACGTTCAGAACGCCCGCCGGAATGCCCGCTTCAAGCGCCAGCTCACCAAGGCGCGCAGCCGTCATCGGCGACAGTTCGCTCATCTTCAACACCGCCGTATTGCCGAACGCGAGGCAGGGTGCGGTTTTCCATGTGGCGGTCATGAACGGAACGTTCCACGGACTGATGAGCGCGCAGACGCCGACCGGGTGAAACAGTGTGTAGTTCAAGTGCGTCGGCGTTGGATAGGTGTGGCCATCCACCCGCGTGCACATTTCGGCGAAGTAATAAAAATTGTCGGCTGCGCGCGGGATGAGTTGCTTGCCGGTTTGCGCGATGACTTGACCGCAGTCCATCGTCTCCGTGCGCGAAATTTCCGGCACATGCTGAGCGATCAAGTCGCCGAGCTTGCGAACCAGTCGCGCGCGCTCCGTCGCGGGCAGCCCAGCCCACTTGGGGAATGCGGCCTTCGCAGCGGCCACGGCGGCGTTCACTTCCGTTTCACCGCCGGAGGCGACCTCGGCGAGCACTTCTTGCGTTGCCGGGTTAATCGTTTCGAAGTAGTCGCGGCTTTGAACTGCTTTGCCGTCAATCAGATGTTCGATGCGCATAGGATGCCTTGTACGTGTTGTGCGGTAACTATCGGCCGAACGCAGCGTCGCCGACGATGGTGTTTACGAGGCGGCCGATGCCGTCGATTTCGGTGATGACTTCGTTGCCAACGTTGACGTTCACGACGCCGTCTGGCGTGCCAGTGAGGATGACGTCGCCCGCTTGTAGTGTCATGAAGCTGCTGAGGTATTCGATCAGCGCTGGGATGTCGTTGATCATGGCGGCGGTGTTGCCTTGCTGCGTGACCTTGCCGTTCACCAACGTGCGCAGCGCCAAGGCATGCGGGTCGGGCACATCCGCAGCGTCCACAAACCACGGGCCGAGTACGGTGCAGGTGTCGCGGTTCTTCACGCGCAGATTCGGGCGGTACCAGTTCTCAAGGTAATCGCGAATCGCGTAGTCGTTGCAGACGGTATAGCCCGCGACGTGCTTCATCGCGTCGGCGCGCTTCACGTTCTTCGCGGTCGCGCCGATAACTACTGCGAGCTCGCATTCGTAGTGCATGAAGGTCGCGTCATTCGGCCGGCGCGTGAAGCCGCGATGCCCGATCACCGCGCCAGGCCCCTTCAGGAAAACAAGTGGTTCATCTTTGCTGGTGACGGTCAGCTCTTTCGACAGTTCTTTGACGTGATCGGCGTAGTTCAAGCCAAGCGCGATGATGGTGCCGACTTCAAATGGCGGCAGCCACACAACCTCGGATTCCGAAACGACGCGCCCGTCGGCGAGACGCACGCCATCGGCATGTGCTGTGGCGTCGTGTAGTGCGCCACCGTAAGCAACACGTGCGGTCTTCATGCGGCGTGCTCCTGCGTCGTTGCTTCTTGGACAATCGAGCCTTCAAGCCGACCGAGTTCGCTCACGTCGCTTTCTATCGCTAAGCGCTGTCCCACACGCACGCGTGGTGCGCCTGCGGCAACGCCCAGCAGCAGCACATCACCCGCACGTAGCGTCATGAAATCGGTCACCTCGGCGATCAGGCGCGCGACCGAACGCTGCATGCCCGCGTTGCTTGCGCTGTGCACAACTTGGCCATCGACGCTCACGCGCAAGGTCAACCTGTCAGGCGAAGCAATTTGGTTGCAAGAGACGACGCGTGGGCCGAAGACGCACGAACCGTCACGCGCTTTGAAGCGCACCGACGGACGATAAAAACTGTCGTGCGGCACCGAAAGGTCCGCGACCAACGTGTAGCCCGCAAGATGGGCGATGGCGTCGGCCTCGCTCACGCGGCACGCCGTTCGCACAAACACCAAACCGAGTGAGGCGCCGATTTCGAATTCACCCGCGTCGTCGGGAACTGCGACAGTCGATCCGGAATTGGCAAGCGTGTTGCGTGGCTTCACGTAGAGCACCGGCGCTTTCGGCGCGGCTTTGTAAGGCGGTTGATTCGCGGCGTCGCCGATGGCAGCGAGCGCGGCGCGGTCGTTAAGAAGCGTGCCGTAGACAACGCCCGACAAGCGCCACGGCGCGGTGTCAAACGAAATGCGTGGGTTGAAGACTGCCATGAGATTGCGCCTGCGTCGCCTTATTCGCTAATATGTTAGCAATATATTCCTGCCGTGCTTCGCGTGTCAAGCGTGCCGACCGAACCGCGCAAATTCGCTAATATGTGACCGTTCTCACGTGTCGAACTATGACCAAACCAAGCGCACCGATCACACACCGCAATTTGCCGCTCTTGCTGTTGCAAGCGCGCGAGCATGTGATCTCGCGCTTTCGGCCGATTCTCAATGCGCACGACATCACTGAACAGCAGTGGCGCATTGTGCGCGCGATCTTGGAGCGCGGGCCGATGGAGCCGCGCGAAATCGTAACGTTGTGTTGCATTTCGAGCCCGAGCCTCGCGGGCGTGCTCACGCGCATGGAGGAAACTGGCTACGTGATGCGCGAGCGTTTGTCGCACGATCAACGCCGCGTGAAGGTCTCGCTCACCGCAAAGAGCCGCGCGCTTGCCACGCGCATCGCGCCGAAAATCGAAGCCGCGTATGCGGACCTCGAGGCGCAAATCGGCCCCGAATTTTCTGGGCAGTTTTACGACGCGCTGGATCGGATGATTGCGACGCTTCAGATCGAGGGCGGCGACAGCGAAGCATGAACTGCGGAGGCGAGCTACAGCTCACCAATTGACTGGCGCAATCGCTTCGCCAATTCCATCAACGGCTCACGCAATCGTGCCACAACCTCGTTCGGTTCGCCGTCGCCAGTGACGCTCATATTTAGGACGTAAACCGATTGGTTTTCAGCGACGAGTGGCGTGGATAGCGCCACCACCTGCGGTTGCCATGAGGCCCAGCAATAACCGTGCACAGCGACACTTTCGATCGCCGCCTCGATCTCCTGTTGTAGCGACCGCCACGTCGTTGGACGCCGTTGCTTGAACACTCGGAAAAGTTCACGTCGCACCTCAACAGAGGCGGTGGACAGCCACGCGCGCCCGAGCGAGGTCAGTTCCATCGGCACGCGCTGACCGGCGACCACGTTGCGCCACGAAACGCGGCGACTGTAGCGCACTGATTCCAGATAGACCATTTCGCCGCGATCCGCAACTGCGAGGCCGACGTTGATCTTTCTCGCTTCCGCTTCCTTTCGAATCAGCGGGCTCGCGATTTGCAGCACTGGCGAGCCTGTGCGCATCGCATGCGCGAGACTCAACACCGGCGCGGCCAAGCGGTAGGCGCGGTGCCGCCGATCGTGCTCAAGCATGCCCGCATCAACGAGCGTCTGCGCTAATCGGCTCACCGTTGCACGGGATAGACCGGTGCGTTCCGCCAATTCGCCGTTACCTAATAAATCAGCACCGGGCTTGAACGCACGCAGGACCTCAATACCACGCGCAAGCGAACGATTGCGATCGCTTGTCACTGGTGTGTTCTCTAGTTTTGCTGTGCGCACGCTGACCACCATAGTTCGCAATTCAGTAGACGTCCTCGCCCGCTATTTCCACCTGATGGAAATAGGTGGATGCATGGCGCAAGTATGCACCCTATGCTCCGGAGATCAAAGTGACGCGTTTTCCGATGTAACAACGCAAGCGCTCACCATTCAAGACACTCAGGAGGCAATGCATGTCACACCCATTTAGGCAAACAGTCGTCCACCGAGTCTGGCTCGCACTGGCGCTCACACTATCACTATCGACGCTCGCGCACGCTGACTTTCCAGACAAACCCGTTCGCCTCATCGTGCCATTCGCACCGGGCGGCGGCACCGACCTCATCGCGCGCACGTTGGCCGGGGGCATGCAGCAAGCGCTCGGGCAGCCCGTGATCGTAGAGAACAAGCCCGGCGGCGGCACGGTCATCGGCAGCGATATGGTGGCGAAAAGCGCCCCCGATGGTTACACGTTGGTTGTAGCGACGTTCGCGCACGCTGTGAATCCAAACCTGCTGCAAAAGCTTCCGTTCGACACCAGCAAGGCGTTTGCCCCCGTGATTCTTTTGGGTCGCGGTCCAAACGTGTTGGTGGTGCGCGCCGAAAGCCCGTACAAGAGCGTGAACGATGTGATCATCGCGGCGAAAGCTAATCCTGGAAAATTGACCTACGCGTCGCAAGGGAAAGGCACGTCCGCGCACCTAGCTGGCGAGATGTTTGCCAATCTTGCGAAGGTTGAAATGCTCCACATCCCCTACCGCGGCGCGGGTCCAGCGATCACCGATCTGCTGGGCGGATCGGTGGATATGATCTTCGGCACCGCTGCCGCTGTCTCAACATTTGTGGACGCGGGTAAGCTACGCGCGCTCGGGGTTACATCGCCGCAGCCTTCACCGGCGCTTAAAGGCGTGCCCGCGATTGCCGACACTGTACCCGGCTATCAGACTGAGAGCTGGTACGGCCTCTACGCCCCGGCTGGCACGCCGAAAGACGTGATCGCGAAGCTCAATGCAGCGGCAGCGAAGGCCACGCAAAGCGCTGATTTCCGAAAGAAGGTTGAGCAAGAAGGTCTTGTGATTAGCGCCGGAACACCTGCGGAATTGGACACATACGTTCGCGCAGAAGAAGTGCGCTGGAAGAAAATCATCAAAGAAAACAACATCAAGGCCGATTAAGACGCGCGCTTCGCGGAGTTACCCATGACCTATTCATTGATCGACTTTCAGCTACAAAACGCAATCGCCACGATAACGCTCAACCGCCCCGAAAAGCGAAATGCGATGAGCGACGATATGCGTACCGAATTCATCGATGCGTTGGAGCGTGTCGCTGCAGACAAAACGATACGCGCACTCGTTCTCACCGGCGCTGGCAAGGGCTTTTGCGCAGGTGGCGACATCTCCGGAATGGAGCGTCGTCTCACAGCGCCCACGGGCGAAGTCGCCTTCAACGGGTGGCATCGCCAACAGCGAGTACACCATACGCAATCTCTGTTGCACACAATGCCGAAGCCTGTCATCGCCGCAGTGAACGGTGCAGCTTCCGGACTCGGCGCCGACACCGCGCTGGCCTGCGATTTCATCATCGCAAGCGAATGGGCCAGCTTCACTTGGTCATACATTCATCGAGGGATCATTCCCGATGGCGGCGGCATGTATTTTCTGCCGCGTCGAGTGGGACTTTCAAAAGCGAAAGAGTTAATTTTTTCGGGCCGCAAAGTGGATGCAGCGGAGGCCCTTGCGCTAGGTATCGCCGACCGCAAAACTTCAGCCGATTCGCTATCGGCGGACGCTCAAGCGTGGGCCGCGGAGCTGAGCCAAGGCTCGGCCACAGCACTTGCCTTGAGCAAAACAATCATGAACCAGACCTTCGAGATGACGGCGCAGCAAGTCTTCGCGCAAGGCAGCCAGGCCCAGGGCATTTGCTACACAAGCAGCGAACACCGGCAATCGGTCGAGGCTTTCCTCGCCAAAGCCGCAAAGCAGGCTTAATCACTATGGATGCGATATCAAGGCTTTTGAAGCCACGCAGCGTTGCCATCATCGGTGCATCGGCGGACGCGGCGAAGACGTCAGGGCGACCTGTTTCTTATTTAGTCAAACATGGCTTTGCAGGTGCAATTTATCCGGTGAATCCGAAGGTAAATCGCATCGGCGAATTGACCTGTTATCCCGACATCAAATCGTTGCCCACGGTGCCGGATGTAGCCATTGTGTTGCTCGCCGCGGAGCGCGCGCATCTGGAGGTGCGTGAACTCGCGGCACTAGGCACGGCAGCGGCCATCGTGTTGGCAAGCGGATACGCGGAGACTGACGAAAGCGGCGCGCAACGACAAAGAGAGCTGCTAGAAGCGGCCGGACCAATGCGCTTGCTTGGTCCGAACACAATTGGTTTGGTGAACCTGACCGACGACATTGTGCTGTCCGCAAGCGGCGCGCTCGACATGGCGCACTTTCGCGCCGGTTCTGTGGGCGTGGTGTCGCAAAGTGGCGGCATTCTTGGAGCGTTGCTTTCACGCGCCGAAGCGCGAGGCATGGGGCTCTCCAAACTCATTTCGACGAGCAATGAGGCAGACCTAGAACTCGCGGACTTCATCGATTACTTGGTAGACGATGAAGCAACGAAAGTGATTGCGCTCTACGTCGAAGCGATCCGCAATCCGACAAAGTTTCGCGCGGCAACGTTGCGCGCGGCGCGTGCGGCGAAACCTGTTGTCGCGTTCAAGATCGGCCGCTCCGAAGCGGGCGCCAAGGCTGCGGTTTCGCATACAGGGGCGATGGCTGGCGCGGATCGAATGTACGACGCGCTGTTTCGACAAACGGGCGTCATCCGCGCGCAAACCTTCGGTGACTTGCTAGACGTTCCTGCAGCGTTGGCCACGGCACGCACGCTACGCGGTAAGCGTGTGGCTGTTCTCACGTCGACCGGAGGCGCGGGCACGCTGGTGTCTGACGCCATCGGCGTGGCCGGGTTCGACACGCCCGCGCCGGACGCTGAGACAGCGGCAGCGTTACGTGCGCTACAAACAGGCGAGCACGCCGCGCTTGACCGCAACCCGATTGACGTCACCCTCGCCGGTCTGCAGCCGGATTTACTGCGTGGTGCCATCAAAATTTTGCTCGCGAGTCCGACCTACGATGCGCTCATCATTATCGTTGGCTCGTCGGGCATCGGACGCCCTGAGTTGATGGCGGGCGCAATTGAAGCCTGTCTACCACTCTCTGACAAGCCAGTGCTCGCGTTCGTGAGCCCGCACGCGCCGGAAGCCGCCGCACTGCTCACGGCGCGTGGCGTTCCCGCGTACACCGCGGCGGAGAGCTGCGCGTCGGCGTTGACGGGCATGTTGCACGCGTCAAACTGGGCCGCATCTGAAGCGGGTACGCCCGGCGCAGTCGTTACGGTCGGTGATCTGCCCGGAGGTTCGCTCGACGAAGCGCAGGCGAAACAATTGTTCGCACATTTCGGCATCCCTTGCGTGCACGAGCACGTCGTGGAGACTTCGCTCCAAGCCGAGCTTGTCGCCAGAGAGTTTGGCGGCAACGTTGTGCTGAAAATATTGTCGAACACGATCACGCACAAGAGCGATGTAGGCGGCGTCGCAGTCAATGTTGCGAGCGAACGCATCGGCGCGCGCCTCGCAACGATGGTGACCGACGTTGAGCGCGCAACAGGGGAACGACCAACCCGATTTCTCGTGCAAGAAATGGTCACTGACGGCACCGAACTAATCCTCGGCATGCACCGTGATCCGCTCGGCACAGCGATTCTCTTGGGGATGGGCGGCGTTACTGCGGAATTGTTTGAGGACACGGCGCTTTGCATGTTGCCGACCGAAGGCGGCCTGTCGCGTGAACAAGCGCTCGGAATGGCGCGCAGTCTCAAAACCTGGCCGCTGCTCGATGGCTTCCGCGGCCGCCCAAAGGCGGACGTGGATGCGCTGGTTCACGCCATCGTGGACTTTTCGCGGATGGTTGCGCAGCTCGGCGACACGTTAATTGAAGCGGAAATCAATCCCATCTTCGTTCTGGAAAACGGACGGGGCGTGCGCGCGGCGGACGGTGTCGCCATGCTCAACGGCTAATCTCAACGCAACCGCGTGACGTAGTTTCAGCTTTTGCGCCCAGCGACCGTCTAACGAAGCTTTGCGGCCAATATTGCGATGTGTCGAGATACATAGTTTTGTTGGTATAACGCCCGCCACGCAGTCGTTTGACGCATAAAGCTGTTACGCAATACATCGGAACAATTGACGCATGCGTCATACGCAGCCCGCTAGACTGCATCGCACTGTGCCACGTGCACCCTTGCTGCCTAGGAGCCCAACGATGTCACGCAATCTTTCCCGATCGCTGCTGCTAACAAGCCTCACTCTCGTGTGGTCCAGCGCGCCGCACGCCGCGTCCATCGCGCCCGTCGCCGCAGAAAACGGCATGGTGGTGACGGCCCAACATCTTGCGACGAAGATCGGCGTAGATGTGCTCAAGAACGGCGGCAACGCGGTGGACGCAGCGGTTGCCGTGGGCTACGCGCTCGCGGTGGTGTATCCGGCGGCGGGCAATTTGGGCGGCGGCGGCTTCATGACCGTGCAGCTTGCCGACGGGCGCAAGACTTTCTTGGACTTCCGCGAGAAGGCGCCGCTCGCAGCGACGGCCAACATGTATCTCGACAAAGACGGCAACGTGATCAAGGGGGCGAGCACGACCGGACACCTCGCCGTCGCGGTGCCGGGCTCGGTGTCGGGTTTTGAGATGGCGCGCGCGAAGTACGGCACGATGCCGCGCGCTGCGTTGATCGCGCCCGCAATCAGGCACGCAGAAGAAGGCTTCGTGTTGCAGCAAGGCGACGTGGATATCTTGCGCGTGGCGACGAACGACTTTCGCAAAGACCCAGCGTCCGCCGCGATTTTTTTGAACAAAAGCGAGGCATTCAACGTCGGCGAGAAGCTCGTGCAACCGGAGCTTGCGAACACGTTACGTTTGATCAGCGAAAAGGGCGAAGACGGTTTCTACAAGGGGCCAGTCGCGGCGGCGATCGTTGCGTCGAGCCAAGCCGGAAAAGGCATCATCTCGCAGGCCGACCTCGACCAATACAAGACGCGCGAACTCAAACCGATTGAGTGCAACTACCGTGGCTACGGCGTCGTGTCTGCGCCGCCGCCTAGCTCTGGCGGCGTGATCATCTGCGAAATGCTCAACGTGCTTGAAGGCTACCCGCTGAAGGACTTGGGTTTCCGTTCAGCGCAAGCGGTGCACTACCAAGTCGAAGCGATGCGCCACGCCTACGTTGATCGCAACAGCTATCTCGGCGATCCGGACTTCGTCAGCAACCCGCTTGATCGTCTGCTCGACAAAGCATACGCAGCGAAGATTCGCGCAGTGATTGATCCTGCGAAGGCCGGTGTTTCACAAGCGATCAAACCCGGTGTTGCACCTCACGAGGGCACCAACACCACGCACTACTCCATCGTGGACAAATGGGGCAACGCGGTGGCTGTGACCTACACGCTCAACGATTGGTTCGGGGCGCGAGTCACCGCAGCGAAAACGGGCGTGTTGCTCAACAACGAGATGGACGACTTCACGGTAAAGATCGGCGTACCGAATATTTACGGGCTGGTGCAAGGGCAAGCCAATTCGATTGCGCCGGGCAAACGACCGCTGAGCTCGATGAGCCCAACCATCGTGACCAAGGATGGCAAGCCTGTGTTGGTCGTGGGCACACCGGGCGGCAGCCGCATCATTACGGCCGTGCTGCACAGCATCCTGAACATGATCGACTACGGCATGAACGTGCAAGAAGCCGTTGACGCGCCGCGCTTTCATCAGCAGTGGCTGCCGGATTTGACCAACGTCGAGAACTTCGCATTGAGCCCCGACACGCGAAAAATCCTTGAAGGCATGGGGCACAAACTCGGTAATCCGCAGCCGCCAAACCACATGGCTGCGATCGTGGTCGGCGCTCCGACGTTGGGTGGAAAACCAGTCGGCAACAATCGTTTCTACGGGGCGAATGACCCGCGGCGGAATACGGGCCTTGCAGCGGGGTACTAAGCCGCGGTCAGTAGCTCAATCGCGCGACGGAGCGCAGCACATCCGGTGTCGTCGTGGGGAATCCGAAGAATTCAAGGTAGGCCGGGATTTGTTCGAACAACATATCGGTGCCAATCTGAATCGGACAGCCGCGCGCTTTCGCTACCGCTAGAAACGCGGTCATTTCCTTCTTCATCACGACTTCGCCGACAAAGGTCGTCGGTGCGATGCGCGACACATCCATCGGCAGTTCGTCGCCTTCGTTCATGCCCATCGGAGTAGCGTTGACCACAACGTCGTAGCCTGCCGGATCCTTTGATCCCGTGGTGACCTTCAACGCCGGGTAATGCTTGCGCAGGCGGCCTGCGAGACCTTCGCTCGACGCCGTGTTGACATCAAAGAGACCGATCTCGCCGACATGCGCCGCGGCGAACGAGGCGGCGATTGCGCAGCCGACACCGCCACTACCGACCACCAGTATGCGTGCGCCACCGAGCTTGACCCCTTTGCGCAGCACGCCGCGCACGAACCCGGCGCCGTCGAACATGTCTCCCAACAAGGTGCCGTCCGGCCGCAGCAACACGGCATTGCACGCGCCAGCAATTTGCGCCGTGGGCGAGACTTCATCGACGAGACCAGTCGTCGTCACCTTGTGCGGCATCGTGATGAGCGCGCCGCGGATGTTGGTGAACTTGAAAATCGTGCGTAGAGCGGTCTCGAAGTCTTCCGGTTTCACACCCATTGGCACCACAACCGCGTCGATTCCAGCTTGTTCGAAGTACGGGTTGTAGATCATCGGCGCTTTGAATGTGTGCGTCGGGTAGCCGATGTGGGCGATGAGTGTGGTGGTGCCGCGGATCATGGAACGTTACTTTGTAGAAGTGTTTATGACGAGGCCCGTAAGGCCGGATTCGACGATGGCTTCGGTGATGCGCAGGTTCTCGCAGCCATCGCGCGCAGTGACAATCGGTGCAACTTCACCGCGCACCACCGCCCCGAAGTGTTCAAGCTGGCGCGCAAGCGGGTCTTCCCGAGTGACGTCGGCGGTCGAAACCTCGAAGGGTTTCCACCATGAACGATCTTCCTCCGTGGCGTAGGTTTTCAGTCGCATCGTCGGCACCGATAGGGATCCAAATGTCCCAGTGATTACGTAGCAGTCTTCATCGTCGTAGCTCGAATACGCCTTGTTTTCCTGCGAGGTCTGTTCCCAACTGCGCGGGCAGGCCGCCGTGTCTGACAGCATGAATGTGCCGAGCGCACCGCTCGCGAAGCGGAAATTGATCGCCACCGTGTCTTCAATCGGAAAGCCGCGAATCGCGCTTGACGAAAAGGCCTGCACCGCGACAATGTCACCACAGAGCATGCGAAGGTTGTGCACCTCGTGGATCATGTTCAGGAGGATGGGGCCCGCGCCAACCTGCTTGCGCCAGGGGTTGTCTTCAAAGTAATGGTCGGGTTTGAAGAAGACCGCGCTGCCCATCACGCCAACCAGTCGACCGAGTTTGCCCGAGTCGACGATTTCCTTCGCCTTCGCCATGATCGGGCTGTGCGCGCGGTGGTGCCCAATGAGGACGGTGGCGTTCTTTGCTTCGACGTTGCGAACTAGTCGCTCGCCCTCAGCCAATGTGGTGGCAATGGGCTTTTCGAGCAGCATCGGCAACCCCGCATCGATGCAAGTCATTGCGTGATCGACGTGAAACTGATTGGGCGTAGCGAGGATAACGCCATCGGGAGGTGCGTTCTTGATGAGTTCGTCCAATGACGTAAACAGAGGAACCCCCGCTTTCTCAGCGACGGCACGCGCCGCGGGCGATGGGTCCACAATGGCGGACAGTTCGCACGTGGTGCTGGCTTGGAGGCATCCAACGTGCGCGAGGCCAATGTAGCCGGCACCTGCTACTGCGATTTTTTGTTTATGCATGGAATGACTGAGTCCTATGCGCCGATATCAATTGACGACAAAGCGAACGATCATTTCAATGATGTTCGCTCGCCGTGCCGCGAGCGCTTTAGTGGTGTGACTCCCCCGCTTGAAGATCAAGTCGAACGTGTGTCGGTTTGATACGTTGTAGAACGTGAGCGCTGAGATAGACGCGTGAATATCCATCGGATCGAGCTGCGCGCGAAAGCCCCCCTCTGCGAGGCCGCGCTCGTAGAGCTTGCGCAACGTATCGATCACCGATACGTTTAGCTTTTGAATAAGTTTGCTTTGCGCGAGATATTCGCCGCGCTGCATGTTCTCGGACATCACCAAGCGGATGAAATCGGGATTGCCGTGATGATGATCGAAGGTGAAACCAACGAGTTTTCGCAGCGCATCTTCTGGCGACAAATCGTCGAGATTCAATTGCGCTTCGATCGTACGCATGCGTCGATACGCCTCCTCCAGCACCGCCACGTACAAGCCTTCTTTGCTACCGAAGTAGTAATAGATCATGCGCTTGCTGGTCTGCGTAGCCGCCGCGATTTCGTCGATGCGCGCACCAGAGAGGCCTTTTTCCGCAAACTCCTTGGTGGCGACGTCGAGGATGCCTGCCATCGTTCGCGCGGGATCATTGGTTCGGGTGGGGACCGTCGCAGTGCCCGTAGATTTGGCTGCGCGCGGGCGTGCCGCTTTCGCAGCAATGGAAGGCGACGCCGACAAATGTACCGTTTCGTTCATTTCGCGAGTATAGGGCACCATGCTCGTTCGCAGAAACTGACCGGCTCATCCGTAACACGGCTCCTCCACCGACCGTCGTCAACGCGCGCCTGTCGACACTGCTGGTTGTGCAACGCAGCCGTCTAGCCTGCGTCCGCTCGCGCTTCAATCATTCGACGACGGCCGCCGCACACAAACTGGCAACACGGGTTACTCGCCTTGTGAGCGGTCAATATTGTCGGTAAACTGCTTGCGATCCACTCATATAAATGATCTATATGAGTTACCCGTTTTTGTGTTCTTAGGAGGACTGTGTCGTGAAGAAGATGCGAATTGCGGCGATTGCCGCGGGTGTGGCGTTGACCTTGAGCACTCAGGTGTCTGCGCAAGAGTTGCGCGTGCAGTGTTATTCGGACGGCAACGAATGCGAAGTAACCGCTGACATTGCCAAGCGTTTTGAGGCAGCGAACGCGGGAATAAAAATTGTCATCGACAAAGTACCGTACAAGGCCGTAGTCGAGACGCTTCCCGTTCAGCTCGCTGCTGGCGAAGGTCCAGACATCGCACGGGTCACCGATTTGGGCGGCCTCAACAAGTATTACCTTGATCTCACGCCGCACCTGACACCGGCGCGCGTGAAAGCGTGGCAAGACAACTTCGCCTCGACGCTGCCTTGGTTCCGCGCAGGACCAGCTGACAAAGGCATCTACGGCATGATGTCGCAATTGACCGTCACCGGCGGCTTCGTCAATAAGACGCTGTTCGAGCAAGCCAAAGTGCCAATGCCCGGCCCGACGGCAACCTGGGACGATTGGATGGCGGCATCGAAGAAAGTAGCGGACGCTACCAAAACACCGTTCGCAATGGCAATGGACCGCACAGGGCATCGCTTTGCGCCGCTAGCCGTTGCATACGGCGCGAAGATTTTCGACGCGAAGGGTGTGCCAGTCATTGACGACGGTTACAAACTCGCCGCGAAAAAATTCGTTGATTGGAACAAAGCTGGCTTGATGCCCAAGGAAGTGTGGGGTGGCATCGGCGGTTCCGCCTATCGCGATGCATTTGAAGAATTCGCTAACGGCCGCATCGTGATGTACTACTCCGGCTCGTGGCAAGTTCGCCGCATGGATACCCAGGTGACGAAGTCCTTCGATTGGACGGTAGTGCCAGCGCCGTGTGGCCCGGCGGGTTGCACCGCAATGCCCGGCGGCGCTGCATACGTTGGATTGAAGCGCACGAAATCGCCAGCAGCAGTCGCGAAGTTCCTCGACTTCTTGTCGCAAGACGCTAACTACAGCGAAATGATGGCACGCACGGAGAACATTCCGGCTCACCTTGGCGTTGCGAAAGCGGGCGTCACGTACAACGTGTCGCCGCTCGCAAAAGCTGCGCTGAACAGCTTCGTCGGCGATGTGGCAAAGATTCTGAAGCCGAACTTCGATCTGCAAGGCTATCGCCTGAACCGCGCGGTGTTCCAGCCGACCGCTGCACGTTTGGGTCAAGCAGTTGCGGGCGAAATGTCCACAGACGACGCGTTGAAGCGCCTTGCGGCAGACGTTGACGAACAAGTCAAAGCGGCTAGCAAGTAACCAAACTCGCGTATCCCGGGGGCGGCCACATTTGATGTGCCCGCCCCTTGTTTTTTGACAGCCAGAGGACTGGCACGCCAGTCACAATAGCGAAGTCACGCCAGCCACACCCGTCCGATATTTTGCGAAAGCTCGCACGATGAAAACAAGTGCCACCACACCGTGGTTTTTTCTAGCGCCGAACGTCGTCGTGATCTTGCTGTTCACGTTCGTGCCCATCGCCATCAACATCTACTACGCGTTTACCGGCGGGGTGAACCTCTACCCAAGTCAACGTCCAAGCGTGGGTGTCGAGAATTTTTCCACGCTCCTTGATTGCGGTTCGTACTTCGACCCTTCGTCGTGCCGCAAGGACATCTTTTGGCAGGCCATTTGGAATACTGCCAAGTACGCGGTATTCCAAGTGAGTCTCATGGTGCTCTTTAGCCTCATCACGGCGCTCGTGCTCAACCGCAAGATCATGGGGCGCGGCTTCTGGCGCGGTGTGTTCTTTTATCCGGTGCTGCTCTCGCCCGTTGTTGTCGCGCTCATTTGGAAGTGGATATTGCAGCGCGACGGGTTGCTCAACGCTGCGATGGTCGCGATGGGCTCGCAACCAGTGCTCTGGCTTGCCGAGCCGAACTGGGCCTTTTTTTGGGTGACCTTCGTGTCAATTTGGGCGCACATGGGGTTCTACACACTCATTTTGCTTGCGGGCCTGCAAGCGATTCCGGGCGATCTGTACGAGGCGGCACAGCTTGATAAAGCCTCGCCGTGGCGCTCGCTCACGCGCATCACGCTCCCCTTGCTTCTGCCTAACTTGATGGTCGTGTTGGTACTCGCCCTGATCAAAGCGGTGCAAACGTTCGACGAAGTATTCGTGCTGACAGGGGGCGGCCCAGGATCGGCGACGACACTTGTCGTTCAGTTCATTTACCAAACCGGCTTCGTGGAACCCGTGCGTCTGTACGGCATCGCGGCGGCGGGATCCCTGCTCCTTGCGCTCGCGCTCGTTGCGCTCACGTTGCTGCAACTTAGGCTCTCGAAGGCCGACGAACTTGGGGAGCGCGCGAAATGAAAGCACTCGCATTCTTGACGCGCACGCGAAACGGTCGCAGCATTGACTGGACTGATTGGCTCTCCTACGCGTACCTGGCGATGGGCCTCTTCCTCATGTTTGGACCGGTGCTTTGGCTCGTTTTGTCGTCGTTCAAAACCGAAGCGGCCTTGAACGAATTCCCGCCCTCGCTATTACCTTACGGCCAAAAGTCGGTCTCGGTACCCGGCGAAGAGAAGATGAAGCCCGTGTTTCGCGTGACTTTGCCCGACGGCAGCACTAAAGAGCTCGCGGAACTACGCCGGATCGGCCTCACCTCAACGCTCGTCGATCCGGCGCGTCCCGACGACTATGTGCGCGTTAACGTGAAGGATCGCGAGCCGGTGCGCGAGTTCAAACTCGCGACCGAAAATTACACTGACCTCGGCGGCAAGATCAGCTTTGGTGCATATCTTTGGAATTCCGTATTCATCACAGTAGTCGCTACGATTCTCACGCTGCTCTTTAATTCGATGGCGGCATTCGCGCTATCCAAATACAAATTCACCGGGCGCACTGGCGTTTTTCTGTTGATCTTGGGCACGTTGATGGTGCCGCCCGCGATCGTGTTAGTACCCAACTTCTTGTTGATCTCAGAAATGGGCATGCTCAACAGCCTGTGGGGCGTTATCTGGCCTGCGATTGCCACGCCGACGGGGGTCTTCCTATTGCGGCAATACATGTTGACGATTCCCGACGAACTCCTCGAAGCGGCGCGCATGGACCACGCGAGCGAGTGGCAAATCTATTGGCGAATTGTGATGCCGCTTGCGGCACCAGCGCTCGCGGTGCTGGCTATTTTCTCGGTCATGTGGCGCTGGAACGATTTCCTGTGGCCGTTGATCGTGCTCTCGAAGAACGAGAAATTTACGTTGCAGCTAGCGCTAAATGCCTTTCAAGGCGATCTCGTGACACAGTGGAATTATTTGCTGGCGATGACGGTGATTACGCTGCTGCCGATCACTATCGTATTCGCCTTTCTTCAGAAATACATCACGCAAGGGATTGCGTCGGCAGGGGTCAAATAATGGCATCGCTCCAACTCAGAAACGTCATCAAAGACTTCGGCTCAACGCGCGTAATTCGGGGCGTTGACCTCGAAGTCAAAGATGGTGAATTCGTCGTGTTCGTTGGACCATCCGGATGTGGCAAGTCCACATTGCTGCGAATGATCTGCGGCCTTGAAGACATCTCATCGGGCGATCTGGTCATCGACGGCGCGCGCGCCAACGACATCCGCGCCGCAGATCGTGGATTGGCGATGGTCTTTCAGTCCTATGCGCTGTACCCGCACATGACGGTCTACCAAAATATGGCGTTCGGCCTCGAGAACACGGGTGTCGCGAAGGACGTGATCAAGACCAAAGTGGACGCGGCGGCCAAGCTCTTGCGCCTCGACGCGCTCCTTGACCGCAAACCCACGCAGCTCTCTGGCGGACAACGACAGCGCGTCGCAATCGGCCGTTCGATTGTCCGCGAGCCGAAGATTTTCTTGTTTGACGAACCACTGTCAAACCTCGACGCCGAGCTTCGGGTGTCGATGCGCGGCGAAATCACCGGCCTGCACCGCCGCCTCGGCGCGACGATGATTTACGTCACGCACGATCAAGTCGAAGCCATGACCATGGCCGACAAGATTGTCGTGCTACGCGCGGGACAAATCGAACAAATCGGCACGCCGCTCGATTTGTACAACCGTCCAGACAACAAGTTTGTCGCTGGATTTATTGGTTCGCCACAAATGAATTTCGTGACAGTCACGACCGGTGTCGGCGACACCATCGTCACCGAATACGGCGCATCGTTCGCGCTAAAGACTGAACGCAAACTGCCTTCCGGAACGACGCTCACCTTCGGCGTTCGCCCGGAGCACTTGACGCTAGAAGGCCACGAAACGTCCCTCGCTTTGCCGATCACCATCACCGGCGTCGAGCAACTTGGCGGGCACTCTTTGATCTACGGCACGCTGCCCAACGACGGGCCGCGCATCACGGCGCATGTGGCCGGACAAGTCAACACCAAGATTGGCGAGAGCGCTACTGTGTACGCGCCGCCGGCTGCTTGCCACCTCTTTGAGAGCGACGACGCGGCGAAGGCGGTGCGCTAATGACACCGCTACGCGTTGCGTCCCTGCTTCAGCACAGCAATGGCTGCGTCGACGTTTCGTTCACAAGCGGCTGGCGCTGTCGCATCAGTCTCGTCACCGAGAGCATTGGCCGCGTCTTATTCACGCCACCCGACGGCTTGCGCGAGCCACGCACCTGGGCGATTGCCCCGACGGGCCATGTCGATGCCAGCGACACCGACGGGCAACTGCGCGCGGAGCTTTTTCCGGCCAGCGTCGGCACGGTCACCACGGGCGCCGATGGGCGAACAATTCGCATGTCGAGCGACACGCTGCGCACGGACATTCGCCTAGAGCCGTTTGGTCTTGCGTGGGAACAGTTCGATGGGAAGGAGTGGCTTGAGTGCTGCCACGACCGACCGAGCTACGGCTATGCCGCGGAAAAACGAAGCGGACAAATCAGCCACTGGCAAGCCCGCGATCAGCACGATCAGTACTTCGGTCTCGGTGACAAAACCGGCCCTTTGAACAAAGCGGGGCGACGCTTTCGAACGCGGCAACTCGACGCGCTGGGCTACAACGGCGAAACCAGCGATCCACTCTACAAACACTGGCCGTTCTTTTTGGGGCGACGCGCCAACACCGGCAACACCTATGGTGTGTATTACGACACGCTCGCCGAATGCACGTTCGATTTCGGGCAAGAGTTCGACAACTATCACGACTTCTATCGCGCGACGGAAATAGCCGACGGTGATCTTGATTACTACGTGATCGCGGGCCCCGACGCGGCCACGGCACTCGCGCGTTACATGCAGTTGATAGGCGGCACAGCGATGCCGCCGCGCTGGAGCTTGGGTTACGCCAACACCGCTATGGCGCTCGCTGATTTTCCGGATGCGCAGGCGCAGATTCGCAAGTTTCTTGCCCTCGCCGAACGCGACCAGTTTCCATTGTCGAGCTTTCACTTCGGGTCCGGATACACGAGCCGCGGCAAGCAGCGTTACGTGTTCACGTGGAATACGGACAAGTTCCCTGATGCGCGCGGCCTGCTCAATGCGTTCAAGGCGGCAGACGTCCGCACGATGGCGAATCTGAAGCCGTGCCTGCTCAACGATCACCCGTCGTACGCGTCAATCGAAGCGAGCGGCGGTTTTGTGCGCGACGGCGAGACCGGCAAGCCCTGCCTAGATCAATTTTGGGACGGCTGGGGGGCGCACCTCGATTTCACGCGTGAATCTGATCGCCGATGGTGGCAAACCAACTTCAAAAAGCAAGTGCTCGATGTCGGCATCGATACCGGCTGGAACGACAATAACGAATACGAAATTTGGAGTGAATCGGGTCAGGCAAGCGGCGCAGGCGATGTCATTCCGATTCATCGCTCGCGTTCACTGCAAGCGCTCCTGATGACGCAGGCTACTTCCGAAGCACAAGCAGCCAGCAAGTCCGACGAGCGCGTCTACACCGTCACCCGCGCCGGCCCACCGGGCATTCAGCGCTATGCGCAAACGTGGACGGGCGACAACACAACGAGTTGGCACACGATGCGTTGGAATCAACGCATGGCGCTAACGATGAGTCTGTCCGGCATGTTCAACATCGGGCATGACATTGGCGGCTTCGCAGGCCCCGTGCCCGATACGGAAATGCTCATTCGCTGGACGCAAGCGTGTTGTCTCGTACCACGCATGATTATGAATTCGTGGAAGGCGGATGGCAGCGTGAATTCGCCGTGGCTACACGCGGATGCGACGGCCTCGATCCGTTCGGCGATTGGCTTACGGCTGCATTTGATGCCGTACCTCTACACGCTCATGCGCGACGCCAGCGTGCGCCACACGCCAGTGCTGCGTCCGACGTTCTTTCATTTCGATGATGATGCCGCGTGTTGGGGCGACAACGACGAGATGATGGTCGGAGAGGATTTGTTGGTCGCGCCAGTCTTCGAGGCAGGCGCGAGGCAGCGCACGCTTTACCTGCCGCGCGGCGCGCATAGTGCCGGGTGGTTTGATTACTGGACACAGACATACTTTGACGGTGGGCAAACGGTCACCGTTGACGCGCCGCTTGATCGCCTGCCGCTCTTCGTGCGCGCCGGCGCGCTGTTGCCCACGACGGACACCGCCAGCGATCTCGCGAAGACGGAAGAAGCCTCACGCGCGCTGCGCTACTTCCCTGTTCCCGATTCGTTTGGCGGCGGCAAGAGTGACGCGCGGTTGTTCGAAGACAACGGGTTGCAAACCACATTCGCAAGCGACCAATGCGTGACGCACGCGTTTCATGCTCTGGCATCCGCCGATAGTTTGCAATTGTCTGTCACCAGCGAAGGCTCGTGGACGTTGCCGTACTCGTCAATTCGCGTGGTGTTGCCAACGGCCGAAAAGCGTGCATTGCAATTGCCTGCCAACAGTCTGCTGCGTCTGTCGTGAAACCTTGGCCATGGCTCGGTGACGCGCGAGCGACTGACCAACGCCGGCAAGATCTGTGGCGTCTACTCGGGCCGCGTCCGTGGCTCGATGGCGCTCCGTCCGGAGCGTTGCGCGCGGTTGAGGAAAAGCCGTTTGCGCGTATTGAGCATTGGACACTGACGCTGAACGCCGTCGAACCCGTGCCCGCGCTGCTGGTGTTGCCGAAGCTTCAACCGCCGCGAGGCCTGGTCATCTACTGCCATGCGCACGGCAATCGCTTCAAATGCGGCAAGGACGAACTCTTGCTCGGCCGCCCGGCGCTGGCCTCGCCACCGTACGCGGAAGTGCTCCCGGCGCTCGGCTACGCGGTGTTGGCGATTGACCATTGGTGTTTTGGCGAACGCGCTGCGAACAGCGAGCGCGCGATGGTCAAGCGCTTGCTATGGGACGGTTGCACGCTCTGGGGCTATCGTGTGCATGACACACTCGTTGCGCTCGATTGGGTGCGTTCACGACCGGGTTTTGCGGAGCTTCCGGTGGTTACGCTCGGGCTCTCGATGGGCAGCACGATGGCGGTGTGGGCCGCCGCGCTAGACGCGCGCATTGATGCGTGCATCGATCTCTGTTGCCTCGCCGAATTCGACGCGCTCGTTGCCAACGGCAACTTCGATCTGCATGGCGAGTACTTTTTTGTTCCTGGCCTGCGCAGTGAATTCAGCGCCAGCGAAATCAGCGCATTGATCACGCCGCGTCCGCATCTTTCGCTCGTCGGCAAACACGACCCGCTCACGCCATCAGACGGCGTCGCCACGATTGATCGCGCAATGAAGTCTTCCTACGGCGCGGTCAATCAATCAACGCATTGGCGACAGACGATTTACGACTGCGGTCATCAAGAAACCGACGCCATGCGCGCGGATGTAGTCGCGCGCTTGCGCGAAATACTGCCTTAACAGCTTTTTCACCTGAGCGACTGCTGTACGGCGCTTACAGCAATTTTTATTGATAAGTCAACTTGCGACAATTTCGCGCTGTAACGACCGTATATAGGTCGCTTGCGCTAAAAAGCCATATCGCGCAAAACGGACATTTCAACCCGCCGCGCTCAGCGCGGGTTCCTGCATCGCCGCGATTTGCTCGCGCAACTCGAGCACGCGGTCTTGCCAATAGCGCTGTGTGTTGAACCACGGAAACGCAGCGGGAAACGCCGGGTCATTCCAGCGTCGCGCGATCCAGCCGGAGTAATGCAGAAGGCGCAACGTGCGCAGAGCTTCGATCAGTTGCAATTCCGTGTCGTCGAATTCACAGAAGTCTTCGTAGCCAGAAATCACAGCGCGTAATTGGCGCTGCATGCTCTCGCGATCACCGGAGAGCATCATCCATAAATCCTGCACCGCGGGCCCCATGCGGCAATCATCGAAATCCACAAAGTGCGGCCCGGTATCGTTCCACAGCACGTTGCTCGCGTGACAATCGCCATGCAGTCGCAGCGATCTCACTGGCCCCGTGCGCTCAAACACCGCACGCACTCCGTCGAGCGCCATCGCACTCACGCTCTCCCATGCGGGCAACAGTTCGTCCGGCACGAAATGGTTTTGTAGCAAATACTCGCGCGGTTCCACGCCGAACGATTGAATTTCCAACGTGGGCCGATGCTCGAACGCACGCAACTCGCCGATGGCGTGAATGCGCCCCATGAAGCGCCCCATCCAGGTAAGCGTCTCGTCGTCATCCATCTCCGGTGCCCGTCCGCGCAATCGGCGCGTCACAGAAAAGCGAAAGCCCTCGTAATCATGCAGCGTGTTGCCCGCCAACACGAGTGGCGGCTCGGCGGGAATTTCGCGCGCGGCCAGCTCGGCAACGAACGCGTGCTCTTCAAGAATCGCCGCCGTCGACCAACGCGCGGGGCGGTAAAACTTGGCGACAACGCTTTCGCCTAACCCAAGCGCTGTTGGGTCTTCGAGCCACACTTGATAGACACGGTTTTCGTAGCTGTTCAGCCCGATCAGCCGTCCATCGCCGCGCAAACCGCATGACTCCAACGCATTGAGCACCGTGTCCGGCGTGAGACCTGCATAAGGTTGTGTGGCGGGATTGATGGCGTCGGAGGTGACGTCGGGGCGCGAATTCTGCATGACGCATTATCGCCCCCTGCTCCGTCAGACGCTGTTCAAGCGCTTAGAGCGCCCGCCACTCCGGCTCCATGATCTCAATGGCGACTGCTGCACGCGAGCGCACATCATCAAACGACACCGACGGTGCGAACGCTCCATTCTCGTAGACCGTCTCGAACGCACTCGTGCATGCTTTCGCCAATTCAGTGCTACGGTCGTGCGTGACGAACTTTCCGTCCGCATCGCGGAACAATTCCACTTGACCCTTCTTCGAGTTCTTTCCAGCATCGCCAATCGGCGACTTGAACACATCACGCCACGCGTTGCCAATTTTCATCGCGGAGCATTTCATCGCGAACTGCATGGTGTCGCGATTGACCTGTTGCAACAAGCCGCCGCCCATGCCAAACGCAATGTTGTCCGCAGAAAAACCGTTGTGATAGAGATTCGATAAACACTCACGAAGGCTCGCGATGGTGATGCCATCGCCTTGCATGATGCGCACGTTGTTCAGCACGCGAAAGCCTTTGCTATTGAGCGTGAAGCCGAAACGCGCCGAGAGAATTTCTGCGACTTTCAGCACGACCTCTGGCGGATGTCCAGAGTCGGGACGAATGACGACCGTTGCACCACTGTTGATGACCTCTTCACGCAGCGCGCCGCCCCACAACGATTCGCAGGCCTTGTAAATATCGTAGCTGTCGCTGACGATGGCGACGATACTACCGGGCTTGGCAAACTGTTTAAGCATGTTGCGATACGCGTCCACCTCGTGCTCACGGCCCCAACTGGTAATCGTGCTGTGCTCAGCCGCAGGAATCGAAAACCCCGCCATCGGCGCGTCATAGTAACGGCGCGCGGCGGAGAGCGCGATCACCGTGTCGGTACCCATGAAATTCACGAGGTGCGCCAATCCGCCGAGCGCCGCCGACTCCATGCTCGACACGCCACGCGCGCCGAAGTCGTGTAACTTAAAACCGATTTGCCCGGCCGTGTCGTCGGCTGTTGCGTTCATGTATCGAGCAATGATCGCTTTGCAAGACGCGCTCAGCGTCGCCACCGTCGTCGGGTACCAAACTGCGCGCAGCAACTCCGTCTCTAGATAGCTCGTCGCCCAATAAAACTCGGGATCCGTGTTTTCGATCGCGAGCAGAGCGTTCTTGATCGGCACCACCGTGCCCTCTGGCACTGCACGAATCCGCACCGGCATCGCGCCGCCATGCTTCGCGAGCATCGCCAACCAACCATCACGGTTAAACGGCTCGCCATGCAGCGCAAACATTTCCGCCGCTTCGTCGATGTCGCGCGCAGCAAAACCACGCGACAAATATTCGCGCAACCACGCCTGCAGTCCAAAGAAAACGCCATGACTAAACGGCCCGCCGCGTGACTCGATGTAGCTGTACACCGTCTGCGCG
Source organism: Burkholderiales bacterium (assembly GCA_017989135.1). Taxonomy (GTDB): domain Bacteria; phylum Pseudomonadota; class Gammaproteobacteria; order Burkholderiales; family Casimicrobiaceae; genus Casimicrobium. Next base: position 73,537 of record JAGNQL010000002.1, read on the forward strand.
CCCGGCGGATATTGCTTCCAGTGCGAGACTTTGTACGAGTCTGTCCGTAGCAGCAAATTGCCACCAAGCAAGGAAGGCCTTGCGCCATTACCGAGGGATTGTGTTGTGTCCATGTGTGAAAACTCCTTTCACGTAAGGCCGCGTCAACCGCGGCTGAAAATGAGCTAGTTCAACGATGTTCTATCGAGCATGCCCGCCTAAAAAGTGCGTCGCGATGTGGAAGTGATCTTCGTACATCTGCTCGCGCATCCCGAGGAAGGTTTGCACCGGAACCCACTGCGCCTTGGCCGCGTCGTCAGAGCCCTTTACATCCGGAAGTCCCGTCCACTGGTTGTGCGCTAGCTCGAAGTAGAACGCGTGAGTGATGGTGCGTCCGCGTTGTGAACGATCAGGCGCATCAAACACGTGCCGCCCCTTGAGGCTCCCCATCAAAACCGGAGCCGGCACCTTGAGTCGCGTCTCTTCGCGCAGCTCGCGCACGGCCGCGTCAACCAAAGTCTCGCTCTGCCCGACAAAGCCACCAGGTAGCGCCCAAGTCCCGCGCCCCGGATGAAACAAGCGCTGTACAAGCAGGATGTATCCCACCTCAACAACAACAGCGTCGACCGTTGTGTAGATCGGTGGGAAGTCGCTACCCGCGTAGCGATACTGCACCTTGTATTCATCAAGAAAACGGCGCTCATCCGCGAGGTTTCGGTAGTGCTCAGTCTCGCGGAATCCATTAAGGAACGCGAGCGTGCCATCGGGCAGCGTTGCCGGCGAAAGTGTGTACAGCTGCTCCGGTGTGAAAAATGCACGACGAACATCCGCAGCGTTCAGACTCTCAACATTTTCGAATGCGACGAACTGCCACTTTGGAAACGACTTGAGGTAGTAGCTTGTCCCGTCTTTAAGGTGTCCGACGAGTGCGATGTTCGCACGCGTCGTGTCCGCGCCGTCGGCTGCGAGCAAACGATCCACCGACGATTGCACTGCGCCGATCCATAGCGATTCGTGATACGGATAGTCCGCCACTCCGACAACGCTCACGCGGCCTTGTTCGCTGGAACGAAGCGACGAACGGATCATGCGTTCGCGTTCTTCAAACGTAAACGGATTCTTGAAGCTGCGGGGTGTCAGGTCCGAGCCGACGACAATGATGACGCGTTCTGCTGTACGCAGCGCATGCTCAACAAGGCGTTGGTGACCGAAATGAAAGGGCTGGAAGCGCCCGATAACGACTGAGTAGTCGAATTTACGATGGCTGATATTCACTTGGAATCCCCAAGAAGCGCCAGATCAACTCCGGCTTGATCAAACTATAGCACTGTGAAATTCTTGGCGTATTGCACGAAGGTTATCTCGCGAATTACTTCCGGCGCAGGCAGTCTTAGTCGCGTGCATACATCGTCTGCTTTGCAAAGACAGTTGTTTTTTCGATACACAAGCGCGTCACGCAAAATAATTGCTCGTGAGAAACATTGATCGCGAAATGTGTCATCTCTAACATTCGTGCTTCGTTATGTATGTTGAGTCGCGCACTGTTGCTGCGATTCATTTTTTTGAAAGGAACTCCGATGCTGCCACGTTGCACGTGCAGATCGGAGCGAACCTAACGCTTCGATGCGTCTCGTGAGTGCGATGAGTTTTCATAGCGGCTAAGTAAGCCGCGCCGCGCTCGCCACAAGACTCACCGGAGCCGCTCGTTCGCTCCGTCTGCTTTCCCCCTAAAAGCCCGCAGGTTCGCCTGAGGCGTTGTGTCGTGCGTGCGTTTTCGCACTGCGCACACGGACGTCCATACGCGACTTGCTTGTGAGTTATCGCTGACGCGAGGTGCCTTCACGCTCTCAAAATTTCAACTGAGCTGAAGGATTCAACGCCATCACGTCGGCCTATTAGAGAAGAGAGTTATGGGCATTCAATTGACCCTCAATAAAGGCAAGGTCCCGGCGTACGTATGGACGAAAGACATCGAACCCGAGGCTATTCAACAACTGGTGAACATGGCGCAATTGCCCATTCTTCATCACCATCTGGCCGCAATGCCGGATGTTCATGCGGGCGTCGGCGCGACGGTCGGTTCTGTAATCGCAACGAAAGAAGCGATCATTCCCGCCGCCGTCGGCGTCGATATTGGTTGCGGCATGAACGCCGTGCGTACGAGCTTGACGGCGGCGATGCTGCCCGACGGTTTGTACAAACTGCGTATGGATATCGAAGCGGCAATTCCAGCGGGACTGCTGCAACACTCTATGAGCAAAGTGCAAGGCTCGGCGGCGCATCGCGCGGGTCGCGCGTTGGACGGTGGGCTCGACGCAATCGTGGCGAAGCACCCTGCGCTCATGAAAATGCAGCGTAAGTTCAACAGCACGTGGCTGTGCCAACTCGGCACGTTGGGCGGCGGCAATCACTTCGTTGAGCTTTGTCTCGACGAAGAAGATCGGCTGTGGATCATGTTGCACAGTGGTTCGCGCGGCATCGGTAATGCGATCGGTCGCTACTTTATCGACAAGGCGAAGAAGGACATGGGGCGCCACGTGCACGCCTTGCCCGACAAAGACTTGGCGTATCTGCGCGAAGGCACTGAGCTGTTCGACGATTACGTGGAGGCGCTGAACTGGGCGCAGGACTACGCGCGACTCAATCGCGAGTTGATGTTGCGCGCAGTGATTGCTGTGTTGCAGCGTCACTTCCCGCGCTTCACGTTGGACAGCGAAGCGATCAATTGCCATCACAACTACGTGCAACGCGAAACGCACTTTGGCGCAAACGTTTTTGTAACCCGCAAAGGCGCCATCTCGGCGCGCGAAGGCGAGTTGGGCGTGATCCCCGGCAGCATGGGCGCGAAGAGTTACATCGTTCGCGGACGCGGCAATTTGCAGTCGTTTTGTTCGTGTTCGCACGGCGCAGGACGACGCATGAGCCGAACGCAGGCCAAGCGCGAGTTCAATCGCGCCGACCTTGCGGCGCAAACGCTCGGCGTCGAATGTCGTAAGGACGGCGGTGTGATCGACGAGATTCCAGCGGCGTACAAAGATATCGACAGCGTGATGGCGAATCAGGGCGACCTGGTGAGCATCGAACACACGTTGAAACAATTTTTGTGTGTGAAGGGGTAAATCATGGGCAAAACATTTCAACCGATTTTGTTCACGATCGAACCCGTGAAGCCAAGGAATCGCATCGCGGTCGAAGGCCGCAAGCGCTACGGCGGGCCGCACGTCAAACCGTACGGTGCTGTGCGACAAACGCACAAGCAAGCGCTTCGGCATTTGCTGGATGCCGAGGACGACGAGCTGGAGGACGATCATGCGAGCTGACATGTACAAAGTAATCGTCGAACGACCTCGCCTAACTCATGGAAATTGGCTTGGCGGTGGTCGAGAAGTGGGTTTTCGTCAGTTCATGGCGTCCGACGAACGGCCGTCGAAGGTCGGCATGCGCGTTGGACATCACAACCGCAAACGGCTCAACGAAAACCTTGCGCCACTCAAACGATTCTTGGTGAGCCAAGTCGGACGCCCGTGGGACAAGGTGCATGCCGAGTTGCTCGCGGGCATCGACCAGCGAAACACGGTGCAACAGCACATCCTTGCGCACGTGGACAATTACGTGCTGACGGACGTTCGCGCCACACCGCGCCCAAATGGGCGTGGTGTGGTGTTTGAGTACCTGGGGCGGTGGCGGGGTCGGCATGGTTGGCGCGTTGTGACCGACTCGTGGGCACCGCTGTTTGTAGACCCGCGTACGGGGATTTTGCGATTGACCCACGCGCAGGAGGCCAATGCCAAATCACGCGTTGCAACGCAAGAGTCCGCTGCGCGTCGCGACGCTGAAACGCGTCGTGTCATCAGCAAAAGCACAGAACTTCGATGCGCTGATGACGTCTGGTACGAAGTCACGCTGGCGGAGGTGCCGGGCGGGAAGCTCACCCGCGAGGAACGCCGATCGCTTCGCGCCGTTAACCGTGATGGTGCCGCTGCCGCATGGGACGTGTGGGAAAAGCGCAGTGTGACGCGCTACGACGCTGATCGCTACGCGGTTAAGAAGCGGCAGCTTAGCTCTGCGGAAATCGTGGCATTCGGGCTGCGCCGGGCGTGAATAGGGCTATCGCGAGTGGCGGCCGGGTAAGAACCGGCTGCTGTTCGCGCCTGCTTTTCGCGTTTCACGCAGTTCACCCGCAGTTCGTCGCACGCCCGTAGTCGTAAGAAAAGCATTCCCATAAAGTTCACTCC
>JAGNQL010000170.1 GCA_017989135.1 Burkholderiales bacterium
CGCTTGTGTTTCAAGCGCAACGGCAGCGCCAGTTTCGCGTTCGCGGCCAACGCACGGCTTAATTTCGGTGTTGAGCTGAATGCCGTTAGCAATGCAATATTTCGCAACACGCCAATACGTCGGAATCGGTTCGCCCGCGTACACGGTCGAATGCCACGAGCCGGCGTCCAAGAGCGCGAGCTGATGCCACGTCTTTGCGGCGACGCGCCCGCGCCCGTCGGAGGTGCGGTTGGTCGTGTCGTCATGCATCAGCAGCAGCGTGCCGTCGCCGGAAAGCTTGACGTCGATTTCGGCTGCGCGGTAACCATGCGCCACGCCGAGACGAATCGCAGCGAGCGTGTTCTCAGGCGCACGCTTGCCAGCGCCACGGTGCGCGATGGTTTTGGGGTAGGGCCAGTGGGGGAGATTCATGCGAAGAGTTTACTTAGAGCGTGTACCGAACGCTAAATCCGTTTGCCCGTGTCCGAGTTAAACCAGTGCACGCGCGCGGGGTCGAACGATAGCGGGAGTTGATCGCCAACTTTTACCTCGGTGGCGTTGTCGAGGCGGCAGATCACTCGGTAGTTGGCGAATTGACCGTACGCATACGCATCGGCGCCGACCCATTCGATCATCTGCACGTTGACCGTGAGACGCGCTTGCGCGGCGGGGACCAATTGCAGGTGTTCGGGCCGAATGCCGAGCGCGACTCGGTCGCCGTTGTTGATCGTCGACGGAAATTCGCCAACGTGAAACATGTCGCCTTCGTCGAGCTTCAAGGATTGGCCGGCGCGTGTGCCCCACATTTGATTCATCGCGGGGGTGCCGATGAAGTTTGCGACGAAGAGCGACGCGGGACGTTCATACACTTCTTTCGGCGTGCCGACTTGTTCGATGATGCCGCTGTTCATAACGAGCATGCGGTTTGACAGCGTCATCGCTTCGATTTGGTCATGCGTGACGTAAAGGCTCGTGACTTTGAGTTCGTTGTGGAGCTTTTGGATTTCTAATCGCATGTCGACGCGCAGCTTCGCATCCAAATTCGACAGCGGTTCGTCGAACAAAAACACTTTCGGATCGCGCACAATTGCGCGGCCCATGGCAACGCGTTGGCGTTGGCCGCCGGAGAGCTCTTTCGGCTTACGATCAAGCAAATGCGAAAGCTCCAAAATCTTCGCGGCCTTGCCAATTCGCGTGTTGATGTCAGCTTCGCTCATCTTGCGAATTTTCAGACCGTACGCCATGTTTTCGCGCACGTTCATGTGCGGATAGAGCGCGTAGTTTTGGAACACCATCGCGATGTCGCGATCTTTCGGCTCCAGATTGTTGACGACTTTGCCGTCAATGCAAATCTCGCCACCAGTGATCGGTTCAAGGCCTGCCACCATGCGCAACAGCGTGGATTTCCCGCAGCCAGACGGCCCCACGATCACCACAAATTCGCCGTCGGCGATATTGAGGTTAACGCCGTGAATCACGTCTACGTTGCCGTAGGATTTCTTTACGTCTTTGAATTCGACTTGCGCCATCTTGTTATTTCTCGCTATCCACAAGGCCCTTGACGAACCACTTCTGCATGAAGACTACGACCAGCACGGGCGGCATCAAAGCGAGCATCGCCGTGGCCATCACGAGGTTCCATTCGGTGCCTGCGTCACCGCCGGAAATCATGCGTTTTATTCCGATGACGACCGTGTACATGCTCTCTTGCGTGGTGATCAAAAGTGGCCACAAATATTGATTCCAGCCGTAGATGAAGAGAATTACAAATAGAGCTGCGATGTTGGTTTTGGAGAGCGGCAGCAACACGTCTTTGAAGAATCGCATCGGGCCTGCGCCGTCTATTTTTGCGGCCTCAACGAGTTCGTCCGGCACCGTCAAGAAAAATTGCCGGAACAGAAATGTTGCCGTCGCCGACGCGATAAGCGGCACGGTCAACCCGTAGTAGCTATCGAGCATTTTCAGGTCAGAAATGACTTGATACGTGGGCAAAATACGCACCTCAACCGGCAGCATCAGCGTGACAAAAATCAACCAAAACGCAAGCGTGCGGCCGGGAAAACGGAAGTACACAATCGCAAAGGCGGAGAGCATTGAAATCACGATCTTGCCCACCGCGATCACGAGCGCCGTGATGAGGCTGTTGAGCATCATCTTGCCCACTTGCGCAGTTTGCCCGGCGCCGCCTTCGAACAAAACTTTCTTGTAATTGGCCACCATTTCTGTGCCGGGAATCAATGGCATCGGCGACTGCAAGACTTGCTCAGGCGTGAGCGTGGAGGCAACGAAGGTCACGTACAGAGGCAGCGCAACAATGGCCGCACCAATGCACAAGATCATGTGTGCGAAGAACGTGGAGAGTGGACGGTTCTCGATCATTAGTACTGCACCTTCCGTTCAACGTACTTGAACTGCAAGAACGTTAAACCCACTACTATGACCATGAGCACCACGCTTTGCGCCGCACTGGAGCCAAGATCCAAGCCCTTGAAGCCGTCGTGATAGACCTTGTAAACAAGAATTTCCGTGGCTCGGCCAGGGCCGCCTTTGGTCGACGCATCGATGATCGCGAAGGTGTCGAAGAAGGCGTAGACCATGTTCACGACAAACAGGAAAAACGTGGTCGGCGTGAGGAGCGGAAAGATGATGTCCCAAAAGCGCCGCGTGCGGCCCGCACCGTCGATTGACGCGGCTTCAATGAGGGACTTCGGAATCGACTGCAAGCCGGCGAGAAAGAAAATGAAGTTGTAGGAAATTTGCTTCCACACGGCGGCGATGATGACCAGCAACAAACCTTGCGTTTGATTTAAGTTGTGATCCCACTCAACGCCGATTTTCGCGAGCGCATGCGTGAGCAAACCGAGAGATGGCGAGAGCATGAACATCCACAATACGCCAACAATGGCGGGCGCAACAGCGTACGGCGCGATGAGAATCGTTCGATACCAGCGCGATGCTTTGATCACGCGATCGGCTTGCGTTGCAAGAAACAGTGAGAGCGAGAGGCCGAGCACCGCAACGGCGATCGAAAAAATCGCAGTGGTCTTGAACGATTCGAGATACGTTGAATCGGTGAACAGCGCCGTGAAGTTTTTAAAGCCGACGAAGGTGATGCTGTTGCCGAACGCGTCCTGTTCGAGAAACGATTGGTACAGCGCTTGGCCAGCGGGCCAAAAGAAGAACACACCCGTGATGACGATCTGCGGTGCGATCAGCAGATAGGGCAGAAGCTTTGAATCAAATCCGACGCGTTTTTCCACGGGACTTTCGCGAGTAGGGCGGGTTTGGGCCGCCGGGTTTAACGACGGCGGGCAGTGCCCGCCCCACGCTGCAGCGCCCTCTCCTTCGCGGAGAGGGGAGTAGTACTACTTATTCGCTGACTGGAATTTTTCCAGTTGCTCGTTGCCGCGTTTGACTGCGTTGTCGAGTGCAGCTTTTGCGGTTTGCTTGCCCGACCAGACGCCTTCGAGCTCTTCATCAATCACGCCACGGATCTGTACGAAGTTACCTAAGCGCAAACCACGTGACGACAACGTGACGTCCTTCTCGATCATTTGCTTGACCGAAACATCGGTACCTGGGTTCTTTTCATAGAAACCAGATTTCTTTGTCACTTCGTACGCGGCGTGCGTGATTGGCAGATAGCCCGAAACCTGATGCCACGTGGCTTGACGCTGCGGGTCGGATAGGAACGTGAAGAACTTAGCGACGCCTTTGTAATCGCCTGCCGGTTTGCCGTTCATGACCCAGAGGCTCGCGCCGCCGATGATGGTGTTTTGGGGGGCGCCCGGCACGTCACGGTAGTACGGCAACGGGCTCACTGCGAATTCGAACTTCGCATTGCGCTTGATGTTGGCGTAGGCCGCGGACGACGAGGTGAGCATTGCGCACTCGCCGCTGAAGAACTTGGACTCAGCCTCGTTGGTGCGCCCACCGTAGGTGAAGTAGCCTTTTTTCATCCACTCGGCCATGTTGGCGATGTGCTTTTCATGCAACGGGCTGTTGAACATCAAGCGCGCATCGGTGCCGCCAAAGCCATTGTTCTTACTCGCAAAAGGGACGTTGTGCCATGCAGAGAAGTTCTCCAATTGGACCCAGCTCTGCCAACCGCTCGAGAACGCGCACTTGTCGCCCGCGACTTTGATCTTTGCGGCGGCCGCCATGACTTCGGGCCAAGTGGCTGGCGCTTTATTGGGATCAAGGCCTGCGCGCTTAAATGCATCCTTGTTGTAATAGAAAACGGTCGTCGAGCTATTGAACGGGAAGCTCACCAAGTTGCCTTTGGCGTCGCTGAAATAACCCGTGACGGCGGAAACATAGGCTTTTGGATCGAACTTTTCGCCCGCATCGCGCATCAATTCGTGCACCGGCTTGACCGATTTCTTCGCTGCCATCATGGTGGCGGTTCCAACTTCGAACACCTGCACGATATGCGGCGGATTACCTGCTCGCGTAGCGGCGATAGCCGCGGTCATTGTTTCGGCGTAGCTGCCTTTGTAGACGGGTACCACTTTGTACTGCGATTGCGATGCGTTGAAGTCCTTTGCGAAATCGCCGACGCGATCACCTAGTGCGCCGGTCATGGCGTGCCACCATTGAATCTCGGTTTGCGCTGCGGCGGGCACTGACAAACCTAACGCGACGCCGAACGCGACCGACAGTTTCGTAAATTGGGCTGATGTGATCACAAAAAATCCTCCGTAAAACTCAGAATGGTTTACGCATTTCGTGACGACATGATGACGATCCTTTTGAGATTCGCAGCCGGCACGAGACGCTCCTCAAAGCCGATTATGCACCCCAAGCGGACGGTTTTTCTAGCCGAGCTTTCAATCATGCGCACGAATAGCAATCTGGCTAACAGCTTTAAACGCTGAGCGACTATTCAGCGGCGATCACAGCCTTGTTTCGTGAAGAGTCGCTTTTGCCACAAATTCAGTGCAAATCTAGCTATGGCAAAGGACACGCGCAAAAGCTGAATCATGTAGAAAACCCGACAGCAAGGCTCCCTACAATCACTGAAACTTTTTAATAGGGGGCGTTACTTTGGAACTCGTACTTTTTTCCGGCGGCTGGTGGGCGGCCCTCGGCTCGATAATGTTGGCCAACATTATTTTGTCGGGCGACAACGCGGTCGTAATTGCGATGGCGGCTCGGAAGCTGCCAGACGGCCAGCGCCAGAAAGCCGTGTTCTGGGGCTCGGCGGCGGCGATCTTGATGCGGATTGGCTTGACGGTGGTAGCCATCCAGCTGCTTCAGTTTCCGTATCTGAAGATTGTTGGTGCTTTTCTCTTGATCTACATCGGCGTGCAATTGTTGGCCGAGGGCGGCGGCGAAGACGAGGGGGAACACAAAGACATCAAAGATGGAATGATGGCCGCAGTGCGCACTATTTTGATCGCAGATCTGGTGATGAGCCTCGATAACGTCATCGCAGTTGCTGCCGCCGCAAAAGGCAACACGACGCTTCTGATCGTAGGCCTCGCAGTCAGCATTCCGCTCATTATTTTTGGTTCCACGCTCCTGATGAAAGTCATGGATCGCTTCCCGATCATCATCACTGCGGGCGCTGCTCTGCTTGGTTTTCTCGCCGGCGAAATGTTCGTCACGGATCCGGCAAGCAAAGCATTCTTCGATACCCTCCCTAACTCACACACGATCGCGGGCATTGTCGGTGCGCTCATTGTCGTGGCGATTGGCATGTGGATGGCTAAGCGACACAAAGCCGCTCATTGACCTTAACGGCTACAAAAAAAGGCGAGCAACGCTC
>JAGNQL010000171.1 GCA_017989135.1 Burkholderiales bacterium
CGACTGAACAGATGAGCCATGAACATTTCCTCCAAAAGCGTGTGTGACGTACATGCATGCGACGGCTTTACGCCGTTCTATCTTACAAAATCACAAAGGCGAAAGTCATGGTCATCCACCGCTACGCTGCTGGCGGCGTGCGGATTATGTGTTCGGCGCTACGGCACGATAGACATGCCGCACTGCGTGACGAGGTAGTCGCGGATCGCGGGCCAGGTGGTGCGGGTGGCGTGGCCGGCGAAGGTGATGCCGCCGATGACGGCGGTGCCGGTCAATCCAAGCATCACGCGCGCAGCGATCAACCCGTCCGTTGTGGCGAACGTTTGATTGTCGCCATCGACGTCCATAGAGCAATTGCGCGCATCGAACGGGCCGCCTTCGTAACGTGCGACGCAGAAGTCGTTGTTGCTACCGTTGGCGCATTCCCCGGCGACGACGATTTTGCCGTCGGGTTGCAGTGCGAGGGCGTAGGCGGTATCGGTGCTCGCCCCGATGGCGGAGATGACTTTGCCGGTGCTGTTGACGCTCGTATCGAGCGCGCCGTTGGGTAGGTAGCGCGCGAGGCAGAAGTCGTTGTTGCTGCCGTTGTGGCACTCCCCGGTGACAACGATCTTGCCGTCTGGCTGTAGCGCTAGGGCGCGGGCGTAGCCGTCGCTCGAGCCGATGGGGGTGATGACTGTGCCGGTGGTGTTAAAGCTCGTATCGAGCGCGCCGCTCGGTAGGTAGCGTGCGAGGCAGAAATCAATGGTGGTGCCGTTGGAGCAGTACCCGGTGACGACGATCTTGCCGTCGGGTTGCAACGCGAGGGCGGCGGCGAGGTTGTTGCTCGCCCCGAAGGCGGTGATGACGGTGCCGGTGCTGCTAAAGCTCGTGTCGAGCGCGCCGGTGGCGAGGTAGCGAGCCAGGCAGAAGTTGAAGGTGCTGCCGTTGAGGCAGTACCCGGCCACGACGATCTTGCCGTCAGGTTGTAGGGCGAGGGCGGTGGCGTAGTCGTAGCTCGACCCGATGGCGGTGATGAGGGTGCCGGTGGTGTTGAAGCTTGTGTCGAGCGCGCCGCTGGGTAGGTAGCGTGCGAGGCAGAAGTCGTAGTTGCTGCCGTTGAAGCATTCTCCGGTGACCAGGATTTTGCCGTCGGGTTGTAGCGCGAGGGCGCGGGCGTAGCCGTTGCCCGGCTCGATGGAGGTGATGACGGTGCCGGTGGTGTTAAAGCTCGTATCGAGCGCGCCGCTCGGTAGGTAGCGCGCGAGGCAGAAGTCTTCGTTGGTGTCGTTGGAGCAGTAGCCGACGACGACGATCTTGCCGTCGGGTTGCAGTGCGAGGGCGTTGGCAGTGTCGCGGCCCGGCCCGATGGCGGAGATGACTGTGCCGGTGGTGTTGAAGCTTGGGTCGAGCGCGCCGCTGGGTAGATGGCGCGCGAGGCAGAAGACGTGGTTGCCGCCGCTGAAGCATTCTCCGGCGACCAGAATCTTGCCGTCGGGTTGTAGCGCGAGGGCGCGGCCATAGTCGTTGCCCGGCCCGATGGCGGTGATGACTTTGCCGGAGCCCAAGCCAAATGTGGTGTCTAGGTCGCCAGGCGCCGCGTGGGACGTTAATGAGGCGCAGAGCGCGACGGCAGCGAGCAATCGACGGCAAATTTGAATCATGAGAAACCTCCGAAAGAGTTCTTGACGCGAAGGCGATAGCTCCCTGTTGCTCAGGTGCCAATTGCGCGGCGCTTGCTCCAGAAGACGGCGATCACGGTTGGTCGATTCTAGGGTGCGACGGGTGGGTTTACGACGCGTCTCGTTGTGGGTTCTGAGTGTTGTATTGATGGCTTTATAGCGCCAACGACAGCTGGGTGGACTTTCTAGGCCGATTTGTGCTTATCTCAACTACTCAATAAATATGGCGCAAACGACCGCCAGTCGGTGGTGGGAGCCCTAAAGCTGTTGCAAAGCGTAACGCATCGATCAAACTTGCACGCGTTCGCTACGTCGACGGATCGTTTCGCCGCGCAGATACACTGCACGGCTTTGTCAATTTGATCGACTGAAATTCCGATGCCTGAATCTTTGATCGTGCGTCTCGCACGAGACGTTGTTATTGCCCCGAAACAAGCTGAAGCGGCGGTTGCGCTGCTCGACGGTGGCGCGACCGTGCCGTTCATCTCGCGTTACCGCAAAGAAGTGACCGATGGACTGGACGATGTGCAGTTGCGCTTTTTGGAAGAGCGCTTGGGCTATTTGCGCGAGCTCGATGATCGGCGCAATGTGGTGTTGGCGACGATTAAAGATCAAGGCAAGTTGACTGATGAGTTAGCGCTTGCTCTCGACCGAGCGCTGACCAAGCAAGAGATTGAAGATTTGTACCTCCCGTACAAAGTGAAGCGCCGCACGAAGGCGCAGATCGCGCGTGAGGCGGGCTTGCAGGCGTTGGCCGATGCGCTGCATGCCGACCCGACGCTGACGCCGTTGGTTGAGGCGGCGAAGTATGTGAACTCGGGCACGTTGGCCGACGGCACGGCGTCGACGTTTACGGACGCGCAGGCTTGCCTTGACGGTGCGCGCGACATCTTGTCGGAGACCTGGGCGGAGACGCCGGCGCTCGTCGGGCGCATGCGCGAATGGCTGTGGCAGAACGGCTTGTTCGAGAGCAAAGTGGCCGAAGGCAAAGAGAAAGACGGCGACAAGTTCCGCGATTATTTCGACTACGCGGAGCCGATTGGTAAGGTGCCATCGCATCGTGCGCTGGCCGTGTTTCGCGGCTGGTTGGCGGAGGTGTTGACGGTGAAGCTCGTGCAACCGGAAGCGCAACCGGTGGCGGGTGCTACGACGTCATCAAGTGCGGCGGTGTTCACGCCGTGTGAAGGCATGGTTGCGAACGAGGTGCAGTGGACGCATCAGGGTCGCGCGGCGGACGATTGGTTGAAGCGCGCGGTGACGTGGACGTGGAAGGTGAAGCTCGCGCCGTCGTTGGAGCGCGACTTGTTTGCGAAGCTTCGCGAAGGCGCGGAGGAGGTGGCGATCAAGGTGTTCGGCGACAACGTGCGCGACCTGATGCTGGCCGCGCCCGCGGGCAACAAAGTGGTGATGGGGCTCGACCCCGGCATTCGTACCGGCGTGAAGGTGGCGGTCGTGGATTCGACCGGCAAAGTGGTCGGCACGAACACCGTGTATCCGCATGAGCCACGCAAGGATTGGGATGGCTCGCTGCATGCGCTGCGCAAGATGTGCGAGGAACATCGCGTGCAACTTATCGCGATTGGTAACGGCACGGCGAGCCGCGAGACGGATCAATTGGCGGCGGATTTGATCAAGCAACTTGGTGGCGGCGTAACGAAAGTCATCGTGTCCGAGGCGGGCGCGTCGGTGTACTCCGCGAGTGAATACGCGTCGCAGGAATTGCCGGATTTGGATGTGAGCATTCGCGGCGCGGTGAGCATTGCGCGGCGCTTGCAAGACCCGTTGGCGGAGCTTGTGAAGATCGATCCGAAATCGATTGGCGTGGGGCAATACCAGCACGACGTGAATCAATCGCTGCTCGCGAAAAAGCTCGATGCGATCGTGGAAGATTGCGTGAACTCGGTGGGTGTGGATGTGAACTTGGCGTCCGCGCCGTTGCTCGCCCGCGTGGCCGGTTTGTCGGCGAGCAATGCGCGCTCAATCGTGGCGCATCGGGAGCAAACGGGTGCGTTTGCGAGCCGCGAGGCGATCCGGAAAGTGTCGGGCATTGGGCCGAAAACGTTCGAGCAGTGCGCGGGGTTTTTGCGTATCCAAGGCGCGGAAAATCCGCTCGATGCGAGCGCCGTGCACCCCGAGAGTTACGCGTTGGTGCAGAAAATTATCGAGCGCGCGAAGAAGCCGTTGGCGGAGCTATTGGGCAACTCGGCGGCATTGAAGGCGGTGCCTGCAAATGCGTTTGCGGCCGAAGGTGTCGGCGAGATCACGGTGAAGGATGTGCTCGCCGAGCTAGAGAAACCGGGCCGCGATCCGCGCCCGGAGTTCAAGGTGGCGAAGTTCAATGATGGCGTGAACGACATCAAGGATCTGGTCGAAGGGATGATTCTCGAAGGCACGGTGACGAACGTCGCTGCGTTCGGCGCGTTCGTGGACGTCGGCGCACATCAAGATGGCCTGGTGCACGTGTCGCAGCTCGCGAACAAGTTCGTCAAAGACCCGAAGGATGTCGTGAAAGCTGGCCAGATCGTGAAGGTTAAGGTCGTTGAGGTGGATGTGCAGCGTAAGCGCATCGCGCTGACGATGCGCCTAGATGCTGCGCCGGTGGTTCGCGAGGAGCGCATGGGTTCGCAAGATCGAGGTGATCGCGGCGGCTACGGCGGCGGACGTGGCGCGCCACGTCAGGTGCCCCAGCAAGCGAAGCCGGAATCCGCGATGGCGGCGGCGTTTGCGAGTTTTAAGCGCGGGTAGTTCGGGGACGAGTCTTGGCTATTGTTGCGTCGAGGTCGCGGCAGTCGGTTCTCATTTGCCGCCGGTCTGATGTGTGCGGTTGGCGTGATGCATCTGGCGGCTAGATCGTCGATGCGCTTAGCGCCCGTCGCTGCGCCATCCAAAACGCCGCGACGGCGAGTATTGACGCCGCGCACATGGCAACAATCCCCATTTGATAGTTGCCGCCCGCTGTCCAGAGCATGGCTAAGAGCGACGGCGCTGCGGCGCGGGCGATGGCGTTCGGGACGCCGAGCAGGCCGTTGAGCGATGCGGCGCGATCTCGCGATACGTACGTGGCCATAGCGGTCGCGCGCACGATTGTCAGCATGCCGTTGGCCATGCCGTACAGCAAGGCGAAGACGAGTGCGATCCACGGAGAGGTTGAGGCGGCGATCAAGACTGCCAGCGCGGCGGGCAACAGCGCGGGAATCCAACGGTTCGCCCAATGCACGTCGAGGCGTTTCTCGGTGTAGTAGAGCAGCACTCGCCCCGCCACTTGCAGCGCGCCAATCGAGGCGGGAATAGCGATGACCCACGTCTCTGGTAGGCCTTGTTCGCGCAGTATGGTGACGAGGTGCGCGCCGAGTGCGGCGGTGATGGCGAGAAACAAAACGAAAAAGGTGGCTAATCCCCAGAACGGAAAGTGTCGCGTGAAGTCGCGCAACTGCGCTCGGGGTGCGTCGGGTGTGTGCGTCTGTGCGGGTGGTTCGCCGCGCAGCCAGTACGCGTGGATCGGCAGGCAGATTAGCAGATGTAACGCGGCCAGAATGAGCACGCTATCGCGCCAACCAAAAGCGCTGATTAGCCATGCGCCGAGCGGCAAAAAAACTGTGCTGGCGAGTCCGCCCAAAAACGTGAGCGTAATGATGGCGCGGCGGTAGTCGTCGGGGTAGCGCCGAATGAGCAGCGAAAAGGCGGGTTGGTAGAGCGCGCCCGCCATTGCTGCGCCGATGACGATCCATGTTGCGTAAAGTTGCCAGGCGTTTTGCACGTGGGCAAGTGCGGCAAAGCCTGCGGCGGCCAGTAACGACCCGGCGCACATGACGGCGCGAGCTCGCCCGTGGTCAATCATGCGACCTACGGCGAAGGCCATCAATCCTTCGGTGAGTAGTGCAAGGCTGAAGGCGAATGCGGCATTGACGCGAGTGAGTCCGAGATCTCGTTCGAAATGTTCCAGCAACAGCGAGAACATGTAGTAGAGCGTCCCCCAGCTGATGAGTTGCGCGACCGATAGCCAGAGAACAAAGCCGCGCGGCGGGGTGGGGTGCGTGTGGTGAGTGTTCACCACAAAATGGTATCAGCTT
>JAGNQL010000172.1 GCA_017989135.1 Burkholderiales bacterium
CACGCCACAGATAGGCCTGCGGTGCATTGGGGTTTTCGACCGACAAATCTTTCAGGTAGATTTTCTCGATAGAGAAATGGGGAGCGTTCGGGTCTTGTTGTGCTTGTGCGGGCGCGTCGGCCATGGTGGTCTTTCAGAAACGAGGGTTAACTTTTAATTTTAGCGGGCTATGCGGCCAACAGCTTGTCGAGCCCACCGGCACGATCCAGCGCCGACAAGTCGTCGAATCCGCCGACGTGCGTCTCGCCGATGTAGATCTGCGGCACGGTGCGGCGACCGGTTTTTTCGATCATCAGATCGCGCTGTTCGGGCTGCAGATCCACGCGAATTTTGGTGATTTCTGCGACGCCCTTGGCCTTGAGCAAGCGCTCCGCCTGAATGCAATAGGGGCACACGGCGGTGGAGTACATGGTTACGGCGGCCATATCAATCCTTAAACTTTTTCAACGGGCAAACCAGCTTCGGTCCAAGCTTTGAACCCGCCAGTGAGGTTAAAGATTTGGGTAAAACCCGCCGCTTTCAAGTCGCCCGCCGCCATTGGGCCGCGTTGGCCGCGTGCGCAATACACAACGACCGGCTTCGATTTATCGAGCGACAACGACGCCGCGCGCTCTTTAAGTTGCGACAACGGAATGTGAACCGCGCCGATGAGCTTCGTGCCGTCCAGTTCCTTGGTTTCGCGAATATCGAGCGCGGTCGCGCCTTCGCGATTCAAAAGGTGTGTAAGTCGCACGTTTCCGACGTCGGTCATGCCCGAAATGCGGCGTTGAATCAGCGGGTAGATCAGCATCGTGCCCGACATGATCATGATCAATACGAGCATCCAGTTGGTATAAAGAAATTGCATGGGGTCCAAACGAAATTCAATGTGTATGCGCTGCGTCAGGATTACGCGGCGCTAGCAAGCCTAGAATTTTAGGCGCTTCGCCACCAAATGCCTCTTATGACCACCTCTAGCGCCAAATCTCCCGTCCGCCCCGTTGTTCTCGTGATTCTCGATGGCTTCGGCTATCGCGAAGCCGCGCCAGACAACGCCATCTCGCAAGCGAAGAAGCCCGTTTGGGACGCGCTGTGGCGTGATTGCCCGCATGGCCTGATTGATGCATCTGAGCAATTTGTGGGTCTTCCGAAGGGCCAATTCGGCAATTCGGAAGTAGGGCACCTCAATTTGGGCGCGGGTCGTGTGGTGTATCAAGACCTAACGCGGGTCGACCACGCGATCGAAACGGGCGAATTTCAAACGACACCCGCGCTGATGGCGGCGTGCGACGCCGCCGTGAAGACGGGTGGCAAGGTTCACATTCTCGGCTTGCTTTCGCCCGGTGGCGTGCATTCGCACGAGGTACACATCCACGCGATGGTGAGGCTCGCCGCAGCAAAAAACGTTCACGCCATCGCGATTCACGCGTTTCTCGACGGCCGCGATGTGCCGCCCCGCAGCGCCGCGTCGTCGATTGAGGCGATGGAAGCGGTGTGTCGCGAGACCGGTGCACGCATCGCCAGTGTGAGCGGTCGCTTCTACGCGATGGACCGCGACAAGCGCTGGGAGCGCGTCGAGCCCGCGTACCACGCGATGGTCGGAGCCACCTCCGCGCACCACGCGCCGACCGCGATGGCCGCGCTCGAAGCCGCCTACGCCCGCAACGAAAACGACGAATTCGTGCAGCCCACCGTGATCAGCCACGGCGCGCCTATCAAAGACGGCGACGTCATCGTGTTCATGAATTTCCGCGCCGACCGCGCCCGCGAAATCACCACCGCGCTGACCGACGCCTCGTTCACGGGCTTCGAGCGACGCATGCCCAAGGTCGCGGATTTTGTCTGTTTGTCCTACTACGGCGATGCCTACGCGCACCTCTCGACGGCGTATCGCAACGACGCGATCGTCAACGGCCTCGGCGAAGTACTAGCCGCAAACGGGCTCAGCCAACTGCGCATCGCTGAGACGGAAAAGTACGCACACGTCACCTACTTCTTCTCAGGCGGACGCGAGCAACCGTACGCGGGCGAAGACCGCGCGCTGATTCCGTCACCCAAAGTCGAAACGTACGACCTGCAACCTGAAATGAGCGCGCCCGAAGTCACCCGTCAACTCGTCGCGGCCATCGAAAGCAAAAAGTACGACGCGATCATCTGCAACTACGCCAACGGCGACATGGTCGGCCACACCGGCATCCTCTCAGCCGCAGTGTCCGCAGTCGAAGCGTTGGACGTGGCGCTGGGTCAAGTCATCGCCGCCGCGCGGGCAGCAGGCGCGCAAGTGCTCATCACGGCGGATCACGGCAACTGCGAGCAAATGTTCGACCCCGAAGCCAACCAAGCCCACACGCAACACACCACTGACAAAGTGCCGCTAGTCTACGTCGGCCCCGACGGAGTAAACATCCGCAACGGCGGCGCGCTGCGCGACGTCGCGCCAACGCTCCTGGCAATGATGGGAGTTGCAAAACCAGCGGAGATGACGGGCGAGACGCTGGTCGTGGCCAATCGCTAGCGCGTCACGTGGGGGCGGGCAATGCCCGTGCTACGGATAGACATACAGCTTTATGGCACCAACGACAGCCCGTCGGTCGTTTGAGCCGATTTATGCTTATTGTCGATATGTAGACAAATTAGCCGCTAACGACCGCCCGCTGGTCGTTGGCGCGAAAAAGCCATTACTGCACTAAATTGAGGGGCGCGCCGACAACGGACCTTACGCCGACGCGGGCGCTGCGCCTGCGCTGCGCGCATGGTTGAGCGCGAGCAAGCGCGCGAGGATTTCGTTGTCGGTCATTGCGCTCGTGTAGTCCGTCCATCCGTAGGCTGCGGCCACGGCGGCGTCGAGCGTGGCGTGCGCATCGGCGAGCCACGCCGGGCGTTGGTTGTAGAGGTTCGTGAGCGTGCGCTTCTTGAGTTCCGCCGCCTCAGCCGCGCTCAAGTTCGCGCGCGGCAAGATGCGGTCGGGGTAAGGGCTCGTCTCCATCCCCAACGGAACGACCTCGGGCACGCGCTCCGTCCACTCCGGCGGATTCAGCCACCGCTCCCGCAAATCGTTCAAGCGCTTCGCCGCGCGGGCGATGCTGATGGCGTGATCACGCAACGCCACCTTCCGTTCGGCCTGAGCGCAGCGAAGGGTTTGATCTTGCGCCGACGATTCTGCGGCGTCATCAGACCCTTCGCCCGCTGGCTCAGGGCGAACAGAGATTGGAAGCGCTGCCGGAATCACCGCCCCGTCCTCCAACGTTTCTGTTTGCTGATCTCTCGTGTCGAGGGGCGTCAGCCCGGCGGGGAAGGGGAAGGTTTCGAAGCACGTTGTCGGCGTGTAGCGCGGGCGATCCTCCAGCGATGTACCCAAGCGCAGCGACCACAGTTCGTGAAAGCGTGAATGCAGAATGCCGAACGTGGTGTCGTCGGCGCGGGCGATTACAACTACCGAATTGTCAGGCAAGCAATATTCGCCGCGAAATACAAAGCTTCTGAATTTTGCGGTCAACGGCGTCGCGACGAACCGCCGCACACCGCGCAGCTGCCGTCTGAGCGCAGTTAGCGCTCGCGCGTGGAGCCACCATAGTCGTTGTTCGGCAAGATTGCGAACTAAGTCGCGCGCTGGTTTCACGTAGTCTGTGACGTGCTTAAAGGGTGCCTCGTAGTGTGCCGCCTCCAATACACCCATATCGGAACCGAAATCGACCTGCCAGTAGTCGCGATCCCGGTCAGTAATGTCGCGACCATTCGAAAACTTTTTGATTACATCGATGTTCCGAGTCCCTGCGGCATTTGGTTGACGGAACCATCGCCTAACGGTGTTTCCATCGATCTCAAACTTGCCTTTCTTGGACGACCCTGTAAAAGCGCAGTCGCAGTTTTCTGACAATGATCGAACTTGGGTGAAATCCGACGCAACGCCACCCACCGCATCCGAAGAGAGGTCGTGGTAAATCGTTGCCACGGGCGACCCATTTACTGCTTGAACGGTGGCGCCAAATGTACCGTCGACGCAAATCAAAGATACGTTTACAGCGGCCCCATCGTTAATCCAAGCGGTATCGGGCCACACGTCCGTAAAGAGGGCGACGCGCGAAAGTCCTGCAAGTACTAGCGCGCTTTGTCCGTCACGTATGGAGTTTGTCGCGACAAGTCCTGCTCTCGTGAGATCACCCCGTGCAATTTGTGCAGTGACCTTGGCAAACCAATAGCAGACTAGATCCGCCAACCCTGCCACGCGACCCTCGTAGGTTTTCCGCAGCAAAGCAACGTAGGATTCACCGAGTTCGCCAAGGTGCTTTTTGGCGCCCAGAAACGGCGGATTGCCAATCACGGCGTCCGCGCGCGGCCAAGCGGCTTCCTCCATTTCCGTTCGCCCGTAGCTCCGCGTCAACAACGCATCCCGACACTCAATGTGATCGAGCGGTTCGAGCACGGGGTTTTGTTTGAACGGGTAGCCGTGTTGCAGTCGCCATTGCAGCTCGCCGATCCAGACGGTGACGCGCGCGAGTTCGGCGGCGTATTCGTTGAGTTCGATGCCGAGCACGTTGGCGGGGCTGGTGACGAGATCAAGCGGGCGCTCCACGCCGAGCGCTTCGGCTTCGACGTGGACGCTGTGCTCGATGTCTTTGAGCGTTTTCAGCGCCAGATAGAGAAAGTTTCCGCTGCCGCAGGCTGGGTCGAGCACGCGGTATCCGGCGAGCCGGTCGAGGAATTTGATGAGCGCGGCTTTGGCTTTGGTAGCCGATGCGTCGCCGTGCTTTTTGCTTTTGCTCGTGAACTTGGCAATGTCGTCGCGCACGAGCGCCCATTCGGCGCGCAGCGGCCGCTCGACGACCGGCGTGACGATGCGCATGATGGTGGCGGGGTCGGTGTAGTGCGCGCCGAGTTGGCTGCGCTTTTTCGGGTCGAGCCCGCGCTCGAAGAGGGTGCCGAAGATGGCGACGTCAATCGCGCTCCAGTTAAGCTGCGACGCGGTTTTGAGTGCAGCAACGTCCATCGGCGTGATCATCGGCACGTCGATCTTTTGGAAGAGCCCGCCGTTGAACCACGGAATGTCTTCCATGCCGAAGAGGCCACCGCGCTGCATCTTTTCGAAAAGTTCGATCAGCGCACCGCGAAGTTTCTCGGGCGTGATTTGCTTGGCGACGAGCTTTTCAAACAACCGCTCAGGTAGCAAACCAACGTCTTCCGCGAAGAAACAAAACAAGCACTGCGTGAGGAAGTGCGCGACGCGCTCCGGCGGCTCGCGGCGCTCGTGACGCATGCGCTCGGCGACGTCGGCGAAGGCTTTGGCCGCCTCTTCGGTGATGTCGCGGTTGGTGCGCTTGGGTTGAAAACTCGCGGGGTCATCAAACGCACGGCGCAGGATGTCGCGTTGCGCAGGGGCGCCCAAGTGCTTGAGCGAAATGCGATAGGTTTCGGTCGGGCGGCCGGTGAATTGGGTGGGAATCTCAAACGCGAGGCGGTCGCTCACGATTAAGAGCGGCGGGTTGTCGAGAGCGTTGGCGTAGTCTTTGAGCTGCCGCAGCGCGGCGGTCAGGTCGCCGCCGGGCGCTTTGTATTCCCACCCAAAACATCCGCGCTTGAACACGTCAGCAAAGCCGCGCTTTTGGTCAATCTTTCGGGTGCCGAATTCAAACGTGTAGTTCGCAGCGTCGTTCGGTGCGTCCACACCGAGCAGCGCGCAGAGGCCGATGAAATGCGGCTGCGCGCCCGCGCGCTCGGACAT
>JAGNQL010000173.1 GCA_017989135.1 Burkholderiales bacterium
GTGGACAAGAGCCAGGTAGCAACAAAAAGATCGCTGAGTTTTGTCAAGCCAATTACGGCGTAACGTTCCCGGTTTTCGGCAAGATTGAAGTGCAGCCGCTAACCAAAGATCCCGTTTTCGCTGGTTTATCGGCGGCCAGCGGGGCTGTGCCACGTTGGAATTTCCACAAATATCTGATTGATCGAAGCGGAAAGCGCGTCGAGAGCTTTGAAAGTGCGGTGGAGCCCCAAAGTGCCAAGCTCACTCAAAAGATTGAGGTCCTACTTGCGCGGTCGCGCGAGAGGTAATCCGCAAGCTCTAAAATTGACCGATGAATGCCTTTGACCGAGCTCTGCACCCCGCAGTATCCGTATCCGCCCAAACACTAGAGGACACGCAGTCGTCGCCCGATGCACGCCATTTGCCGATTCATCGAGTGGGAGTGAAGGCATTGCGTTATCCGATGCAAATTGTGGCGGGCAACGGCTCTGCTCAGGGGACTGTGGCGACATTCGCCATGTATGTCGGTTTGCCTGAGCACGTTAAGGGCACTCACATGTCGCGGTTCATTCAATTGCTTGATGAGCAGCGCGCGCCGTTGGAATCTAAGAGTTTCCTTCGGATGGAATCGCTGATGCGCCAGCGCCTCGAGGCAGATAGCGCTTACCTAGAAATGGCCTTCCCGTACTTTCGTCGCAAGGCCGCACCGGTCTCCGGAGTGGAAAGTTTGATCGATTGCGATGTGAAACTCATCGCCGAGACCACCGCGGCGCGGGGGACGACGTTCACGATTGAAGTGGTAGCGCCGGTCACCAGCTTGTGTCCATGCTCGAAGAAAATCTCTGACTACGGAGCGCACAATCAACGCTCCCACATCACCATTCGCGCGGAGGCCTCACCCACGCTATCGATCGACGCGCTGATCGACATTGCAGAGCGCGAGGCGTCGTCCGAGGTGTATGGCGTACTCAAACGTGCCGATGAAAAATTCGTGACCGAACGCGCCTATGACAATCCAAAATTCGTAGAAGATTTGGTGCGTGACATCGCGTTGGCGTGCCGAAATGACGCCGACGTGGGCGACTTCATGGTCGCTAGCGAAAATTTCGAATCGATTCACAACCACTCGGCCTACGCCGAAATTTATGGCCGAGGCAGACTACCCGCCTCATAGGCGATAGCGATACACCGTACAGCATCAGGGAGCATCGGCAGGCGCATACAAAACCAAAAGCGCCGCCAACGCGTACAGTGAGTTCACGCCACTCGTACGTCTCGGAGCACATATGCGTATCGCCGTCATCGGCGCAGGCATTTCGGGTCTCGGCGCGGCTCACTACCTTGAGCGCGACGGACACGCGGTCACGTTGTTTGAAGCTGCTGACTATTTCGGCGGGCATACTCACACGGTCGACGTTACCCTCGACGGGCTCAACGCGCCGGTTGATACTGGATTTCTCGTCTGCAACGACCGCACCTACCCGAATCTCCTGCGCCTATTCGCCGAGCTTGAGGTTGGCCTAGCGCCGAGCGATATGTCGTTCGCAGTTCGTGCAGAGAAGGACGATATCGAATGGTCGGGTACGAATTTTCTGTCGCTATTCGCACAACCTGCGAATGCGCTGAAACCGAAGTTTCTTCGCTTCCTCGCTGACATTATTCGCTTCAATCGCGTCGCGACGGCCATGGCTGTGAATGATTCCGCGCCTGCGATTTCACTGCGTGAGTTTTTAGCGGCCCACAAATTTTCGCCCGCGCTATTCGATTGGTATTTGTGGCCAATGGTTGGATCCATTTGGTCGAGTCCGCGTGGCGACGTGCTCGATTTTGAGCTGCCGATGTTGCTGCGCTTTTGCCATAACCACGGCCTGCTCGCTGTGACCAATCGCCCGCAGTGGATGACAGTGCGCGGTGGGGCGAAGACCTATGTCCAACGCATTGTGTCGCGACTCCAAGACGCACGAATTTCCGCACCTGTAGAACGAATAGAACGTTCCGCTGTGGGCGTTGATGTACACAGTGGCTCGGGGCGCGAGCAGTTTGATGAGGTGGTGCTAGCGTGCCATAGCGATCAGGCGTTGAGCTTGCTCGCGAAGCCAACGCATGCAGAACGAAACGCACTATCCGCCATTCGCTACCAACCCAATCGGTGTGTGTTGCACACCGATGCGTCGCTCATGCCCAAACGACGTGCCGCGTGGTCCGCGTGGAACTACTTGCAAGTGAATGATGCCGACAATGCGCGACCTGTAGCGCTGACATACTGGATGAATCAGCTCCAACCGTTACCGTTTACGACGCCACTTTTCGAAACGCTCAACCCCCCCAACGCCCCCGCATCCTCGACCGTGTTGGCTGAATTTGAATACTCGCATCCGCTTCTAAATCGCGCAGCGATTGCGGCGCAACGGGAAATAGAGGGGCTTCAAGGTCAGAACCGAACATGGTTCGCGGGTGCTTGGCTCGCAAATGGATTTCACGAAGATGGACTGCTCAGCGCATTGAATGTAGTGCGTCGCATAAGCGCCGCGAATGCAGCCAACGATTCTCACAACAACGAAAGGTTCGCAGCAGCGTGAGCACCGCCGCCATCATCATAGGCAGCGTGGCACACGAACGATTTCGCCCCACGTCACATCGCTTTACGTACCCGCTGTTTTGTCTGCGCATTCCGTTGAATGAGCTTGCCAAGGTGGGCGAGCAAATAGCAGTAAATCGACGCGGATTGATTTCTTTTAGAGAGCGCGATCACGGCGCGCGCGATGGCAGCTCGTTGCTCGCGTGGATCACCCAACTGTTGCATGACGAAGGCGTCATTGCGAAAGGTGATCAGCCCGATGTTTCGCTGCACACGTTTCCGCGCATGTTCGGATACGTGTTCAACCCGGTGAGCTTCTGGGTGTGCTCAAAGACCAGCGGCGACGTATTCGCAGTGTTGGTTGAAGTCAATAACACCTTCGGCCAATCTCACCGCTATCTGTTGATAAACCACAACGCCGCTGCGATTCAGTCCGGCCAATGGCTTACGGCAACCAAGCAACTTCATGTTTCACCGTTTAATGAAGTGAAAGGTGGCTATCGCTTTCGCTTTCACTTTAGCGAGGATCGCTGGCTGGCGCGCATTGACTACGCAGAAGATGGCTATGCGGACGTCAATGCCGACGACAACACTCGCACGCTTTTACATACGCACATCTCGGGTACCGCGCAGCCGCTCACTCGTGCAGCGCTTCGCCGCGCAGCTCTGCGCTTCCCGCTGCAATCGCTCGCGGTGGTTGCGCGCATCCATTGGCACGCGCTTAGATTGCTTGTCAAGCGCGTTCCTTTCTTCGGAAAACTTCGATCCCACATGACAGGTATTTCACGTTCATGAGCATCACACACAATTACGTCACCAACGCGCCACGCCAATCCGCATCGTTGCCGATGGCCGCCCGCGTGCTTTTCAAGCTACTGCCCAACCTGCGCCACGGTCGACTGACGGTCACGTTGCCGGATCGATCACAACATGAATTTGGCCAAGATGGTCAAGGCATTCATGCGCACTTGGACATTCGCGATCTGGCTATTTGTTCGCAGGTGTTGACCGGTGGCGATGTTGCCTTCGGTGAGGGTTATTTCAACGGTTTGTGGGACACGCCTGATTTGCCAGCGCTGCTGACGCTCCTTGCGCGCAATCAGAACGAGTTGATGCCCGCGTTCTACGGGCGCGGCTGGAAGGGGTGGCTATTTCGACTACGCCACATTCTGCGCGCCAACAGTCGCAAGCAAGCGAAGAAAAATATTGAGGCGCATTACGATTTAGGCAACGCGTTCTATCGCGTGTGGCTTGATGCGACGATGACTTATTCATCAGCATTATTTGAACGTGATCGCGATGTGCCGTTGGACGTTGCTCAAACCGCAAAGTACGAGCGCATTCTCAACGAAATTAACCCACCCGCTAGCGGTCACATTCTTGAAATTGGATGCGGCTGGGGCGGTTTTGCGGAGCATGCTGCCAAGACGCGCGGTGTGCGCGTCACAGGCATCACGCTCTCATCTTCGCAACTCGAATATGCGCGCGAGCGCATTGCGCGAGCGGGGCTGCAGTCGCTCGTGCGCTTAGAGCTTTGTGATTATCGAGACGTTGCAAAACGTCTGGGCGCGCAATTTGACGGAGTCGCCTCCATCGAAATGTTTGAAGCGGTGGGACAAAAATACTGGGCTAGCTTTTTCAAGGCTGTGCAGAGCGCACTCAAGCCTGGCGCGCGCGCCTGCGTTCAGGTCATCACCATCGATGAGTCGCGCTTCGAGCAATACGCATCAACCAGTGATTTCATTCAGCAATACATTTTCCCCGGCGGTATGCTGCCCTCGCCCGAGCGTTTCTTTGCCGGTGCGGCACAAGCGAAGTTAGCGGTCCCAGTCAAATTTGAATTTGGCCAGGACTACGCTGAGACTTTGCGTCGCTGGCTGCACACTTTTGATGTGGCGCACGAGACGATTTCTGAGCAAGGCTTCTCCGCGCAATTCATCAAACTGTGGCGCTTTTACATGGCCTATTGCATTGCTGGATTCGAGGCCGGGAGTACTAACGTGGCTCAGTACACACTCACTCATCAAGCTTATGACTAATCGCTTCTTCACACATCGACGCCGCTGCATCGCTTTGGCACTTTCGCTGCCGTTTGCATCCGCCTACGCGCAAAATTCGAGTGATGGTTCGGTGGTCACCGCGCCGCCGCTGCCGAAGGCTGCCATCGAAGACGCGCCACCGCTGAAGGCTTTGGGCGGAGGGCTGCTTCGCATTTTCGGCTTTCAAATTTACAACGCATACCTGTGGACGCCCCACGGTGCGCCGTTTGACCGCAGCAAGCCGCACGTGCTTGATTTGCACTATCTACGCAACTTTTCTGCAAAACAACTCGCGGAGCGAAGCGTCGATGAAATGCGTGGGCAGGGCGTCGGGCACGATGGTGTTTACGGCAAATGGATAGCCGAAATGCAGCGCGTGTTCGCGGACGTGAAAGAGGGCGATCGCTTGACGGGCGTAGTGACCCAGAGTCGTAGCGCCAAATTTTTCTACAACGGTGCGTATCGAGGTGAGATTGTCGATCCGGCGTTTACCGATGCCTTTTTTGGCATTTGGTTGAGCGAGAAATCGTCGCAACCGCGTATGCGCGATCGGCTGCTCGGAAAAGCGCAGTGACCACAAAGCGCGAAGCTCAGGACGTCAGTCGCTCAGAGCTTCTGCGCTACAGCCTGTTCGCCGCGCCGCTTGCGATGGCAGCGCTGCCGATTTACGTGCACGTACCTAAACTCTACGCCGAGTTTGGTTTGTCGCTTGGGTTGCTCGGCGGGCTCCTGCTCGCCCTACGTTCGCTGGACGCATTAGTTGACCCATGGCTGGGGCGATGGGCAGATCGTATGCGGTCCCGATTTACGGCCTGCCTGATCGCGTCTATCGCGCTGTTAGTCGGCATGCTCGCGCTGCTTAATCCCGCAGCCTCACCTTTCGCGTTGTGGCTGTGGCTGACCGGATCACTATTGCTGGTCTACTTTGGATTCAGCCTAGCCACGATTGCGTACGGCGCGTGGGGTTCCGAACTACCCAAAACGCCTAGCTCGCGAACTACCGTGACTGCCACTCGCGAGGCCGTGGGTCTGAGCGGCGTACTCTTGGCAGCAGCCTTGCCTTCTGCGCTTGCAGCGAACAACG
>JAGNQL010000034.1 GCA_017989135.1 Burkholderiales bacterium
ACTGTCGAGCGTACCGTCGGGCAGCACTCTTGCAACACAGAAGTCCCAGTCGGCACCGTTCGTGCACTGACCAACTAGTACGATTTTGCCGTCCGACTGGAGGGCGACGGCTGTGCCATAGTCATTTCCAGCACCGATGGCCAGATTCGCAATCTTGCCGGTGCCGCCGTTGAAACCCGGGAACGGCGACGTGTGCAAGCTCCCGGGAATTGGGTCTTGTGCGTGGACCGCAGACGTCGTTACACCTCCCAGCAGAAGGCAAAATGCGGCAGCAAGTGACCGCATTGACCTAACCTTAGGCCAAGCGGTCCGGTCGGCCGCGCGGATTGGCAGCAAACATTTGGTGATTCGCATACGGCCTCCGGTTCGTAGGAGATTGCAAGACGTGCGGATACTAATTCACAGACGCATTCGCCGGCTGATTTCTGCCACGACGGCGGTCGATGCGCGCGTCGTCGTCACGCCCTGTGTGTAGCGGAAATCTACGTAATCGGTTGGCGCTGCGCACAAGCGTAACCCCGCGAGCCATGATTGGGATATAACTTTTCACGTCGAACGGCCGTTGTACGGGCGTTTGACGTGTTTTTATACGAATGTTGATATTGTCTACAAATGCCTCAAAAGCATTACCTGGTCGTCGTTCTATCCACAAAGCTGTTGGGTTGGGACACTTTGCTAGTTTGAGGTTCTTGTAGCGACGACGCCCGCTCGCCGAAAAACTCGCGCGCTCTCAAATGTGGCGTTCGAGAACGATTGGCCGTCAATCCGCAGGTGCCGCTTAAGCAGAAAGTCAAACAACATCGGATTGCCTTGGCGCACTTGTTTGAGATGCGTGCCAACGCTTTCGTCGAGCCAGCCGCGTTCGACAATCGCATCGACCGAAAACAGCGGGAAGACGCCGGGCAATGGATAGTCCGAGCCGTTGACCAAACGCCCGGCCCAATCAGCGTGCCGCACTACGCGTGGCAAATATTCGAGGCGATTAGTCTGTGGCAGCGCAGACACATCACCAAACAACCGACCCTCAAAAGCCTTGCTCGCCATCAAGCGCTCGAACAAATCGAAACATGCGACCTGCGGACCTTCCGCGCCTTTGTCGAGATCGGTGTCTGAGCCCAAGCTTGCGCAATGCGCCACCACGACGCGCACGCCGCGCTCCAATGGTCGACGCAGTTTCAAGACGTTGCCAAACTCAGGCCTTCCCGCTCCATGCACGGCCTTTTCCTCGCCGCCATGCGAGATTAACGGCATATCAAACTTCGTCATCGCATCGTAAAACGCGTCACATCGCGCTGATGCCGGATCAATGCCCATCGCTGGCGGCAACCATTTCACTGCCACCGCGCCTAGCGCTGCAGCCTCTGCAACGGCCCGTGGCGCATCCGCGCGGTACGGATGAATCGAGGCGACCCACTGCACGCGCGAGGCGTTTTTCGCGGCCACGTTCGCGGCGTATTGATTGGGTAAATAAAAGGCGGAGCGTTCGGGCTGCACCGTGCCGCCTTCGGCATGCGTCCGGTCAAAAGCCAAAATCATCGCGCGATAGCCATCAGGAAAGTCGCGCGTCAGGCGCAATAGTCGCGCCAGAAATTCATTGTCGGTGTTGCGATTTGTGTGCTTCACACACGCGGCGTTCAGATAGAAGCGAAACTGCGCGTATTGCCGAATATTGGTCGGCGACATCATCTCAGGCGACACCCAAGCGCCGCTGCCGGATTCGCCCATGCCGAGCAGGTGCGTGTGGCTATCCCAAACGTCATTCCACATCAAACCCGCAAAGGCCGACTGCGTGAACTCATGGTTCTTAAACGCCCCGCTGAGTTCGCCGCATGGGTTGAATAACGCGCCGCCGGTGTCAATGCGAAATGCGTGTGCTGCAAGCGCTGGGGTTGCTGCGAACGCCGCCGCCAGGCGTAAAAAAGCGCGGCGATCTGGCTGAATGTGCGTGCTCACCGCTTAGCGATGATGAACAAACGACGAAATGGAAACAGCGTCTTTCCATCGGCACGCGGTGGATACGCAGCGCGCAAGCGAGCTGCGTAATCCGCCTCAAAGCGCTCTGCGGCCGCATCGGTCGGTAGTGCGTCTAGGAACTGTTTGAGCCAGGTGCCTTTCGTCCACTCTTTCACCGGGTCTTCGCCTTCGAGCACTTGCAGATATTCGCTCTCCCAAATGTCGAGTGACGACGCCAAGGGCCTGAGCAGATCGTAATAGAACGCGGGTGCGGATACGGGCGCCGCCTTGAGCAGCACCTCCAGTCGCGCTTGCCACGGTCCAGAGCGCACCGTCTCCGCGATCAAAGTGTGCGAAGGCGACTCGAAATTACGCGGCATCTGCACCGCGAGCACGCCACCCGGCGCAAGTTGTGTCATCAAACGTGGAAACAGAAGCGCGTGATCGTGCAGCCAGTGCAACGCCGCATTTGAATAAATCACGTCAGCGAGCGCGCCATCTTCAACCCGCCAATGCGCGAGACTTTGCTGTTGCCAGGCAACGCCTTCAACCGCCTTTTCAGCGCTGGCGAGCATCGCGGCGGAGTCGTCAACGCCGGTAACCTGCGACTCTGGCCAGCGCGCTTTGATGAACTTCGTCACGTTGCCTGCGCCGCAGCCGAGGTCAAACACACGCTGCGGATTGTCGCTATCGATACGAGACAGCAAATCAATCGCGGGCCGCAGGCGTGGCTCGGCGAACTTTAAATATTGCTCAGGATTCCAAGTCATGATGGGCGCTGGCGTTGTGTGGTCATGCAATTACGCTAATTGTGCCGAATCTCTTACTGCTTGTGCGCAGCCATGTGCTAACGTGAGTCATTCCTCTTCACAAATTGGCTTGCTGGGCTGAACTTCGTTTTGCGTTCGTGCGATTTTTTCTCGCCGCAAAATGCCAGTTTCCGGAGCACGCGTTTCGTTCGAAAGCGTCTCCTCATGCCAGGCTATCAAGTGCGCTTGCAGCACGTTTCCGTTATCGGGGGCGGTGATCTGCGCGTGCGTTCACTGCTCGATAAGCAACAATTCTCCGATCCGCTTGGTGAGGCGGCCGCGGTAGGCATCTCGGCGGCAACATGGCCACTGTTTGGGCAGTTGTGGCCTTCGTCTGAGAAGCTCGCAGACATTATGCAAATGTGGGCGCTCGACGGCGTTACCGTACTAGAAATTGGTTGTGGGCTAGCTTTGGCAAGTATGGTGGTGCATCGACGTTACGGAGACGTAACCGCCAGCGACTGCCACCCATTGGCGGAATCTTTTTTGCGAGCGAATTTACTGCTCAACGCACTGCCGGCGTTGAAATATCAAACAGGCCATTGGGGCAAAGAAAACGACGCGCTCGGTCGCTTTGATCTCATCATCGGCGGTGACGTGCTCTACGAGCGCGGTCACCCCGAGGACTTGGCGGGCTTCATTGCGTCGCATGCGAACGCGGCCGCGGAAGTGCTCATCATTGATCCCAACCGCGGCCACCGCAGCGCGTTCAACAAACACATGGCCAACAACGGTTTCGCGCTCAACGAAACCGCCATCACCGCGCCCCTGCACGATGGAACCGCTTACCGTGGAAGACAACTGCATTACCGGCGCGGCGTTGCGGTCGCGCCTTTGTAGGTCAAATACAGGCCAAATTTCTTTGGGGACTATGCGTCCATTGCCTTTCGGACGTCTGCGAGCCAAGCCCCAGCGCATGTCGCAACGTCCCCGGCGGGCGAATCCAACATGGTTTGTACGAGCGCCGAGCCGATGACCACCGCGTCCGCGTGATCCGCGACTTTGCGGGCGGTCGCACCGTCGCGAATGCCAAAGCCCACGCCTACCGGCACCGGCACAACCGCCTTGATCGCGGCGACGTTGCTGGCAACCTCGGCCACGTCAAGATGCCCGGCGCCGGTCACGCCACGCAAGCTGACGTAATACACGTAGCCGCGTGCTAGTCGAGCCACATGCGCGATGCGCTCGGGCGTACTGGTTGGCGCTAACAAAAAGATCGGCGACAAGTCGCGCTGACTCAGCATTGCAGAGAAGTCGTCTGCCTCTTCGGGCGGATAGTCCACGACCAGAACACCATCTACGCCCGCGTCTGCCGCAGCGTTCACGAACATCTGTTGGCCCATCGCTTCCACCGGATTGGCGTAGCCCATCAATACGACTGGCGTTGTGGCGTTGGTTTTGCGAAATTCGGCAACGATCGCGAGCACTTTACGCATCGACATGCCTTTGGCCAAAGCCCGTTCGGATGAGCGCTGAATGACCGGCCCGTCAGCCATGGGGTCCGAAAAGGGCACCCCGAGTTCGATGACGTCCGCGCCAGCCGCTGCGAGCGCGTGCATGGTCGGTAGTGTGGATTCAATCGACGGATCGCCCGCTGTTATGAATGGAATGAGCGCCGTTTTTTCGTTGGCTTTCAGCGCAGCAAATGCGGTATTGATGCGGTTCATGATTAGTTGAACTCCAATCCACCGCGTTGCGCGACGGTATGCATGTCTTTGTCGCCTCGCCCCGAGAGGTTGACTAACAAAATTTTGTCTTTACTCATGGTCGGCGCGAGTTTCGTGGCGTAGGCAATGGCGTGGCTCGACTCGAGCGCCGGGATGATGCCTTCGATGCGACAACACTCGTGAAACGTTTTGAGTGCTTCGTCGTCGGTGATGGTTACATACTCCGCGCGGCCGATGTCTTTTAGATACGCGTGTTCGGGCCCGACGCCAGGGTAGTCAAGACCAGCGCTCACTGAGTGCGTTTCGATGATTTGGCCATTTTCGTCTTGCAAGAGATATGTGCGGTTGCCGTGCAACACACCGGGCACGCCTTTCGTAAGCGAGGCGGAATGTTTGCCGGTCTCGATACCTTCGCCCGCAGCTTCCACGCCGATCAGACGCGTCTTCTCATACGGAATGTAGGGGTAAAAAATGCCCATCGCGTTGGAGCCGCCACCGACGCACGCAATCACGGCGTCAGGTTGTCGACCGGCCACTTCTGGCATTTGGGTGAGGCATTCGTCGCCAATGACGCGTTGAAAATCGCGAACCATCATCGGGTATGGATGCGGGCCGGCAACGGTGCCGATGATGTAGAACGTGTTGTCGACGTTGGTCACCCAGTCGCGCAGCGCTTCATTAAGCGCGTCTTTGAGTGTCTTCGATCCACTCTCGACTGGAACAACAGTCGCACCAAGCAGCTTCATGCGATACACATTCTGTGCTTGTCGCTTCACATCCTCAGAGCCCATGTAAATCACGCATTCGAGGCCGTAGCGCGCCGCGATGGTTGCCGTGGCGACTCCGTGTTGGCCTGCACCGGTCTCAGCGATGACGCGCGGCTTGCCAAGTCGCTTAGCGAGCAGCGCTTGGCCGATACAGTTGTTGATCTTGTGCGCGCCAGTGTGATTTAAGTCTTCGCGCTTGAAGTAAATCTGCGCGCCTCCAAGCATCTCGCTCCAGCGTTTGGCGTGATACACCGGGCTCGGGCGGCCCACAAAATACTTCAGCTCGTTCTCGAATTCTGCTTTGAATTCTGGGTCGTGTTGGTACTTGGCGTATTGCGCTTTCAGGTCATCGAGCGCCTGGATGAGGGTTTCGGCCACGAAGGTGCCGCCATATTGGCCAAAGTGGCCACGGGCATCGGGAAGGTCATAAGGTTTCATAGAGGCTTTCAGCGCTGCGTCGTTGCCGCGTCGCTTTGCGGGTCAGGAATGGTGATCCGCGTGGCGCACAGCGCGACAAAATTGTTCAATGAGTTCGGAGCTTTTCACGCCGCGAGAAATCTCAACGCCGCTACTCACATCCACAGCAAACGGGCGAACAGCGTTAACGGCGCCGGCCACATTTGCAGCAGTCAAGCCACCAGACAAAACGACCCGAGGCGCGCGAACGTTGCCGCGGCTTGGTGTGTTTACTGGGTTGATAAGCTGCCAATTGAATGTCTTTCCACTGCCGCCATGTCCTGCACTCGGCGTATCCAACAAGATCGCGGAGGCGGAGGCGTATTGCAATCCCGATTGTAATAAATCGAACGACTCACCGACTGGCAATGCCTTGATATAGGGGCGGCCAAAGCTCGCGCAGAAGGCTTCAGGCTCGTTGCCGTGAAACTGCAACAGGTCGATTCGGGCTGCTGCGAGCGCCGCGACCACCTCTTCCCGCGTGGGGTTCACAAATAGCCCCACGGTCGTTACAAAAGCCGGGACGCTGTGTGTAAGCGCCTGACATGTGTCCAACGTCACCGCACGCGGGCTAGGAGCGTAAAGCACAAAACCAAGTGCATCGGCGCCCGCGTTCACCGCCGCGCAGACATGCGCTTGCTCACGCAAGCCACAAATCTTGATGCGCGTTCGAGCAGTGCCATAGTTAGTGTTTACAGCCACGGATCGACGAAAATTTCAGGAATATTGAACCGCCTATCGTACTCAATTCCAGCGAGATAGAGCCCATCTGGCGAAAACGTTGGCGCAGCGAGCTTACGATCTTTTTGCGCGATGAGCGTCTTAAGCCAATCAGCGGGCTGGCGGCCATTACCAATGTAGACCAATGCGCCCATGATGTTTCTGATCATGTGATGCAGAAAAGCATCGGCATGAAAGTCGAAGCGTAGCAGGTTACCGTGTGCAGAAACCGTCGCTGAATGCATCGTTTTGATCGGCGACTTGGCTTGGCATTCTGCTGCGCGAAAACTGGTGAAGTCATGGGTTCCCCACAAAGCAGGAAGTGCAGCTTCAACGCGTGACATTTCAATCGGCCAATGAGTCCATCCGACGCGGTGGCTGTGGAGTCCAGGCCGATGCGGTTGCGAGGCGAGCAAATAAACATATCGACGCGAACGCGCCGCAAATCTGGCATGAAATTCGGCGTCGACCGGCATTGCCCACCGGATTGAAATGTCGTCCGGTAGAAACTGATTGCCGCCGCGCACCCACGCTGAGGCTTCACGGTTTGCGCTTGTTTCAAAGTGAACCACCTGCAAGGATGCGTGCACGCCGGTATCCGTTCGGCCAGCTGCAATCACGTTGATGCGTTGCGTGGCAATTGCGGAGAGCGCAGTTTCCAACGCTTCTTGTACGGATGGCTGTTCGGCCTGCCGCTGCCAGCCGCAATATGCGCTACCGCGGTACTCGACCCCCAGCGCCCAGCGTTGCAGCACCGTGGCCGCAGGCTGGGAGGATGTCATTTCGTTCAATCGATACGCGCGGAGGCTGCCGTCGCGTTAGCCGCCAAGCTTGGCGAGCATCGCTTTCGCTTCAGATTGCTGCGCTTCGTCACCGTCATGAATGACTTCGCGAAGAATTTCGCGCGCACCTTCGCGGTCACCCATCTCTTCGTAAGCGCGTGCAAGATCAAGCTTGGTCGACGCATCGTGCCATTGCCCGTCAAGAATCGACGGCGTAGGATCAACGAAACCTTGGCGTCCCGCATCAAAGCTCAAGTCGAGCATTTCTGGTCGCATTGACGGTCCGACTGTGCCGAGGTTGGTCGGCGTCGCGGTGGAGAAGTCGGTGAAATCCATGTTCGACTCAGGCAACTTACCGGAAGCCGTAGCTTTCTTCAGCGATTCTTCGAGCTCAGCCAGGTCTTGCTCTAGCGACTTCTTGCTCGCGCTTGACGGCGCGGAGGAGAAGGCGGGAATCGCGGAGGCGCGTGGGGCCAACGGCGCCGGAGCAGGCGCCGCCACTGGCTCAGGCATCACCGCAGGCTCTGGTGCTGGCGTCGGCTTTGCAATCGTCATCCCGTCAAGAACGAAGTCGAGCGCTCCATTGGAGGCAGACGTCGGCGGCACCGTTGTTATGTGCTCAGCGACTGGAGTGTTGTCGGAAAACATTGACTTGGCCGCGACCGCCGCAGCGGCAGCTGTTGCTGCCGTCGCCGCGACTGCGCCAATAGCGGGAGCGATGACTGATGAATCAGCGGCAGCGCCTTTGGAAGCAGTCGACACCGCGACGCCGCCAGCAGTCGCATGGCCAGGGAAATGCGCCAAGGCGATATCGGCGAGCTTTTGTTTGTACTCGCCGTTGCGATCCATTGCCAGCACATCGGCAGAGATACGATCAAACTCCTCGCGTTTGCCTTGAACCGCGCTTATCTCGGCGAGCTTCGTTGCCACGTCAGGCCGTTGCGGGTCGCGTATTAACGCTTCACGCAAAATTTCTTCGGCTTGGGCCTCACGGCCATAAGCGATATAGACCTCGGCTTCTGCGACAGGGTCTACTTCGCTCGAATCGATAGTGCCCATGCCAGAGCGGCTAAATTGGCTCTGTACGGGTACGTCATTAGTTTTTACGACGCCCAAACCAGACGTACCGAACACAGTATCCGGATTCATGGTGTTTACTACCGGATCCATCATTTTCGAAGACGTGATTGGATCGGTTGGCGTTTTGCGGCGTCGGCTCCAGAGGAATACACCGCCTAGAAGCGCTGCGAGGCCAGCGCCAGCGGGCACCAATGGATTATCCAAGAGGCCGTCAAACATGCCTGCTTCGGCCTCGACCGGGGCTGACGGAGCGGCGACTGCGGGAGCGGGTTTTGGCGCGGGCGTCACCGGTGGTGCAGCTGCTGCTGCAGGTGCAGGAGCGGGCGCAGACGCTGGGGCTGGCGCCGGCGCGGCCGCCACGGGTGTCGGTACTGGTTGCTCAGGTTTTGGTGCTTCAGCGGCTTTCGGTGGTTCAGCCTTTGGCGGCTCCGCTTTGGGGGCCTCAGCCTTCGGCGGATCAACCTTGGCGATCGGCGCGGGTGTAGGGGCTGGTGCCGGCGGAGGCGGAGGCGCGACCGGGGCGGCGGCCACTGGAGCTGGCACCGGCGCTGGAGCAGGCTTCGCCGCTTCGCGCGCTTTTGCTTGCGCTTCGGCTAGCTTCTGGTTTTGCAGGGCGACGGCTGCGTCTTGCTTTATTTTTTCCAGTGCCGCAATGCGAGATTGCTCTTCTTTGAGCGCTTTGGTTGCCGCGACTTTGGATTCCGTATTGGCTTGCTTGGTTCGCTCGCCTTGCGACAGCTTCAATTTGTCCGAACTGCTCGGGCTGGTACCCGTATCAGCGACTGCACCCGAGACGCGGCCGCTCGCGCGGGCGGTCGCTTGGTCAGCATTCACGGTCGGGACGGAGTCGGAGACTCGCGCGACATAGCCACGCCAGCTTGATGCTTGTGCACGTACTTCGCTGACCGCCGTGTTCTGCGCTATCCCTTGTGCGTCAGCACTCGCAGGCATGTTTAGCGTTACACCCGAGCGTAGACGGTTGATATTGTTGCCAATGAACGCATTTGGGTTTGCGCGCTGAATGGCAATCATCATTTGTTCGATTGATATGCCAGCTTGAGCGTTGCGCCCGGCGATGCCAGAGAGTGTGTCGCCTCTCTTCACTGAATAAGCGGAGCCATCGGACGCGACTGATGCTGCGGGCGGCGCGACAGGGCTTGTTCCCGTCACGCGCGGCGCGACGGGTGCCTTTGCCGTGGTTGTGGGCGCGGATTGCGCTGGAATTGGCGGACGTGCCGGTTGTGATGGCTCAATCGCCTGTGGTGCAGCTGCGCCGGGCGGATCGAGAAGGAAAACGTATTCACGCACCAAGCGACCCGTGCTGGAATTCACCTCAAGCAAGATATCAAGGTACGGATCATTGACAGCTTGGCTGCTCGTCAAGCGAACGTAGGGCTGGCCGTTGGGGCGTTTGAGCACTTGCGCGCGCACGTTTTGCAGCACGCTTTGGTATTCGACGTTGGCCGCGCGATAAACCGCTGGCGAGGCGACGTTGGCGCGAATCGAGTCAGCATCGTCGCCGGGCGAAGTGGCCAAATCGACCTCGGCTACCAGCGGCTGGCCAAGCGCGGTGGTCACACTCAGGCGACCCAATCCGAGCGCGGAAGCGTCTGTTGCGGCAAGTACGCCGGCAAGGATGAGTGATGCAACTAATGGTTTATGGCGCAGCATGCCGCCCTCTGATTTCTGAAATAGAGAAGAAAAATAACATCATGGGGTTGCCGCCGCAAGCTCAGATTTAGCTTTAAGTACAAGCTCGTGTGAGCTTGTACTTACACTCTTTCTGTGCGTTGTTAAGAAATCCCCAAGATGTTGTGTCGCGCTGCAATCTGCAGCACCACATCTTGTGACCCGTACGTTACATGCTAAATGTCATTGTCATGCAACATTATTGTTGAATTTTCGCTACAACGCAGCAACGAGGGCGTCACCCATCGCTTGAGTGCCGACAACATGCTCACCGGGAAGCGCAATGTCGCCCGTCCGTAGGCCAGTTGCGAGCACGGAGCGAACCGCCGTTTCAATGCGCTGAGCGATGTCGGCGCGGGCGAAGGTGTAGCGCATCATCATGGCCATCGAAAGAACGGTTGCGATGGGATTGGCCTTGTTCTGACCCGCGATGTCGGGAGCCGAACCATGAATCGGTTCGTACAGACCCTTGCCGTTGGCGTCAAGCGAGGCTGATGGCAGCATGCCGATCGAGCCCGCCAACATCGACGCTTCGTCGGACAGTATGTCGCCGAAAATGTTGCCAGTAACGATTACGTCAAACTGCTTTGGTGCGCGCACCAACTGCATTGCGGCATTATCAACGTACATGTGCGACAGCTCGACCTCGGGATACGACTTCCCCATTTCTGTCACGACCTCGCGCCATAGGATAGACGTGTCGAGAACGTTGGCTTTGTCAACGCTGCAAAGCTTTTTGCCGCGCTTCATCGCAGTCTCGAAGCCGACGCGGGCAATGCGCTGTACTTCCGAGCGGGCGTAGTGCATCGTGTCATAACCCTCGTCTTCACCCGCAGCGTTTGTGCGGCGACCGCGCGGTAGTCCGAAATATATGTCCCCCGTCAATTCGCGAATAATCATGATGTCGAGGCCGGCAACGACTTCCGGCTTCAACGATGACGAGGCCGCAAGCTCCGGATAGAGCATAGCGGGGCGCAGGTTTGCAAAAAGCTTCAAGTCCTTGCGAATTCCGAGTAAGCCTTGCTCAGGCCGCAAGGCGCGTGGCAGTGTGTCGTATTTTGGGCCGCCTACACAACCAAGCATGATCGCATCAGCCGCATGCGCGAGCTTTTGCGTGGCATCCGGATATGGATGACCGTGCGCGTCGTATGCCGCACCACCAAGGTGACCGTGCGACAGCGTGATTGGCAAACCTTCGGTCTTAAATTTCTCAAGAACACGAATGGCCTGCGCCATGATTTCCGGGCCGATGCCG
This sequence comes from Burkholderiales bacterium, assembly GCA_017989135.1. Taxonomy (GTDB): domain Bacteria; phylum Pseudomonadota; class Gammaproteobacteria; order Burkholderiales; family Casimicrobiaceae; genus Casimicrobium. The sequence goes on from JAGNQL010000034.1 coordinate 11,179, forward strand.
TCGCCGGGGAGGATGAGAATTTTCATTTTGTTGGAAAAGTGAGCAGTAATAGTGCGCAGTGCGCCGTTAGTAGTAACAGACGGATCTTGTTTGCCTAATCACGCAAGCCAAGGCTCCGAAGCGAAGTGTTTGTCTTCAAAGGCACGAATTGCATCGGCATGCAGCAACGTCAAACCAATATCGTCCCAGCCGTTGATCATGCGCTCGCGACGCGACGCAGCGATGTCGAACGGAAACGCAAAACTGCTGTCCGTGGCACGCACGAGTTGGGCGTCCAAATCGATGATCAGGTTAAAGCCCGGAAACGCCGCGCAATCATGGAACAAGCGGTCAACTTGCGCTTCGGGCAAACGAATCACCAGCAAGCCGTTGTTGAGCGAATTGTTATAAAAAATATCTCCAAACGACGGTGCGATAACTGCGCGGTAGCCGTTTTGCATGAGCGCCCATGGAGCGTGCTCACGCGACGATCCGCAGCCGAAATTTTGTCTCGCCAACAAGATCGACGCACCTTGAAAACGCTGCTCATTGAGTACGAAACTCGGATTCAGCGGGCGCTTACTGTTGTCCACGCCGGGCTGGCCAACGTCAAGATAACGCCACTCGTCAAAGCAGTTCGGGCCGTACCCCGTACGTTTAATCGACTTCAAAAATTGCTTTGGAATGATCGCATCCGTATCGACGTTCGCGCGATCAAGCGGCGCAACCAAGCCTGTGTGAGTAATGAACTTTTCCATGTTTACTTCTTCTTCGCAGCGTCTTCGATTTTTTCGCCAGCCTTTTGCACATCTTGTCCGATGCCGCGAACGGTATTGCAGCCCGACAGTGCGGCGAACAACGAGACCAACATCAACGATTTGAGTAACCAGCGCATCATTTGCTCCTTGATTGCTTAGCCGAGACGACGAACGTCAACAAAGTGGCCCGCAATGCCAGCAGCAGCGGCCATCGCAGGGCTCACCAAATGCGTGCGTCCGCCCGCTCCTTGACGACCTTCAAAATTGCGGTTGGATGTCGACGCGCAACGTTCGCCAGGCTCCAGGCGGTCATCGTTCATGGCCAAGCACATCGAACAACCTGGCTCGCGCCACTCAAATCCAGCGGCTACGAAAATTTTGTCGAGCCCTTCCTGCTCGGCTTGCGCTTTAACCAGACCTGAACCCGGCACCACCATCGCAAGTTTCACATTCTCCGCGCGACGACGGCCTTTGACCACCGACGCGGCCGCGCGCAAATCTTCAATGCGCGAATTGGTGCATGAGCCGATAAACACTTTGTCGATTTTGATGTCGACCAGCGGCGTGTTCGGCGTGAGACCCATGTACGCGAGCGCGCGCGCGATACCTTCTCGCTTCACCGTATCCTTTTCTTTGTCCGGATCGGGGACACGTCCGTCCACCGCTAACACCATCTCGGGAGACGTACCCCAAGTGACTTGCGGGGTCAGATCACTCGCGTTGAGAACCACCGTGTGGTCAAACGATGCATCGCTATCGCTCTTGAGCGTGCGCCAATGGCGCGTCGCGGCATCCCAACCTTCCGGCGTTTGTGGCGCGAACGGACGGCCCTTCAAGTAGGCTTCTGTCACAGCGTCGTAAGCCACCATGCCCGCACGTGCACCGGCCTCAATAGCCATGTTGCACACACTCATACGGCCTTCCATCGACAGCGAGGAAATAGCCTCGCCGCCAAATTCAATCGCGTAGCCCGTGCCGCCGGCCGTGCCGATTCTGCCGATGATGGCGAGGACTAAATCTTTAGCCGTCACTCCCGTGGGAAGACGTCCGTCGCAACGCACGAGCATCGACTTCGAGCGCTTTTGCGAGAGACACTGCGTCGCCATCACATGCTCGACTTCACTGGTACCGATCCCGAATGCGAGCGCCGCAAACGCACCGTGCGTCGATGTGTGCGAATCGCCACACACCACGGTCATGCCTGGCAGTGTCGCACCTTGTTCGGGCCCAATCACATGAACGATGCCGCGACGAATGTCGCCAACTTTGAAATAGGTGAGCCCGTGCTCCTTCGCGTTTGCGTCCAGCGTATCGACCTGCATGCGCGAAACGGGGTCGAGGATCGTGGTGAATCCCGGTGTGGTCGGCGTGTTGTGGTCCGGCACCGCAATCATGCTGCGTTTGCGCCAAGGCAAGCGACCAGCAATTTTTAGCCCTTCAAAGGCCTGCGGACTGGTGACTTCGTGCACCAAGTGGCGGTCGATGTAGAGCAGTGCCGTGCCGTCGCTTTCTGTGCGAACAGTATGGGCATCAAAAAGTTTGTCGTATAAGGTGCGGCCGGCCATGATGAATATGCGTGCAATACAGAAAGTGAATCGGACTATCCCTGAATTTTATGCGGTTATCGTGGTGACAGCCGTGTGGCGTAGAGCTGCGCGTAACACGGCAGCGCGCGTGTCTGGCGGTAACAGGAACGCCGCATCCTCCGCCCGGGACACCAAATCAGGGTCGAAATGCACTCGATCAGCAGCATCCAAACGCACCAAATTAACACGCAGTAACGCGTCGAACGCCGAGCGGAACTGCGATTTATCCGAAAACTCAGGCGCATTGAACACGTGAGTCATCGCCAACAGCTGCGCTGCTTGCTGACAGGTGCTCTCCAACGCACTTCGGGTTTGCGCACCCGGTTCGGCGCGCACCACCAACGCGAGCATCAATGCGTGTCGGGTGAGCGCTGGCCGAATTGTCGACGCCAGAAGTTCTAGGAACGCCGCCGAATCCGTTCCCTGACGCGATGCGCTCACAACGTTCGCCTCGTGCTCAACGTTGATCCAACCGTCGGACGCGAGTGTTTCCAGCGTTCGGTCAAATGCTTCGAATGGCTCTGTGAGTGGAAACACATTGGGCGTTTCGACAGGGTCGGCCGCGCTGGCCGGATCGTCAAGCTTTTTGTCACTCCACGGTGGTAAGTAAAGCTCCGATTCCAGCAAGACATAGAGCCCGCGTGACAGCCGCGCGAGCTTGGTGCGACCTATCACGCCGTGTTGCACGATCAGGCAGGCCATAAGCCCCGGCAGCGCAAAACAGTGCATTACGTTGTTGCGGAAGTACGTCAGCGCCACCGCTGCGCTCTCGACGGCCATCACGACATCACCTAGTGGATGCGTGCGGCGCGTGAGGTATCCAAGCCGTGCGGTGTGTGCGATGGCCTCCGCTCCTGATAGCGTCGTAGCCTCGGCCTCGGGCGCGGTGCGCGCGCTGCTTGCCAAGCGCAGCAAGCGTTCCACTACGCCAGCGAGCTGATCGGCTTCAGCAGCGTGTTTCGGCGTGGCGAGCAATGCTGTCGCCACGACCGCAACGGGGTTAATCCGCACTGCGCCGTTGATGCGCTCAGCGATGATGCGCGACACGTCAGTCAACGCGCGCCGGCGTAGCCCCTTATCAGCGAGCCACGTATCCATATCCTTCGCGCCATGCGCATCGAGCAACTCGCCCAACGCAATCGGCCGCGCGAAACTGACACCGACCGTTCCGTACTGCGCTTTGCGCAGTTCTTTGATAGTGCTGAGCAGACCGAAGATTGATTCCTTCTTCTTCGTAGCCCCGGAAAGCTCTTCGGTGTAACTGCCGCCTTCGATCAATTTTTCGTAGCCGATGTAGACCGGCACGAACAGCAGTGGCCGCGAATGCTCGCGCAAGTAGCTTTGCACGGTCATCGAAATCAATCCGGCCTTCGGAGGCAGCATGCGACCCGTGCGCGAACGACCGCCTTCGACGAAATACTCCATCGGAAAGCCGCGTTTCAATACTTCGTGCACGTACGCCGCAAACACTTCGCCGTAGAGTGCGTCGTCCTTAAATGAACGCCGCAAGAAGAACGCACCGCCGCGTCGCAGAATGCCGCCGACAATCGGCATGTTCAAGTTCGCCCCGGCGGCAATGTGCGGCACAGTCAAACCCGCTTCGTGCACCACATATGACAGCAACAAGTAATCAATATGACTGCGGTGGCATGGCACATACACGAGCGTGTTGTCTTTCGCTAGTGCCGCTAGCCGCTCCGCCCCTCGCACTTCCACGCCCTCGTAGATGCGATTCCACAGCTTGCCGAGTAGCTGTTCCATGAAGCGCACGAGCACATACGAATAATCCGCAGCGATTTCGCGCCCGATCGCGCGCGCGCGCGCCTCCACTTTACCGAGTGTGGTTTTCTTCTCGCTCACCTCTTGGGCAATCGCCTCGAGTACGCGCGGCTCGCGCATCATGCTCTCGATCAGCGTGCGCCGATGCGAAAGATCTGGGCCAATCGCTGCCTCGCGCTCGGTGCGAAATTCGGTGCGCAGCAATCGCGCTGCGCGGCGAACCATCCGCTCGTTGTCCAAGCCTTCAATCTTGGCAACGCTCACCAACTCCCGAAGCGACAACGGTGCTCCGAAACGTGCCGCGACCGCGCGGCGAAAGAAAATCATCGCAAACAATTTGCGCAAGCGAGACCGCCCGCCCCATCCCTCCGCAGCCCAAACGCGGAGCCAGCGCAAGCTGTGCGTTGCCGACCCCTCTCGCTCTTCACGTTCTGGCGCTCGACCCCAAAAAATGTTCACGGGCACGAGATGCGCATCGGCCAGTTCGCCAGCAGCGATAGCCGCGATCAAGCGTTCAAGCCGATCGGACGGCATCAAATTGTGATCGTCCCGAAGTGGGAAGAAGGCGCTGCGTTCGGAGACGCTGGACGCAATGAATGGTGCGTGAGACGCCGGAATATCGTTCTCACGCGTGAGGCTGTCGAGCAACGCGCTGTCGGTGATAGATGGCCGCGGCAGCACGTAGCAAACCGGCGCGTCCGTTGCGCCGTGTGCGATCACCAAGGGCTGGGGAAAAATCTGTACGCGTACCCAAACGTCGAGAAATCGGCGCACCACAATTTGCAGCGCACGCTGTGGAACGTACCAAACGCTATCGCTTTTCATGCTTCAACCTGTGCACTTTGCGTGATCGCGTGCTCAATGGCCAAACTTGCCAAGCTGACTGAATCCGCTGCATCGCAATCAATCGCCTGGCCCGCAAAGCCGCGCAGCCACGTGATTTGCCGTTTCGCAAGCTGGCGCGTGGCAAACAGCGCGCGCTCCATCATTTCCGCTTTTGGCGTGCGACCGTCGAGCGCGTCGAGCACTTGCCGGTAACCAACACAACGCATCGACGGCAAATCCGGCGTCAACACATACTGTCTTTGCAGCGCTTCCACTTCGGCCACAAAACCCTGCGCAAACATTGTCGTCAGCCTCGCCTCGCAACGAGCGTGTAACCACGCCCGATCTCGCGGCAGCCAACGTAACACCGCGTGCGGCACGTCGGCCAGCGCGCTTTTCTTCTGACCTTGCAGCGACGACAATGGCACACCGGCAATCTGCCAAACCTCCAGCGCTCGCTCGATGCGTTGACTGTCGGTTGGCGGCAGGCGCGCAGCGGTGATCGGATCTACGCGCGAGAGCTCCGCGTGCAACGACGCAATACCCTCACTCGCGCGGCGAGCAGCGAGCCCTGCGCGAATCGCTTCGTCGGCGGGCGGCACATCGCTCATGCCGTTGACCAAAATATTCGCGTACATCATCGTGCCGCCCACCAACAAAGGCAATCGTCCGCGCGCTTGAATGTCTGCAATCGCCGCGAGGCAGTCGGTGACGAAACGCGCTACCGAATAGCGCTCCGTCGGATCAATCAAATCGATCAAATGGTGCGGGACACGCGCAAGTTCGTCAGCCGTCGGTTTGGCCGTGCCGATGTTCATGTCGCGATACACCAGCGCTGAATCAATGCTCACAATTTCAGCGTCAAAGCGCTCGGCCAAAGTAAGCGCGGCAGCGCTCTTGCCAGAGGCAGTTGGGCCGACGAGAAGGATCACGGGAAGGGTCAAAGGTTGGGCGAGCACGCGCTCGGCTAGTGGAAGAGTGATTATGCGATGCGCGAGGTAACGCCGCAGTTCATGGAACGCACGGATAGCACGCAGCAACAGAAGTGGTCAGCTTCAACTCCGTGAAAGTTAATGGCTTTATAGGCGCAGTGGCTAGTGGGCGGTCGTTTGGGGTTAACTATTCGTGCAATCGACAATCGCAATTATTTGCATGTAACGACCACCAGGCGGTGGTTTGAGCCTTAAAGTCATTCATGCAGATGCTCGTGTGCGTGTGGATGCGCGTACACTAGAAGTAAGTAATTAAATACTTACCAATTAGGTTATGGCCTCTCGTCTCCCAGCAATCGCCAACCAAGCGCCCGCTAGCAGTGTCGCAAGCACCGCGTCCATAAGCATTGCGCGCCCGGCAAGAACCGGGCGTATGCCCACTGAACAACGTCAGGCCGAAATTGTCGCCGCTGCCTTACGCCTCGCAGCAGAAGGCAGCCCTGCCGACGTCACCACCAGCGATTTGGCCCGCGCCGTCGGCGTCACCCAAGGCGCAGTGTTTAAGCACTTTCCAACGAAGGACGCGATTTGGCTCGCCGTCCTCAGCTGGGTGGGTCAGCATTTGCCGCGCGTTCTGAGTGACGCCGCTCAACAAGCCGACGCGCCGCTCGCCGCGCTGCGCAACGTGTTTCATGCACACGTCGAATTCGTTGTCGCAAACCCCGGCGTTCCGCGCGTGATCTTCCACGAGCTACAACAAGCGACCGATTCGCCCATGAAGCAACAAGTTCGCACCATGCTGCAAACCTACCGCCAATTGCTACTCACGCACTTAAACGCCGCGGTGCAACGCGGGGACGCGGCCAATGACCTAGACACCAATGCGGCCGCGACGCAATTTGTCGGGATCATTCAAGGGCTGGTCATGCAATCCATGTTGAGCGGTCAGACGGACATGATGCGTGCCGACTCCACGCGAGTCTTCGACCTTTATTTACGCGGCCTGCGCCGAAGCTATGAACCATGAAAATCAATAAACCGTCACTCAAACTTATCGCGCTGGTGCTCCTTGCGGTGGTCATGCTGGCTGGCATTGCGTTTGTGTTGCGTCGCGCTGGGCCGTTCGCGCCCGTAAGAGTGACCGTGGTCACCGCGAGCGAAGGCGTTTTGTCGTCGGCGCTCTTCGGCATCGGCACGGTAGAGGCGCGGCGCAGTTTCTTGATTGGGCCGACGAGTGCTGGCCGCGTGCTGCGCGTGTTGGTCGACGTGGGCGACAGCGTAAAGGCGGGCCAACTCCTCGCCGAGATGGACCCGGTCGACATCGATAGTCGCCTCGCGGCGCTCGACGCGTCGGTGGCGCGCGCTGCAAGCGTTATCGCCGCCGCCGACGCGCAAACAATGGATTCCAAAGCGCGCGGCGAACTGGCCTCCACCAGCGCCACGCGCTACGCTGCACTCGCCAAGCAGGGTTTCATTAGCAGCGCGGTGCTCGAATCCAAGGCGCAGGAAAAGCTCTCCGCTGACGCTGGCGTCCGTGCCGCGCAGGCAAACGGTGCGTCGGCGCGGCAAGAACTCGTTCGGCTTCGCGCCGAGCGCTCAGCGCTCGCACAACAGCGCGCCAACGTGCGCTTGGTGGCGACGCAAGACGCCGTCGTGCTTGCGCGCGATGCGGAACCTGGCTCGACCGTGGTCGCTGGGCAAACCGTGGTGAAACTTATTGAGCCCGGTAGCCTGTGGATCAAAGCGCGCTTTGATCAAGGCCGCTCCGGCGGGTTGGTGGCGGGCCTCACAGCGGACATCACGCTACGCTCGAATGCCGCATCCCCGGTGCCCGGAAAAGTAGTGCGCGTGGAGCTGCAGGGCGACAGCGTGACCGAAGAGCGCATCGCATTGATCACGCCAGACACGCTACCGCGCGGTGTTGCCGTGGGCGAATTGGCGGAGGTGACGCTCAAGCTTCCGACCACGGGGCGCGCGGTGCTCATACACAACGCCGCGATCAAACGCATCCAGGGTCAGACTGGCGTGTGGATTCAGGACGAAGCCGGCTTGCGTTTCGCGCCCATACGCACCGGGCTGAACAGTCTCGACGGACAGGTACAGGTGCTCGATGGCGTGAAAGCGGGCGAGCGTGTCTTGGTCTATTCCGAGAAAAACATCGACGCTCAAAGCCGAATCCAAGTGGTGCAAAGTCTGGTCAAGTCCGCACCATGATTAGTCTGGCCGGGCGCGACATTCTGCATTCGTGGACCAAGTTTGTGTTCACCGGGGTCGGCTTGGGATTGTTGATTGGTGTCACGCTGACGATGGCGGGCGTGTATCGCGGCATGGTCGACGACGCGGTGATGCTCCTGAAAAACAGCGGTGCCGATTTGTGGGTCGTGCAAAAGGACACGCAGGGGCCGTATGCGGAGGCCTCAAGCCTTCGCGACGATGTGTACCGCTCGGTGTTGGGCATGCCCGGCGTTGCACGCGCAGGCAACGTCACGTATCTGACTATGCAAGTGCGCGACGGCGCGACCGATGTGCGCGCGATGGTCGTCGGCGTCGCGGCCGAGCAGCCGGGCCAGCCCGACTATCTCGTCGCCGGACGCCACATCACGCGTAACCACTACGAAGCCGTGGCAGACGTGAAGACAGGCTTTCAGTTGAGTGACCGGATCAAAATTCGCCGCCACGAATACAACGTCGTCGGACTCACGCAGCGCATGGTGTCGTCCGGCGGCGACCCGATGGTGTTCATTCCATTGGCCGACGCGCAGGAAGCACAGTTTTTGAAAGACAACGACGCCATCGTCAATGATCGTGCGCGCAACGCGGCCAACCCCGCGCTCTACCGACCCGGAGTGCCTGGATTGCTGGAGGCCGTCACGGCCGCACAGAGCAGCAATCACAACGTCAACGCGGTGCTGGTCCAAATTGTGCCCGGCGCTGACCCCGAAATCGTGGCCGAGCCGATTCGCCGTTGGAAGCATGTGCAGGTGTTCACGCGGGTGCAGATGGAAGATATTTTGGTGGCGAAGCTGATCGCCACTTCTGCAAAGCAAATTGGAATGTTTTTGGTGATTCTCGCCATCGTGAGTGCCGCCATCGTCGCGTTCATCATCTACACAATGACGCTGGGCAAGCTGCGCGAAATAGCCGTGCTCAAACTCATCGGTACGCGTGACCGGACGATTGCCGGAATGATCCTGCAACAGGCGTTGGGCCTAGGCGTGATCGGATTTCTCGTGGGCAAATTGTCAGCTACGGTGTGGGCCCCGGCCTTCCCGAAATACGTGCTGTTGGAGACGGGCGACGCGGTGCGCGGCTTCGTTGTGGTGATGCTGATCTGTGCGTTGGCGAGTACAGTCGCAATTCGCGTTGCGCTGCGCGTGGACCCGGCGGAGGCGATCGGATGAGCGGGCACACCACGATTGCGCCGCAGATCACGGGCATCCGCATCGAGGGGCTCAGCAAGCGCTACGGCGAAGGCGACGCTGCGGTCGACGCGTTGAAAGACGTCAACATGTTGGTCGCGCCCGGCGAAGTCGTCGGCCTTATCGGGCCTTCTGGTTCCGGCAAAAGCACGCTGCTGAAGTGTTTAGGTGCGGTGATTGAGCCCACGGCAGGCCGGATGACGCTCGGCGACACGACGATCTACGACAACGGCTGGAAGTTGCGCGACCTACGTGCCTTGCGCCGTGACCGCATCGGATTTGTATTTCAGGCGGCGTACCTGATCCCGTTTCTCGACGTCACCGACAACGTTGCGCTGATGCCGATGCTCGCCGGTCAACCCAATGCCAATGCCCGAGCGCGCGCCGTTGATTTATTGAAGGCGTTAGACGTTGCGCACCGCGCGAAAGCTGAGCCGTCGCAGCTCTCAGGCGGTGAACAGCAACGCGTCGCCATCGCCCGCGCATTGGCGAATCAGCCGCCGGTTATCCTCGCCGACGAACCCACCGCGCCCCTCGACAGCGAACGCGCGCTCGGCGTCATGCGCATCCTCAACCAAATGGCGCAGCAATTTCGCACCGCCATCATCGTCGTCACTCACGACGAGAAAATTATCCCCACGTTCAGGCGGATTTATCACATCCGGGACGGCCGAACGTATGAAGAAGCCGGGCAAGGGCTGGCGGTTTAGCGTGACGCTGGTCGCGTCGTCAGGCGCGCGAGGTTGGTCACATTACAACTTTTGCGTTCAAACGACAGCTGGATGGCGCTTAGAGCGGATGTCTTGGATTCCAGCACGAAGTGCGCGCCTACCTGTGCATGTGAAAGACTGGAGGCGTGAGAGCGTCAGGCGGTAGTCTTTCGGTTGTTCAAAGACTGAAAGGCAAACACCATGAAGGGATACACGCA
>JAGNQL010000174.1 GCA_017989135.1 Burkholderiales bacterium
CCGCTTGCATTCCGCTCCCGTCGTTCGCCTAGCTGACGCCAAACCGATGCAACTCGGCCATTGCATTGACGCCGACGCTCGGTTTCGCCTCTTCATCTTCGCGCCCGCAAACGACACGGGCGGTGCGGGCGGCGCGGTAGCAACGCTCTGCCATTGGCTCGAACACGACGCAGCCTCCCCACTGCGCCGCCACACCGCGCCGGGCGAAGACATTGACGCCATCATCGACGCCCGCGCGGTCTTCCAACAGGCGTCGCAAGCACTCGACTTCACACGGATGCCGACGCTACTGCGCCCACACGTGGGTCGCTACGGACTGTGCGATTACGAGAAAATATTCTGCGCCGACCACAAGCGAGGCGAAGACGTTTTCAAGGTGCGCGGCATCGACCGCACGGCGGGATGCATCGTTGTCGTCCGTCCAGATCAGTACGTGGGGCACATCCTGCCGCTGACAGCACGCGACGAACTGGCAGCGTATTTCGCGGGAATACTGCGAGTACGCAGGTAGCCAACTCAGACGCCAGCCCGCTGCGGCAGCGCGTACTTGTCTCACTCGCGAGCACCTGCGGTTTGTACGGTGGGGATGAGCTCGCCATTGCAGCGCATCACGGCGACCGCGCGCGTTGACCTCAACCCAATCGGTGCATCGGTTCCCCAGCGTGCGTCACGTTGCAACGTGGGCTCCAGAAACGAGGCGCTTCTCAAGACCATCGCCAGCCGTCAGACCCATTTGCTACCCCATCACGCCCAATCTCGGCGCTGCTGCGTCGCCAGAGGTTCGTGTGTTGACGCAAGGCAAAACGCAGAAGCCGCGAAGCGCGATAATTGTGTAAGGAGGAAACTGTTCGATGATCGTCGCTTATTTAACGCACCCGTTTTCCACAAAACACGAGATGGGTTCGCACCACCCGGAATGTCCAGATCGCGTGCGGGTCATTGACGACCATCTGCGCGCGCTTGGCCTGCTGGACTTTATGCGCGAGGAGACGGCGGCGCCTGCTACCGACGAAGTAATTTTGCGGGCGCACAGCGAGTATCTGCTGCAGAGCCTAGAGCGCATCGCACCCGAGGAAGGCTACGCGGGGATCGACGGCGATACGACGATGAATCCTTTCACGTTGCAAGCGGTGAAGCATTCCGCCGGCGCCGCCGTGCATGCCGTTGATCTCGTTTGCTCGGGTAAGAGTCCGCGTGCGTTCTGCAATATTCGCCCGCCAGGTCATCACGCTGAGCGGGAGCGCGCGATGGGTTTTTGCTTCTTGAACAACGCGGCGATTGCCGTGCTGCATGCGATTGAAGCGCACGGTTTTGAGCGTGTGGCACTCGTTGATTTTGACGTGCACCACGGCAATGGCTCGGAAGATATTCTGGTTGAGGAGTGCAACAACGGTCGCGTGTTGATGGTGTCCACGTTTCAGCATCATCTCTACCCCGGCACCGGCGACAACCCGATGGCGGACAACATGGTGAACGTGCCGCTGAAAGCCTACTCGAAAGGCGACGCCATGCGCGCGGCCGTCACTGAGCAATGGCTACCGGCGCTGGAAGCGTTTTCGCCGCAGCTCATCGTCATTTCGGCCGGATTCGACGCGCATCGTGAAGATGATCTAGCGTCGCTTGGGTGGGTGGACTCCGACTACCGTTGGGTCACACAACAGCTCGCAGCCGTCGCCGACAAGCACTCACAAGGGCGCATCGTGTCGCTACTCGAAGGGGGTTATCACCTCGACGCGCTGGCTCGTAGCGTCGGCGAACACGTTAAGGTGTTGATCGGGGCGGATTGATTAAGTCCCGGTGCGGAAAACTTCGCCGCGCGAGTCGCACAACAAGTAGCTGACGCCTTCCGCGTCCAAAAACGCTTGCGCGCCCTCGCCTTTGAGCATGGCAATGGTGGACAACGCGCCGGCCTGAACACACAAAGTGCCAACGACGCTCACGGAGCGCCACGACGACACAGGCCATCCGGTCCGAGGGTTCAGCACATGACAATAGCGCTTGCCGTCAACCTCAATAAAACGCTCGTAGTCACCGCTCGTTGCGATTGCACCATGCTGCACGGGAATCGTCGCGAAGCACTGGTCCGGCGCGCTGTCAGGCGGACGTGGGTCGCGAATGCCTATGTGCCACGGCTCGCCATCGGTCCGCGAACCAATCACGCGTAAGTCACCGCCGAGATTCACCAGCGCGTGCGCAATGCCCGTTGACGCCAAGATGGCGGCCGCTCGGTCAACCGCGTACTCCTTCCCAAAGCCGCCAAAATCTAGCTCCATGCCCTGGCGCGTCAGCGCAATGCGCTCGCCGTCCCATTGCACTTGCTGCCAGCCAACGAGCGGTAGCAATGCGTCAATCGCCCCCTGCTCAGGCAACCCATGCGAACGAAAATCCCAAACGCGTCGTAACACGCCGGAGGTGCAGTCAAACAAGCCATCACTCGCCTCAAAAAGCTGCGCGGCAAACTCGATGAGCTGCTGCGTTTCAGAATCGACCGCGAGGGGGTGATTAGAGCCTGCCGCTGCGTTTACCTGCGAGATCACGCTATCCGCGCGGTAGCGCGAATACTTATGCTCAATGCGACGAACTTCGGCAATCGCAAGCGCGATAGCGGCATGAGCGGCTTCCGGTGCGACGCCGAGAACGCGAACCTCGCACGGGCTCGCCATCGCCGCGAACTGCTCAGCGATTTCCGTTTCCATACGATCAGCCACGAGCGCAGCGCCGAGCGACATTGAACTAGAAGCGCCGACTCACGCCAATCTGTGCAAACTGCGCTCTAAACGGCGCGAGCCCTGGTGAGCCGCCGCCATCCAAGCGCCACGACGAGCGCTGTTCGTAGCGCTCATACTTGACGTCGAAACTCCAGTTTTTGTCGTAGCGCCACTCGATTTTTCCGCCGACAGTGATGCCGCCGTATGACGACAGGCGCGTGTCCGCCGAGTAGAACTTCGGAGCGCCTACCGGATAAGGCTCACCGATGACTGGGTCGTACACAGGGTCGAAGTAAAAGGAAGCGGCGCGCTGCGAGTAGTACCGCGCAGACGGCGTAATGCTTAAGCGCTCCGCGACTGGAATCACCCATTCGCCAGAGAGCGTGTGGGCGCGCACGCCGAAAGAATCCGAGTAATACCGATAGGAGCTACGAATAGTCGTGCTATTGGACTCGACAAAATGATTCCAGCGCAACATCGCGATCGTCTGATTTTTCTCGCGCGGGCGCTGATCGACGAGCTTGTACGGATCGTTGAAATATCCGTTGCCGCGCACGTAGGTTAGGTTGAACTGTAGCAGGTCGTTCTTGGTCCAAGCTTGGGTAACCCCCACCATGAACTCCGACACATTCTTGTGTTCGTTCTCGACGATGCCGTTGACCGGGTTGATGGCGTCGCGAGAGGTTGAAACGCCTGCGAGCCACGTTGTGTTGTTATCCGCGCTAGAAAACCTACCATCAAGCGCAACCGCATTAGAGCGGTAGTCATGCTCATCGGAATACGCAAAGCGGACGCCGACCGAAGCGCGCTCAAAATATTTGGTGAGTTTGACGTCCGCTGCCGTGCGCCGATCCTCCATCTTGGAAGCGCCGGAAATGCTCGTGTGCCAGCGTGGCGACGCGCCGGAAATATTGTCTTGCACCGTGGAAGCTTCGAGGGACCAAGAGCCCGCAATCGGCGCAAAGACGTGCAGCGCAGGTGCGTTCACACGGATGCGATCGAGCCCCGGCTGCGAATCGCGATAGGTCTGATACTTGAGTGAGACGACGCCGTCTTCAGGCACGCCTTCCGCGTGCGCGGCGGAAACCATGAGGCCGGGCAGCGCGAACGCAGCCAGCGAAATTGCACCAATACGAGCTGCGCTACGGCGCGGTTCGCGGCTTGGATCATTCACGTCCAAGGGTACGGTCAGTTTAGTTACAGCCACAACCACCTCCGCCCACGCCGGAGCCGCCGGACGCGCTCTCTTTACTGAAGTAAACATGTTGAGTAAACGCTTGATCCAACGGATCAGCATCCATGGTCATTTCCTTGCGCGCGAGATTGCCCTTTTCCCACGCCTGCGGCGGTTGCATCACGCAACCTGAAAGCGTTAGCGCTACGGTACTCAGCCATAGCAAATGAATGCTTAGTCGTTTCATCGTCGTCTACCTCTTCTTTAATCCATCAAGAGCCGCACCAATAGCCGCCTCAAGCGCCGCCTTGTCGCCATCGCGAAATCCTGCGTGCACATGCAGCACGCGCCCGTCGGCTCCAACAATCACCGCGCTCGGCATCGCTTTGACGCCAAACTTCTTCGGGGTGTCACCGGCGGCATCAAAAGCGACCTGAAACTTCGCGGGGACCTGCGCTAGAAATTTGTCCGCATCTACTTGCTTCGCGTCAACGTTAATCGCCACCACTTCGAGACCCCGCTCACCGTATTTCGCCTGCATTTCGTTCATCCAAGGAAACGATTGCTTGCACGGCACGCACCACGACGCCCAAAAGTCCACGTAGACGATTTTGCCTTTGAGCGCGGCAGAGTCAACCTTGCCACGCGCGGACTTCAACATGAATGCAGGCGCGACGTTTCCAACTTCAATTGCGCGTGCGCTAAGCGCGAAGCCAGCTGCGAGCACTAGCGTGATTAAGATTCGAAATCTACGACTGTTAGGAGCTTGGAGAGGCACTTCGATCCTTTAAGAGTGACATGGGCGGACGATCAACCGTCATGATCGCTAGTTTGGAGAATTTTCCTTTGCCGTGCTTAGGTAGTTCTTAGGTCAAGCTCCCCGCGCGTTGTAAATGGGTTGATATACGACAGAGCGCTAAGTTCCGCGTTTGATACTGCTGGCGCGTAACAAAAAACTCGGCCCAAGCACAGCGGTAGCCAAACCTACCAGCACAATCACAACCCCGAGCAGCTGTAAAGATGTGAGCGTCTCTCCGAACGCCAACGCTGTTGCCGACATACCGGCAACGGGCACCCAAAGCGCAAACGGCGAAACCGCGGACGCTGGATAACGGGTCAAGAGATTCGACCAAAGGCCGTACCCGAACACTTGTGCTGCGTAAGCCAACACGCAAAGGTGAAACGCCAACGCCCAACTGGGCGACGTAAAAGGCGTCCACAATGCACCAGCAGGCTCATAGGTCAAAGAAATCAGCACCAGCGGCGGTACGGCCGCAAGGCTAGACCAAGCGATGAAATTCATTGGACTCACCCGGCCCCCCACGGCGCGCCGCGCCACGTGCTTGGCGACAGTATTGCCTGCGCCCCAGAAAAGAGCCGCAACGAGCACTAAGAGAAACGCGCCCGCAATGCCACCTTGCAACTTCGTGAGCCCGATGGCGACCAGGCCCACCGCAGCAATCAACGCGCCAAAAATGTGCAATCGATGCACGGATTCGCCAAAAAAACCAACCGCCAGCGCGATGGTGAAGAAAACCTGCGTCTGCACCACAAGCGACATCAAGCCGGCAGGCATTCCCATATTCAACGAAATGAACATGACTGAGAACTGCCCCACGGCGATAAACAGCGCGTAAACAACGAGCCAACGCCACGTAACTTGTGGCTTTCCAACAAAGAAAACGAGGGGAACCGCAGCTAGAAAAAAGCGCCAGGCACAGAGCGCGAACGGAGGCACCGTTTGCAATCCAATCTTGATCGAAACAAAGGTCAAGCCCCAAA
>JAGNQL010000175.1 GCA_017989135.1 Burkholderiales bacterium
CGCCCACACAGCTTCGTCCGGGCTCGGGCTGTGCAGCGCATACGGGCTCTTGAGCATATGCCCCCACCGAGACCATGGATGCGACGCTTACGCAGAGGAAGCTCAGGTATTTCGCGACCCGCCGCAGCACGATGGAAGCGCTGCCGTGGAGGCGCTTACAAATCGATTCCATGGTGTTTGGTTTGCGGCGTGTGTGCAGGTGACGCAGCACTAGTCAGCGGCTCGGCACGCGGCGTCGTAGGACACACGAGCTGATTAGCAACACCATCACTCCCAAAAGTACGAGCCATAGTCCGGTGGGTCCCGGAATAGGCGGCGGCGCGTAGGTTGCCGCGATCAGGCCGAAACCGAGCACGTAGTTGTTGTCCGGCGCGTTCGGCGGAGTTACGTCCGTGTCGAATGCGGTGATCGACAACGAGGTTAAGTCAATCTCCGTTCGCACCCAGACGCCGACGCTGTCGATGCCTTTGGTGTAGCCAACGGTTTGTCCCATGACGGGCACCGGCGTGTTGGAGCAGCCCGGCACGAATTGGCTCACGTCTCCGTAGCGTCCGTTGAATTCAATTGAACCCGCGCTGGTGGTGATTGCGGGGGCGCAGCTTGGGAACGTGGGGGCGCTGACGAGCGTGGTCATGCCGTTTGGCGCACGGGGTAGCGTCGAGTCGCCGGTGTGTACCGTTGAAATCCAGCCGTCGGGCCCGGCGACGGTCACGCGTTCGCCTTGATCGATACCATCAAGAAATATCCAAGAGCCCGCAGGCAACTTGCCGCCAAGAAGTGTCGAAAAGTCCCACTGCGCGGACAACGTTGTTTCGGTGCCCGAGTCGGCGTACACGGCTGCGCGATCACTCGTAGGGATTGCCAGTCCGGCGGGGGCGCCAGCGCTGTTGTATGCCGCAGTGAACGCGGCCTGCGCTGCGAGCGGCGCACCACCAAGATAGCCGGGAGCGCCGGAAACATAGGTGATGCCAACCTGGGGCATATCAGGGGCCGGAAAATATCCGTCGTCATTGCGACCGACACCATATCCGTTCCAGCTCGCCGTGCCTCCAGTAACACTCATAACTAGCGTGGCAACGCCCGATCCACGGCCGGCGCCAGGCACCGCAGCGGGAAGGGACTGAGAGGGCGTTGCGGCACCTGATCCGAATGGCGCCGCGGATACGAACTGTGCCCATTGCAGCGTCTGCGCGTGCGCCGTAGCGCCAAGGGCAAGCGCACAAACTAGGATCACCCGCTGAATATGCGCAGGAGAAACGAAAGAGAAGGTTTTCATGTGTGGTTGTGGACTAGTGGTACGTCGCGTTCGAGAAGTGCCTGGGCAATGCGGCGCGAAGCGCGTCGAAAATGGTTTGGTTAGGCACGCTGATGCCGACCATCTTCGTTGGCTTCGGTGAGTGCAGGTGAAACATGTAGCCCACCACCGGACCGCGCTGGATCACTTTGGCTTCGATCTTCACGACTTTTTCGGGAGCTACATAAAACACGTGTCGCAAGCGTTTTTGTACGCGATCAGCGTGTGCGTAGAGGGCGTAGCTAGCCCCCACGAAGGCCGCGATTACGAGTAAGCCGACAAACATGCCGCGCTCGAGCTCCGTTGACATGAGTACGGAGTACACAGCGAACAGGAAAACGATCGCGAAAATCGCGCCGCAAATTAATCCTATCCAGCGAAGTGATTGCGTGGTGCGGCGAATGCAGACTTCGACGTGGTGTTGTAGTGTTGCGTCCATGTGTGCTGCGTCGCGCGTTAATTTGAGAGCGCTTTGCGGGCTGCTGCAGCATCCGCGCGCTGTTTCGCGCGCTCAGCTGCGGCGGCGGCGCGTGCTTCGGCTTTCGCATCTTTCGCCGCTGCGCGGTCGGCGTCCTTTTGCTGCTTCGCTTCAGCGCGCGCCTCGGCGGCCTGCTCTTGTGATGCGACGCGGTCGTCGCGCTGTTTTTGCGCGTCTCGGGTATTCGCCGTATCGGATGCGCTAGCCGTCCTCGCAGTCGTCAGCGCGCCGGGCTGAACGTCGGTAAAGTCCACCTCGACGGTAAAAAACGGATTGGCGTCAATCTGGCTCACCAAGTAATACGCGGTGAGCACTTTGCCTGCGGCCTTATTCACGTCTTTGGCAAACGCAGGAACTTTGCGCGCGGCCTCGACGTCGGGGCTATTCATCAGGTACACGCCGTGCGTGCGCTCGAATTCACCGGCGGGGAGCGGTGGATTGAACTTACTTTTGTACATACGTGAGATCTGGAAGGCGTCGTCCTGGCCTTTGACTGGAATCGTCTGTTCAAAGCGAGTGCTAACGCCCAAATAGTTTTCCATCGTCACTTCTTTGCCATCGACTTTACGGATGACTTTGCCAAACTGCGTTGTCGGCAGATCGCCCCACGCGACCCTCGTGTAATCCGCTGATGACTTGGAGGTATAGAGCAACGCGAGCGCTTGACCGGCTTTGATGCGGTAGGTGTTTGTTGGGCTGACGGGCATCGTGCCTGTGACGATGAAGCCTTCGCTCACTTTGATTGTGTTGACGCCCTTGGTTACGTCGAAATTGGCGACGGTACCCACGTAGACTTTGAACGGTAGGAGCTTTTGGGCGGCGGCGGTCGACGCTGCAAAGAGGGCGACGGCGCAGGCAAGCGCTGCGCGCTGGAGAAGCGGTCTCATCATGATCGGCGGTATTTCGTAGGTTTAATGGCGGTTGCGGTACCGAACACGCTGCGAAAAATTGCGTGTCAGGGCTATGCAATGCTAGAAACGCGAGCCGTGATTAACTAGCCGTCCGAAAGAACAGGAACGTGGCTTGGGTTGTGCCGCGCGGGGTCGCGTACTTCACGCGTTGTGCGACGGACTTTGGGCCACTTGCGAGCGCATGGGTCACTGGGCGCCGATGTGGCGCGTCGGGTGTCGAATACAGCTTTATGACTCTAACGACTTACTGGTGGTCGTTAGAGCGTATTCTTATCAACTGTCGACTAATAGAAAAATGTCCATTCATCGACCGCCGGCTGGTCGTTGGACGCAAAAAGCTGTTGACGCGAATTCAGCTACGTAGCGCAGTAGTTCCTGGCGATCGATCCACGCTGAAACAACCCGCAGAGCGATCCTTTTTGCGAAACGGATAGTGGCGCCACGCACAGACTGAGCCCGGACATCACAGGCACTCGCCGCCGCAGCGCCACGCATACGCAAACCTGCCGATAACGATGCGCTAGCGCGTCGACCACTCGCGCGCGAGCATCGCGTAGACAAACGTATCGCGGATCACGCCATGATGGTCGCGGCATTCGCCACGCAGATGCGCCTCGCGGGTAAATCCGACGCGCTCTGCGAGTTTCCAGCTACCCGCGTTGAGCACGTCAATGGTGCCCCACACTCGGTTGGCTTGAATGTGCTCGAACGCGAGCTTGCAACACAGGCTGACCGCCTCCGTGGCGATGCCCTGTCCGCGCGCGCTTTTGCGCAGGAACCAACCGATCTCTAACGACGGTACGGCCCAGTCAAAGCCGTGAAAGCCGGTGCCGCCGTAGAGCGTTTTTTCGTCTTTCGAGAAGATGCCCATGATGAGCCCTTCGCGTGTGAGCCAGCGTCCCGCCATGTTGCGCACGTATGACTCGGACTCGTCAGCAGATTGGTGTTTCGTGGCAGGCCACTCCATCCAGCGCGACAAGTCGGCTCGATCTTCCTCCAACGCGGCAAAGAAGCGCTCGCCGTCGCCAGCTCGATACGGGCGCACGATAACGCGCTCGCCTTCGAGTTGAGGCGGCAGGTCAAGCAGTCTTGGGTGCGCGATGGCGGGCATCACGCCTCCCCTTTTCCGAGGCTTGCGCCAGCCTTCAGAGACGCCTCGATGAACCCATCAAGATCGCCGTCGAGCACCGCGCCGGTGTTGCCGGTCTCGAAGCTCGTGCGGAGGTCTTTGATGCGCGACTGATCGAGCACGTAGCTGCGGATTTGATGCCCCCAGCCGATGTCGCTCTTGGTGTCTTCGAGTTTTTGCTGCGCTTCCATGCGGATACGCATTTCGTGCTCGTACAGGCGCGAACGTAAACGCTTCCACGCGACGTCGCGGTTGCTGTGCTGGCTTCGCCCATCCTGACATTGCACGACAATCCCCGTTGGAATATGGGTC
Source organism: Burkholderiales bacterium (assembly GCA_017989135.1). Taxonomy (GTDB): domain Bacteria; phylum Pseudomonadota; class Gammaproteobacteria; order Burkholderiales; family Casimicrobiaceae; genus Casimicrobium. The sequence continues at coordinate 4,125 of JAGNQL010000175.1, forward strand.
AGACGTACGGCGGAATCGGTCTTATTAATGTGCTGTCCACCCGCACCGCTGGCGCGGAAAGTGTCAGTGCGCACATCCGACGGATTGATGTCTATCTGAATCGAATCGTCGACTTCGGGGTAAACGAATACAGACGCGAACGATGTGTGGCGGCGCGCGTTACTATCAAAGGGGCTTTTGCGTACAAGGCGGTGAATACCGGTCTCAGTGCGCAGATACCCATACGCAAAGTCACCAGTGAGCTTGATCGACGCGCTCTTGAGACCCGCGACATCGCCGTCGGATTCTTCGAGCACTTCGACCTTGAAGCCCTTACGTTCACCGTAGCGGCAGTACATGCGAAAGAGCATTTGCGCCCAGTCTTGCGCCTCGGTGCCGCCCGATCCGGCGTTGATGTCAAGAAAGCAGTTTGATTCGTCCTGCTCGCCGGAAAACATGCGCTTGAATTCAAGCTCCGCAAGAATGGCGGTGATTTTCGCGACGTCGCCCTTTAGGCTTTGCAACGTTGCTTCATCACTCTCCATTTCGGCGAGCTCGAGCAACTCTGCTGCCCCTTGAGTGTCGGCGGTTAATGCGTCGATGTGGCCGATGACGCCATCGATCAGCCGTTTCTCTTTGCCCAGTTCACGGGCGCGGTCAGCGTCGTCCCAAACCTTAGGGTTTTCTAACTCGGCGTTGAGTTCTAGTAGGCGATGCGACTTTTTGTCGTATTCAAAGTAACCCCCGAAGTTCGTCTACTTTAGTTTTCGCTGCGCCGATCGCTGATTTAAGTTCGCTGAGTAATTCCTGCACAAGTAACTCCTGATTTTTTTCTATTTTAGGGCGCAAATCGTAGGCAAAAAAAAGGCCGGGCGAACCCGGCCTAATTTACGCGCGGTTCAGACTATCTGAAGCGACGTGTCGATTGCCATCCGAACGCAGCTAGAGCGAGCGCTAGCATCAAGAGAACAAATCGATTGGTCGTCGGAATGTTCACTGGTGGCGTCACGGATTCGCATGCGTACGCGTTGATCGCAGCCGCAGAGCTCGGCGTCACAGTTGCAACGTTGTTCAGCCCGCCGGAGCCCGGTGGGTTGCCAGACGCACAAAGCGCAGATCCAACGCGGTTGGTCACTGCTTCCGTGATGGTGTATCCAATCGTGACCATATAGGTGTGGCTTGCGCCACCCGCAATCGGAGTTCCCACCGCCGCAAGCGTGTGCGGTGCCGTTCCCGAGCAGAGCGGCGCGCCGCCCGCCGCTGGTGACGTAGTGTTAACGCAGCTCACCGAATCGACGGTAATACCGGTGCCGAACATTGGCGCATCGGTCAAACCATATGACCCTGCGCCACCGGTGTTTGTCACCGTGATCAGGTACGCCACTGGATTCGCACGATTGCCACTCACAATGGTTTTTGTGACAGTGATGGCTGGTGGGTTGGAAGGAACATCCCTACAGGCGTTCACCGTCGCGGTCGAACTCAGTCCGGCGCTCGGCGTCACGGTAGCGGCGTTATTCAAACCGCCAGAACTAGTCGTCACGTTTGTCAAGGCGCACA
>JAGNQL010000035.1 GCA_017989135.1 Burkholderiales bacterium
CATGAGAATCGCGGAAAACACGATGCCGACCGGATGCAATCGCCCAACGAACGCCACGATAATCGCCGCAAAGCCGTATCCCGCCGGCACATACGGCGTGAGCTGCCCAATCGGCCCCGCTACTTCAAGACCGCCCGCAAGACCGGCCATGCCGCCCGAAACCAACAGCGCCGTCCACAACGCGCGACGCGACGAGAAACCCGCGTAGCGCGCCGCGTGTGGCGCGAGCCCGCCGACTTGCAGTTGAAATCCAATGAACGTTCGGAACATGTAAATCCACATGCCGAACACGCCAAAGAGTGCGATCAAGAGCCCCACATTCATGCGCGTGCCGTCGAACAAGCGCGGAATCTGCGTGACTTTCTCGAAGTTTTTCGTCTGCGGAAAGTTGTAGCCGTTGGGGTCCTTCCACGGACCGTACACAAGGTACGACAACACCAAATCCGCGACGTACACGAGCATCAAGCTCACCAAAATTTCGCTCGCGTTGAACCGGTCACGCAGCAAGGCCACGATGCCCGCCCACAGCATGCCACCCAAAATACCCGCCAACAAAATCAGTGGAATGATCCACGGCCCGGTCGTCTTATCCGCGAGAAGCGCGACGCCGCCCGCTGCAATTGCGCCGAGCACAAACTGCCCTTCGGCGCCAATGTTCCACACGTTCGCGCGGTAGCAAACCGCGAGACCGAGCGCGATGAGCAACAACGGCGTCGCTTTAACCGCCAACTCCGAGAGCCCGTAGCCCGATTTAATCGGCTCCCAGAAGAACATCTGCAAACCCTTAATCGGGTCTTTGCCCATCAGCAGAAAAATGCCGATGCCGATGATGACGGTGATGACAAGCGCGAGCAGGGGAGACGCAATGCTCCAGAATTGGGAGGGTTGGGGGCGGGCTTCGAGCTTTAGCATGGGAGTGCTCCCGCGCGAACAGCGCGCTCTGTGGCCGCGCGGTGCCAGTGGGAATTCGTAGAGTGGGTTTCAACCCACCGCAAATTGACACATGCCAACGTGGATTGAGGCGCAACGACAGCACTCGAACCGTTCGCCCTGAGCTTGTCGAAGGGTTTGACGGAATGATGTTTGATGTCTGCCACGAGCGCGCTTCGTGGCCGCGCGGGGCCAGTCACTTTTCTTGCTTCGCCAAGAAAAGTAACCAAAAGAAGGCGACCCCAATATTCGCCCTTTTCCTGCGGTGCTCGCAACAGGCGGGACCAAAACAAATCGCCCGATGGCGCGCTAACCGCGCGCAGTGGGCTCATGGTTTTGGTCTTGGACCGCCTGTTGCTCCGCTCCTCGGGGTCGAATACACGGGGACCCCAGCAAACCAACATTTGATCGCTCTGCGATACAGACACGTCTAAATCACGCTCGCCGCCCACGTAGCCCGGATGCTCGCATCCGGGTTCCCGTAAACGCATCGCGAAGCGATCAATATTCGATCCGAACGCTCCGTCAGCCCGCGCCGAGGAGCCGAGCAACGGGCGGTCGTAGACCCGCACCATGAGCCCACCGCGCGCAGACTTGCGCGCCATCGGGCGATTTGTGCGGATCCCGCACGTTGCGAGCACCGGAGGAAACAAGCGGGGTGTGGGGCTAGCCTTTTTGGTTACTTTTTGGGCAATGCCAAAAAGTAATTCGGCCGCCGGGCCGAGACCCGGCTTCGCGAGGCCGGAGAAGCGCGGTGAATACATCATGCCACCACCTCCGCGGAAGACCAAAGCCCACTCATCCATTCCCCAATTTTCTCCACCGTCGCCTCACTCGTCGCGATTGATGGCGACAAGCGCCCTTTCGCGATCACATGCATGCGGTCACAAACTTCGAAGAGTTCGTCGAGCTCTTCGCTGACGACTAAGAGCGCGCAGCCCGCGTCTCGGAGCGCGAGGAGCTCACCGCGAATTTGCGCGGCCGCGCCGACGTCGACGCCCCAGGTGGGTTGCGACACGATGAGCACTTTTGGCTTCGCGCTGATTTCGCGACCCACGATGTATTTTTGAAGATTGCCGCCGGACAGGCTTTTCGCGGCTGCACTTGGCCCGCCAGCTTTCACGTTGAAGCGCGCGATGATGCCTTGCGCCATACCGGCCATCGCGGCGGGCGAAATCCATCCGAGCGGCGGATTGCCGACGAGTTCCAAAGAACGCGAGAGCAGTGTGTTTTGCGCTAGCGACATCGTGGGCACCGCGCCGCGACCCAGTCGTTCTTCGGGAACAAAATGCAGCCCGCTCGCACGCCGAATGCGTGGATTGCGTTTGGAAATATCGTTACCGAACAGCGTGACGCTGCCCGCTGGAGCGCGCGTGCTTTCGCCTGAGAGAGCAGCCAAAAGTTCCTGTTGTCCGTTGCCCGACACGCCAGCAATGCCAACGATTTCGCCCGAGCGCACCTCGAACGCAATGCGTTCAAGCGACACGCCAAACGGATCATCTGCCGCGAGCGTCAGGCCACTCGCTGCGAACGCCACCGCGCCCGCTTGCTGTTCGCGGTGCTGCAATTTCGGCGGCTCCGCGCCAATCATCAAGCGCGAGAGCGACGCGTTGCTCTCGTTTCGCGGGTCCACGTTGCCGGTGACTTTGCCGCCGCGCAGCACCGTGCAATTGGTGCACAGCTCGCGGATTTCGTCGAGCTTGTGGCTGATGTAGAGCACGCTGCAACCGTTCTCGGCAAGCTTGCGCAGCGTGACAAACAAACGTCGCACCGCTTGCGGCGTAAGCACCGATGTGGGCTCATCAAGGATCAATACTTTTGGATCGGTGAGCAGCGCGCGCACGATTTCGACGCGTTGCCGCTCGCCGACAGAGAGCGAATGCACGGGCCGATCCGGCTCAACGTCGAGTCCATATTCCTGCGCTTTTTGCACCGTGCGTTCGCGCACGGTCGCAAGCGAGAGCGACTTATCGAGACCGAGCCAAATGTTCTCGGCGACGGTCACTGTTTCGAACAACGAAAAGTGCTGGAACACCATGCTGATGCCCAACGCGCGCGCCTCTTGCGGATTGCGAATTTTGCAGGGCTTGCCGTCAAACAGCACTTCACCTTCGTCGGGCTTGACCGCACCGTAGATGATTTTCATCAGCGTCGATTTGCCCGCGCCGTTCTCGCCGAGGATCGCGTGAATTTCGCCGGGTCCGACGGCGAGGCTTACGTCGTCGTTGGCGACCACAGAGGGATAGCGCTTTGTGACGTGGCGGATATCGAGTCGGGGTGAGTTCATGCGATCACGTTCTCGGATGTGGGAGCGGGCTCGCCCGCGATTTTCTGCGGCCACTGCGTGTCGCGGGAAAGTCCGCTCCCACAGAAATATATGCGCATACAGCTTTTACGCTCCGTCGACTGTTCAGCGGTCGTTGCAGCATGTTTCATTGAATAGTCGACTTTCTTCATATTCGACCGCCAACGACCGCCGGGCATTCGTTCACGCCATAAAGCTGTCTGCGCTCGATCAAATCTGCTGCCACGCCCACTGCGATCACCCCCGGATGCTTGCTTTTCAATGTCGCTTGCCCAATGGGGCAAATCATACGAGCAATCTCGGTGCCAGAACGGCCACGCTGTTCGAAACGTTTGCGAAATGTCGCGGCTTTGGTCTCGGAACCGATCACGCCGATGTACGCCAAGTCGTCGCGCCCGATGAGCGCCGCACAGATCTCCAAGTCCAACGCGTGCGAATGCGTGAGCACCAACACGTCCGCGCGACGCGGAATGTGGTGCACTTCATCGGCGGGCGAGTCCGTTTCGACGATCGCCGCGTTCGCCGGCAACGCCGCAGGAAATTGCGCGTCACGCGAATCAACCCACGTCACCGTGCACGGTAGCGCACCCAGTACGTCGACGATCGCTTTGCCGACGTGTCCCGCGCCGAACACCCAGACATGCCACGGATCGAACGTAAGCGGCAGCGCGAGCGTCGAGCCGGTATCGAGCGTACGGCACAACGTGAGGGTGCCGCCGATGCGTTCAACCTCGCGCAGTTCATCGATCCAAGCGCGATCGCTGGCACCGACGGGTACGAAAGCAATTTCGACTGCGCCGCCGCAACATTGCCCGAGCGCCGGGCCAAGCGGAAACTGCCGTACCGTGGCGCAAGTTGCGGCGCTCGCGATCAGCGAACGCGCGATTTCGATGGACTTCAACTCAAGGTGACCGCCACCAATGGTGCCTGTCGTGCGCTCCGCTGAGACGATCATCCAAGCGCCCGCTTCGCGCGGAACGGAGCCTTTGGCGTTGGCGACGACGACGAGCATCGTCTGCTCACCCTTTGCGGAGCAATCGATCAGTTGCGCCGCTAGAGAACTCATGGATTCGCCCCAATGCGGCGACTTGCGACGTTCACGGCCCGCAAAATCGCTTCCGCAGTGGCCGGGGCGGCAAGATCGACCGCATCGCGATAGCCGCTCACCGCGCGCACGGCATCCGCGATGGCGTGATGCACCGCGAACGCGAGCATGAACGGCGGCTCGCCCACGGCCTTGCTGCGATAAATCGTGTCTTCGCGGTTCGGCGAGTTTTCGACGAGCCAAACGTTGAACGTCTCCGGAACATCGGCGGCGGTGGGAATTTTGTAGGTGCTGGGCGCATGCGTAGCGAGCACACCTTTGCCATTCCAAACGAGCTCTTCGCCCGTGAGCCAGCCCATGCCTTGAATGAACGCGCCTTCGACTTGGCCCTTATCGAGCACCGGATTGATCGAACTCCCGACGTCGTGCAACAGGTCTACGCGCTCGACTTTCATCTCTCCGGTGAGCGTGTCAATCGCAACCTGCGCGCAGGCCGCGCCGTAGGCGAAGTAGTAAAACGGGCGGCCCTTGAACGTCTCGCGATTCCAGTGAATCTTCGGCGTTTTGTAGAACCCTTGCGCCGAGAGCGAGATGCGCGCGAACCACGCGTCGTGCACCAAATCGTCGAACGCCCAGCGCTTGGTTGCGCCGTTGACTTCGGCTTCGACGCCATCGTTCGCAAAGCGCACCGACTGCGGATGCACGTCCCACTTCGACGCCACAAAATCTGCCAAGCGATTGCGCAGCTTGCGACACGCGTCTTTGGCGGCCATGCCATTCAAGTCGGTGCCACTGGACGCCGCCGTCGCGCTCGTGTTCGGGACCTTCGCGGTGTCGGTCGCGGACATGCGAATGCGCGTGACGTCAATGCCCAATTCCTCGGCCACGACCTGCGCCACTTTGGTGAACAACCCTTGGCCCATCTCGGTGCCGCCGTGGTTCACGATCACCGAACCGTCGGAGTAGACATTGATCAACGCACCGGCTTGATTGAGGTGCGTCGCGTTGAACGAAATGCCGAACTTCACCGGCGTCACCGCGATGCCGCGCTTGATGATCGGACTCGTCGCGTTCTGCGCACGCAACTCTGCGCGGCGCGCGCGATAGTCGGCGCGTTGTTCAAGCTCTGGCACGATGTCAAACAGAATGTTGTCGTCAACGGGCTGCCCGTAGTGCGTGACGTTTCGCTCGGTCAGGCCATAGAAATTTTGCGTGCGCACGTCGAGCGGATCTTTGCCCAAGGCGTACGCGATCTCGTCCATGATCTTTTCGATCAAGAACATACCCTGCGGGCCGCCGAACCCGCGAAACGCGGTGTTCGACACCTTGTGCGTTTTGCACATGAAATTTCGAATGCGCACATGCTCCAAGAAGTAGGCGTTGTCGACGTGACAAATCGCGCGCGCATTCACCGGCCCCGAAAGATCCGCCGAATAGCCGCAATCCGACGCAAGCATGAAATCCGCACCGACGATGCGCCCGTTGTCATCGAAACCCACGTCGTATTCGAACTGAAACGGGTGCCGCTTACCCGTGATGATCATGTCGTCGTCACGATCAAGCCGCAACTTCACCGTGCGCCCCAAGCGTGACGCGGCCATCGCGCACAGCGATGCAAAGAGCGCCGGCTGCGATTCTTTGCCGCCGAAACCACCGCCCATGCGGCGGCATTCGACACGAATCATCGCGTCGGGCTTCGCCATTGCGCGAGCGACGATGTGCTGCACCTCGGTCGGATGCTGCGTGGAGCAGTGGACGTCGATCTGTCCGTCTTCTCGCGGCGTCGCAAACGCAATGTGCCCTTCGAGATAAAAGTGATCTTGTCCGCCGTGCGCGGCTTTGCCGCTGATGCGATGCGGCGCACGCGCGAGCGCGGTCTCAGCGTCTCCGCAGCCCGTGACCACCGGATTGAGCACATAGCTCTTCGCAGCAAGCGCGTCGTCAACGCTCAAAATTGGCGTTCGCAATCCGAGTTCGTACTTCGCCAATCGCGCAGCCTTACGAGCAAGCCCATGCGTTTCAGCGACGACCACAAACACGGGTTGACCGTGATATTCAATTAAGTCAGTCGCAAGAATGGGATCATCAAGCTTGATGCCGCCGTAGTTATTTACGCCGGGAACATCAGCCGCCGTGAACACCGCCACAACGCCCTTCGCGGCACGCACCGCCGTGAGATCAACAGCTTTCAACGCCGCATGCGCAGCGGGCGCGTAACCAATCGCCGCCGAGAGCGCGTCGCGTGGCAAGGGAATGTCGTCGGTGTAGACCGCCTCGCCCGTCACATGCAGATGCGCCGATTCGTGGCGCGCCGATGCCGTGACAATGTGGCGCGACATGTCAATGGAGCGTTGCGTCATGCTACTCATCAAAACACCCGTACCGGTGCTTGAGCTGCATCGCCTTGCGACTCATGCCAAAAGCGCAACAGATGATTCTGCGCCACTTGCATGCGGTATTCAGCGCTTGCACGCATGTCACTCATCGGTGCGAAATCATTACTGAGTGCAGCCATCGCCGCGCGCACAGATGCTTCGCTCCAGGCTTTGCCGATGAGCGCGTTTTCGGCGCTCGTTGCGCGCTTCGGAATGCCCGCCATGCCACCGCATGCAATGCGAATCTGCGTAACCACACCGCGCTCTAACCCCAACGCTATCGCACAAAAAACCGCTGAAATATCTTGTTCGTTGCGCTTCGAATTCTTGTAGCTCGCGATTTGCAGCGCACCGGGGTCGCGACGCGGCACGATGATCGCTTCGACCCATTCGCCCGGCTCACGCGCTTGCTTCTTGTAGTCGAGATAGAGCGCTTCAAGCGGGATCGTTCGTTGTGCGCCTGCGCGACGCAAGACGACCTGCGCGCCAATCGCGATCAGCGCGGGCATCGAATCGCCAATCGGCGAGCCGTTCGCCACATTTCCGCCCAGCGTACCGCTCGCACGAATCGGTTTCGACGCGAAGCGCGTCCATACGTGCGCGAGTTCTGGGTACAGGCGATTCATCGCACGAAACGCAGGCTCCAGTGCGACCGCCGCGCCGATGCGCAAACCAGCGTCCGTCACATCAATGTGTTTGAGTGCGGTCACTTCGCCGGTGTAGATGATCGTGGCGTTGGTTTGCAGCGCTTTGGTGATCCACAGACCAATGTCCGTTCCGCCGCCCAAAATCCAAGCATTCGGGTGCGCCATAAGCAACGCCGAAAACTCGTCGACCGTGCGGGGCGCGATAAATGTGCCCGCAGCCGATTCCACGCGCAGTGCGTCGCTGTGCGCTAGCGCTTTAAGGCGCGCGGCAAGCTCCGCCTCACCGGGAAGTGGTGCCGCGTCCTCCGTTGCTGGCGTAAACATCCACGACGCAACGTTGTCGCAGCTGCCCAGCGCAGGAGACTCCGCGGCACGTTGATACATCACTTGCGCGGCGTCGAGAATCGGGCGATAGCCCGTGCAGCGACACAAATTTCCAGAGATCGCTTCGCAGGTTTCATCTCGGTTCGGACTCGCGTTAGTTTTAAACAACGCGAACAGAGACATCACAAAGCCCGGTGTGCAGAAGCCGCATTGTGAGCCGTGACAATCGACCATCGCTTGCTGCGTCGGATGTAGCGCACCGCTTGAGGCTTTAAGGGATTCAACGGTAAACACGGCTTTGCCGTCGAGCGTCGCCAGCAAGCGAATGCAGGCGTTGATCGGCGTGAGCGACACGCGATCAACGCGACTTGGGCCTGCACCAGCTTGTGTCAATTCGCCGATCACCACGGTGCACGCACCGCAATCGCCCTCGTTACAGCCCTCTTTGGTGCCAGTTAAGCGGCGTTGTTCGCGCAAAAAATCCAAGAGCGTCAGATGCGGGTCGAACGCGGCTTGCTCAACCAGTTCGCCGTTCAACAGAAAACGCAACGTGCTCGCCATACGACCCGACCTTACTCACCTAAAGCGCAATAACTGCTCACTATAGCGGCTGCGATAGGATGCGCTGATAAGCTAAGCGTTATTCCAATCATTACGAGGGCTGGCAATGCCCGCCCAAAGACGCGTTGCAGCGTCCCGTAAACGGTCAGAGGGAGACACACATGGCAGAACCGCTCGACACCCATTTGCTGCGCGTGCTCTATCTTGTGCTGCAGGAGAAAAGCGTATCTCGTGCAGCGGATCGCTTAGGCATAACGCAGCCCGCGGTGAGCAGCGCGCTTAAGCGCCTGCGCGAAATCACGGGCGATGATCTGCTGGTGCGCACCCGCAGCGGCATGACCGCGACCGAACGCGCCGAAGGCCTGATCGCGCCGACGCGCGCAGCGCTCGATGCCATTGACAGCATTCTTCTGCAAGCGGAGCCGTTTGATCCTGCGAAATCAAAACGCGTGTTTGGCGTGGGCGCGCCGGATTACTTTGATGCGTTTTTTCTCTCGAACTTGATTGATCGCTTCCGCGCAAAAGTGCCGAACGGGCGCTTGAATGTGCGCTCGCTTTCGCTCGACATTGATTTCGAGCGCTTGCTTGAGGAGGGCGAACTTGACGTGGTGGTTGGCAACTGGCCAAACCCACCAGAGTATTTGCGCACCACAACGCTCTTCGACGACGAAGTCGTGTGCATGGTCGGCGAGCGGCATCCATTGGCGCGCAAAGCCACGATCACGGCCGATGACTACGTTGCGGCAAAGCATCTCGCACCCGTGCGCTACGCGGGCGGGGTGCGCGGGGCGATTGACGACCATCTCCACAAGCTGGGTATCAAGCGAGACATTCGCGTCTCGCTGCCGTACTTTCACGTCGCGCCGTATGTGTTGATGACGACCGACTTGGTCTTCACCACTGGCCGGCGATTCGCGGCGCACTACGCCAAATTCTTGCCGATCAAGGTTCTGCCCGCACCGCTAGACTTTCCACCGCTACGCTTCTACCAACTCTGGCACGAACGCACGCATACCGCCGCGCCCGCGCGCTGGTTGCGTGAGCAGGTGGCGGCGGTGGCGGCGGGCTAGACGCTCGCCCTACAACTGCCACTAGTTTTGATTCCTGCAAGCAGGCACGTTGATTGCTTTGCAGAATCATGCACACTTCGGGCAGAGGCGCGTGTGTACGCCCGTGCCAAACCTAATTTCTAAACTTTCGGGAGATCCCCTTGAAGCCTCAGTTCACCCCCTTGCTCCGTCCGTTGCTGGCTGCTTTCGGCGCGTTGGCGCTTGTCATGAGCGCGCCAAGCGTCGCGCAAAACGCCCTCGACGACGTGATGAAAGCCAAGGAAATCAAGATCGCGATTCCGACCGACTTCCCACCCTACGGTTTCGTCGGTACCGATCTGAAACCACAAGGCCTCGACGTCGACATGGCTAATTACATCGGTGCGAAGCTCGGCGTAAAAACCGAACTCGTGGTGGTGACGAGCGCCAACCGCATTCCGTATCTGCAAACAAAGAAAGCGGACTTAGTGATTTCCACGCTGGGCAAAACCGCTGAGCGCGAAAAAGTTATAGATTTCACGGCGGCTTACACCCCGTTTTTCCAAGCCGTATTCGGTCCAAAAAACGTGAGCGTGAAAAGCGCGGCCGATCTCGCAGGAAAATCGGTCGGCGTAACGCGGGGCGCGATTGAAGACATGGAGCTCACGAAGATCGCACCCGCTGGCGTTGACATCAAACGTTTTGAAGACAACAACGCCACCGTGAGCGCATTTGTATCCGGCCAAACGGTGCTGCTGGCCACAGGCGCTTCCGTCGCAGGCAACATGATGGCGCGCAATCCGAACCTCTCGGCCGAATACAAGCTGTTGCTCAAAGATTCGCCAAACTTCATCGGCGTTGCCAAGGGCGAAGACAAATTGCGCTTGAAAGTTAACGAAATCATCGCAGCCGCGAAAGCCGCAGGCGATCTAGACAAATTGGCGCAAAAGTGGCTCGGTCGTCCAGCGGGTGATTTGCCGAACTAAGCAACGCGCGTTGTTCGATTTGTCGTTGGGCGGCACCGCGCATCGACCGCAGAATAGAAAAGGCGTCATCCTCGCGCAGCGGGGATCCAGACAGTTCGCTGTCCATTGATCGTTTCAATGCCACCTTTCTGGATTCCCGACCTGCGGTCGAGAATGACGACAAAAAATAATCATCGCATCATGAAAATCGAACTCGACTTCCTAGCCGTCCTCGCACAATGGCCGCTTCTGGCGAAGGGCGTGGCGTGGACGCTCGCGTTGACGGCCCTCTCAGCGGTGCTCGGTGGCATCGTGGGCGTGGCCTGCGCATGGATGCGCGCCTACGGCGCGAAACCGCTGGCGTGGATTGCGGCCACGTACGTTGAGTTGATTCGCAACACGCCGTTTATCGTGCAACTCTTCTTCATCTTTTTCGGGTTGCCTGCTGCAGGCGTGAAGCTCACGCCGGAGATTGCGAGCATCATCGCGATGGTGGTGAACCTCGGCGCGTACGCCGCCGAGATCGTGCGCGCCGGGCTCGATGCGACGCCGCGCGGTCAGTTCGACGCGGCGAAGGCGCTCGGTCTCGGGCGCATGCAAATGTTTCGCTTGGTGGTATTGCCGCCCGCACTCGCCAAAGTGTGGCCCGCGATGGTGAGCCAAATCATCATCGTGATGCTCGGCTCGGCGGTGTGCGGTCAAATCTCCACCGAAGAATTGAGCTACGCGGCGAACCTGATCCAAAGCCGCAATTTCCGTGCGTTCGAGAGCTTCATCATCGCCGGCGCCATCTACTTATTGCTCGCGATAGCGGTGCGTCATGTGCTCACTTGGGTCGGGCCGCGCTTTTTGTTCGGCGCTTCGGCGAAGGCGGGGGTACGATGAAACAATGCCTTGCCGCCCACGCAAACCGGGGGAAACGCAATGGTTGATTTCTCCCTCTGGGACATCGCGCGCAATTTGCTGATGTCCGTGCGCTGGACGGTCGCGCTCTCGCTCGTCGCTTTCCTCGGCGGCGGCATCGTCGGTTTATTGCTGCTTTACGCGCGCCTCGGCGGTGGTCGCATCGCGGGCAAGCTCGTTGGCGGTTACGTGCAGGTGTTCCAAGGCACGCCGCTCCTGATCCAACTTTTTCTCGCGTTCTTCGGCATCGCCGCGCTCGGCGTGAATGTGTCGCCGTGGATCGCGGCTTCGGTGTGCCTCACGCTGTATTCGAGCGCCTACCTCGCGGAGATTTGGCGCGGCTGCGTGGACGCCGTGCCGAAGGGACAATGGGAAGCGGCGAAAAGTCTCGGCCTATCGTTCGCGCAGCAACTGCGCCTCATCGTGTTGCCACAAGCCGCGCGCATCGCCATCGCGCCGACCGTCGGCTTCATGGTGCAAGTCATCAAAGGCACCGCGCTCGCCTCAATCATCGGTTTCGTAGAAATCACCAAAACCGGCGGCATGATCGCCAACGCCACCTTCCAGCCCTTCCTCGTCTACAGCTTCGTCGCGCTCTTTTATTTCGCGCTCTGCTTCCCGCTGTCATGGTGGAGCAAGCGGCTGGAACTCAAGATGAGTGCATCGGGGCGATAGGGTATTGGCTTTTGGACGCTAACGACAGCGGGGTGGTGCTTTGCGGCTTATTTTCATCCAAGTTGAGTAACGAAAAAAATCGGCTGAGAACGCCGTACGACTGTCGTTACACGCAAAAAGCTGTAGGTAGGCTGGATTGCAAACCCCGTGGCCAGAGCGGAATGGGGGTGCAGAGTTTTCAACCCGGCCCAGAGCTCGGCTCTCAAGAACAGGCATGTCTGCAACGGTTCAGACCGAACGCTTAATGGCATTCCACAGCCCGAGCAACCTGTCGGCTTCGGTCTGCGTGATTGCGTCGACCGCGCAGGCAAAGTTCACTAAGTAAATGCCGAATATCTCTACCTTTTCACGGGCGGATACCGTTGCATCGTGACTGGCTAGTGCGCTCACTTGGTAGCGCACCGAAGCTGCGCTCGCTTGTGCAGACGCGGGGCCGCTGGATGCGACGCTCCAGAGACGCAAAGCCACGTTTGCGCCGTCGCAAGCGTAAACAATTGGGCCTACCGATTCGATGCGCTCAACGATAAGAACAATGTCGATCCGCGATGGCCGAACGTCGATGCACTCGACTGACACGCCAGTCAGTTGCGTAAGGAGAGCGCGTAGTTCAGCAATGGTGCGGTCTAGTTCGTTGTCGTTGATCATCAATCCGCGCGTGTTGAGGGCCGTGGACAAAGGGCCAGCAATTGAAACGCATAGAGTCTACTGTCAAAGCAGGCGCGTCGCACAGTCTGCTGGACGACGGGAGATAATTCGTGCCTCGACAATTCCGCCGCACTCTCCGCTCCACACGGAGACTTCACCCATGACCACCGTCCACACTTCTGCCATCACCTCTCTCCCCCTTCTCGCGCGCGGCAAGGTGCGCGACAACTACGCCGTGGGCAGTGACCGCATTTTGATGGTGGCGTCTGATCGCATCAGCGCCTTCGACGTGATCATGGATGAGCCGATCACCGGTAAGGGCGCGCTGCTCACGCAGATGGCGCTGTTCTGGTTCGACAAACTCACGGGCATCGTGCCGAATCACTTGACGGGCGACGCGCCCGAGAGCGCGGTGACCGCCGCCGAAGCGCCACAAGTCGTAGGCCGCTCAATGCTCGTGAAGCGGCTGAAGCCGCTGCCGGTCGAAGCCGTCGTGCGCGGCTATCTCGCGGGTTCGGGCTGGGTGGAATATCAGGCGTCGCAGTCCGTGTGCGGCGTGCCGTTGCCTTCGGGGCTTAAGAACGCGAGCAAGCTGCCCGCGCCCATTTTCACGCCCGCGACCAAAGCCGAAATGGGCGAGCACGACGAAAACATTTCGTTCGCGCGGATGGTGGAAATCATCGGCGAACCGCTCGCAGTGAAAGTGCGCGACGCCGCGATCGCGCTCTACACGCGTGCCGCAGATTACGCGCTCACCCGCGGCATCATCATCGCCGACACCAAGTTCGAATTCGGCCTTGACGAAAACGGCACGCTCACGCTGATGGACGAAGTGCTCACACCGGACTCGTCGCGCTACTGGCCGATCGAAGGCTACGAAGCCGCGTTCGCCGCAGGCAAAAACCCACCGAGCTACGACAAACAATATCTGCGCGACTGGCTAGAAGCCGTGCGTACCAACGGTCAACCGTGGGGCAAAAAGGCTCCTGCGCCAACGCTCACTCCCGAAGTCATCGCGGCCACAGCGGCGAAATATCAGGAAGCGTTTGATCGTTTGACGAAGTAGGCGCGAAGCAACCGCGCGCGAATTCAGCGTCGCGCGGGCACTGCACGCCCAGCTGCTTGCCGCGCTTCACGCATCAACCATTCGCGCAACGCCACGACTGCACTCGCGTCGTCAAATAGGCGATGATTTGATGCGCGAATATCTCGTCTCAATGCCTCGCGCTTTTCCGCGTCGGCGAGCAATGTCGTCGTGATTCGCACGTAGGCGTCAGCGTCGCGCGCCACCAGCGACGCCTCGATGGCTGATGACATCAACGCAAGCATCGCAAAAGTCTGCCGTCCACGCATAAATTCGCCGGGTAGCGTGACGACTGGCAGGCCAACCGAGAACGCGTCCAGACTCGTGTTGCCGCCCGAAAATCCAAACGTATCGAGCCCAAGGTCACACGCCGCGAGCACCGCCAAGAAATCGGCACGTGAACGCTGCGGCAGGCGAATCACGCGTTGCTTCGCGTCGACGCCCGCCTGCGAGAAGTGAAACTCCAAGTACTCGTCGAATAGTTCGCCACTTCCGGTCGCTGGACCATCGAACACAACCAGCCGTGCCGCAGGTGAGGCGCTCAAGCTCCGCGCAACGGCGCGCGTAAATTCCGGGTTCCATTTGAACGGCGACTGCGCGCACACCGCGAGCGGCACGCCTTCGAGCAACCCAAGCTGGGCTCGCGTTAAAGACGACGGCGGTGGCGGAGCGGGGTAGCACGTGCCCAAACCCGGCAGTAGTTGCAAGCGTTCGCGGTAGTGCGCATCTGCACCCTCGGGCTCAAGTCCGGCGCCGCTAAAAAACACATCAATCGTCGGCAGCCCCGTCGTGACCGGATGTCCCCACAGCGCGCATTGCAGCGGAGCGAGACGCATTGCGGCGAGCTTTTCGATCAATGGCTCCATGCCGAGTTCTGGATAGATCATCACATCGAGCGCGTCCTGCGCAATGGCGGTGCTCACCCGGGCGAGCGTGGAGGATTCGTCGTCGAAAAATCGCAGTTGATCAACGCATTTCGCAATGTCGTCGGTGAATGCATCGCGTGTGCCGCATGCGTAGACAAAGACTTCAATTTGCGCATCGCTCAGGTCCGTCATGAAGCGCTTGAAGTAATGCCCCACGGTGCAATCGCGAACGTGTTTCGAAACGAAGCCGACGCGAATCCGTGCCCTGTCGCCCATTACGCCTTGCCGCAGTGCTTCGAGTTCGAGCGGCTGCGTCAAGCTGCGCATCAAATTTCCGCGTTGCGTTTGCAGCTCGAGATCGTTGCGCCCGTGATACGCGAGCCCAAACGCGGTGTGGCGAACGCATTCAACGCGCTCAGAAGCGGAAAGTGTCGCAGCGGACAGGTCGCGCGCCGCTCTGCGTAGTCCACGCGCGTAGCGCTCACGCCACTGCGTTATTGCATCGTTGTCCGCATAGACCGATGGCAAACACAGCGCTACGTCCACGCCATCGGCGGAACCGATCAACGGCTCGGACGGAAGCGCGGACGTGAGGGCATCTAGCGCCGTCAAAGGCGCAAGCTCAACTACGCGTTTCGCGTACAGCCAATGCGCACTGGCATCTTGCGTATGCGCTTTCAGTGTTTGTTTTGCGAGTGCGATCGCCGCACCACGTTGGCCCGCATCAACCAGAGCCTGCGACGCTTTCCACGCTGTAGACAAATCAGCGTCTAGTGCGATCTGATGCGCTCGGCTAAGTTCTAGCGCGCGCTTTCGCGTGGGTGCGTCATGTGCCGCCTGCCACAGGTAGCGCCAAAACGCTACCTGCTGCGGCGCGACACGGACTAACTGCTCGAACTGCGCAAACGCCGCTTCCGGTTGCGCGAGATCGAGCGCAATGCGTCCGGCAAGCGCGCGGGTGGCAGGTTCGATCTGATGCGTAGGGTGATTGATTGCGCGAAGGATCGTGCGTTGAGCATCGAGCAAGTTTCCGCTGTGTGCGTGCGCCGCAGCGAGCGTGCGCTGCGCCGCTTGTGTGTTTCGCTCTGACGCGGGCGCAGACTCAATGGCCGCGATGGCGCGCGCCGCGTCGCCGGCTCGCAGCGCGAGCAAGGCTTGTTGAACTAAAGCTTCAACGGACATACGCGGCGCGGAAAGGCGGTGCTTCAATCATGGCTGAATTCTGACATTCCGCCGACGCGCGATCGTTATGTAGGCGCGGCATCAGCCGCGCTGCTTCAGGTTGTGTGATGCGGCACGGCTAGCGCGGCTGATGCCGCGCCTACTCGTGAAGCCGGGCCGATAGTCTCTATGACGCTGAGCGGCCGCGCTGGTAGTTAAACGGCCCGCCCGTGAATGGCGCAAATCCGCAGCCGAAGATCGCGCCGGCGTCGGCGAGCTCATCGTTGGCCACCACGCCTTCGGCGAGCGCTTTGTTGGCTTCGTTGAGCATCGGCGTGATGAGTCGCTCAGTGAGGCCGGCCGGAACGGCGCTGGCTGTGCCCTTCTGCGGCTTGCCGTTGACCCAGGTGTAGAAGCCCTTGCCGGTCTTTTTGCCGAGTTCTTTCGCTTCGAGTTTGGCGGCGAGTTTCTTCGGTGCGTTAGCGAGCGCGGCTTCGCCGCCGACGACTTGGCCCACTGCGGCGCACACATCAAGCCCTACGACGTCGGCCAGTTCCACCGGCCCCATCGGCATGCCAAACGCGAGCGCCGCTTCGTCGAGTGTTTCAGGTGAAATGCCTTCGTCGAGGCAGCGCATCGCTTCGGTGAGGTACGGCGCGAGAATGCGATTTACCCAGAAGCCCGGCGCGCTCTTGCAGGCCAATGGCAGCTTGTCGATTTGGTCGACAAACGCCGTCGCTTTTTTCGCAGCGTCCGCGTTCGTTTGCGCGCCGCTAATGACTTCAACGAGCATCATTTGCGCGACGGGGTTGAAGAAATGAATACCGACGAGGCGCGACGGGTCGGCCAGCGCTGTGGCGATTTGCTCTAGCGGAATGCTTGATGTGTTGGTCGCGAGAATCGCGTCGGGTTTGGCCTTGGCTTCGAGCTGTGCGAACACCTTTTGCTTCACAGCGAGGTTTTCCACAATCGCCTCGATGATGACGTCTGCACGCTTCGCACCGTCGCCGCTCACGTCTGGTTGGAGGCGATCCATGGCATCGCGAATACGGCGCTCGTCACGCAAACGTTTCTTGAACATTTCGGCCGCGCGCTTGATCGCCGGCGCAATCTTCGCCGCATCTAAATCTTGCAACGTCACAGTGATGCCACGCAACGCGCACCACGCGGCAATGTCACCGCCCATCACGCCCGCGCCCACCACGTGAACGTGCGCGGCCTTAAATCCAATGCCTTTAGCCTGTGCTTTGAGCTTTTCGCGCAGACCAAAAACACGAATGAGATTCTTCGCCGTGGAATGCGAAAGCAACGCCTGCATCGAACACGACTCGGTTGCGGCCGGTTTGTGCACATCACCGTTGTACTTCTGCCAAAGATCGATGATCGCGTAGGGCGCCGGGTAGTGCTCGCGGCGGGCGCGTTTGGCGACCTGTTTGCGAGCTTGCGATGCCACGAATCCGCGCAGGAAGCCGTTGGTCATTAGGTTGGGTACAAGTGCCAACGTACGTGTCGCAGGCTTGGCTGCGAGTACGCCCGCAACAGTGTTGCCCATGATCCGCGGTGGGACGGCCTCGTCCACCAATCCGAGCTTTTTCGCCTTCTTTGCGTCCACGGTTTTACCGCTGAGCATCAGGTCAAACGCGGCCGGTGCCCCGATGAGCTGCGGTAGTCGTTTGACGCCGCCCCACGCGGGCAAAATGCCCAACATGACTTCGGGCAGACCCATGCGCGTCGATGGTTCATCAACGGCGACGCGATAGCGGCACGCCATCGCGAGTTCCATGCCGCCGCCCATACAAAAGCCCTTAATCAGCGCAAGCGTTGGATATTTCACCGCTGCGAGCCGCTCGTACAAATCGTAGCCGCGCTTGATGAGTTTTTCCGCGGCGGCGACATCGTTTGATTGGCCAATGGCTTCAAACTCTTGAATGTTCGCTCCCGCGATGAAGCCCGAGCTTTTCAGCGAATGAACCACAACCGCTTTCGGCGCGTTAGCGTCAAACGCATTGAGCATCGCTTCGAGCTCGTCGAGCACAGGCGAGCCCAAAGTGTTCACATTGCTGCCCGCGACATCGATGCCGACCCACGTGTTGCCTTGGTCGTCGGTGCTGAGTTTGAAGTTTTCGTATTTCATGTCAATAAATTCCAATGTTCACGGGAGCGCCGATGCAGTAGAGCGCGCGCGAGCGGGAAGCAGTGCGAGGCGGCGACGGGCGACGTGTACTCATGTACACGAGCCTGGCGCCAACGAAGCAATGCGCCCGCGCAGCCGCTCTCTACGCGGCCTCCAACAGCATGGCGCCGCCCTGCCCGCCGCCGATACAAATCGTCGCTAAGGCGCGCTTGCCACCCGAGCGTTTCAACACATTGAGTGCATGCAAAACAATCCGCGCACCAGACGCACCGACAGGGTGGCCCAGCGCGACTGCGCCGCCGTCAACGTTGAGCTTGCTCATGTCAATCGAGCCCATCGCGCCGTCAAGGCCAAGCTCTTCTTTGCAGAATTTTTCGTCTTCCCACGCACGCTTGCAGGCGAGCACTTGCGCGGCGAAGGCTTCGTTGATTTCGATGGTGTCGAGGTCTGAGAGCGTGAGGCCGTTGCGCTTCAAGATCGGTGTCGACGCGTACACCGGGCCGAGGCCCATTTGTGCCGGGTCGCAACCGGCCCATTGGGTATCGACGATTTTGCCGAGCACGGAAAGTTTGTGTTTTTCCACGGCGGCTTTCGTCGCGAGCATGAGCCACACGCCGCCGTCGGTGATCTGCGAACTGTTGCCTGCCGTCACGTTGCCGTACTTCTTGTCGAAGAACGGTTTGAGCTTCGCGAGTTTTTCCGGCGTTGAATCCGCACGCGCACCATCGTCATCGTTGTAAACGTTGCCCTTGCCGTCGATCAACGGGATGACTTCACCTTTGTAGCTGCCAGCAGCTTGCGCAGCCAACACACGCTTGTGGCTTTCCGCCGCGAACGCGTCCATGTCGCCGCGCGTGATACCAAAACGATACGCGATGTTTTCTGCAGTTTGGCCCATCAGGAGGCCAACTTTCGGATCGGTCAAACCCTTCATCAACGCAATGACCGGTGAAAACAACGCCGACGGCGAGAGCTTCGCGAACACGCCGACACGCTGGCCCATTGAGCGAGCACTAGCAAGCGCAGCAAACCACAGGACCATCTTTTCGCCATAGAGCAGCGGCGCACGAGAGAGCGCATCGACGCCGCCCGCGAGCACCACCTCAGAGCGGCCCGCAAGCATGTTGTTGATCGCAGAGTCGAGCGCTTGCATGCCGCTGGCGCAGTTGCGCATCACGGTCCAGCCAGTGACTTTATCTCCGCATCCGAGACGCATCGCGACGTAGCGACCGATGTTCACTTCATCCGGCGACGGATTCGCACAGCCAAGGATGACTTCGTCAATTGCGGTGGGCGCGATCGGCAAGCGCGACAACAGCGCGCGACCGGCCGCAACGGAAAGGTCGGACGCCGAGAACGGCCCCGGCGCGTTGCGCGCTTTTAGAAACGGCGTACGAGTGCCGTCGACAACGTAAATGGGTTCGCGCAGTGCGGAGGCCATGTGTTTTCCTTTGATGCAACCGTGATCGATTGCTTCGAGCGTTACCGTTTTATTGGCGTAGATTTCGCAGATTTATCCGTGAATTCGCGCGGACTCATAGCAGCGGAAAACCGCTGGAAAACCACGCTATTTGCGTCGCGACAATCCAGACTACGCTGACGCGATTACCGCTCGAATTGCGGCTTGTTGTCCCGGCTGATTAACCTTCGCGCGCAGGCTGCCAGCGAGGAAGGGCGCGAGGTGCGTGAGCACGGCAACGTCTTCTTCGACCGCGTCGGCGCTGGTGGCGGCGAGGCCAGCCATCAGTTTGCGGGCGTCTTCACTTGCGAGTGTGGACGAAATCGCGTCGAGCATGAAATGCAAGCGCATCGAAAGGTCGTGCGCATGCAGTTCAGGCAAAGCCTTGGCGAACGCCTGCACAAATCGCGAGTCTTGCGCGGCGTAGCGCTCGGACAACAAACCACTGACGAACGGCGACGGATCAGCGTACGCGCGGCCCAAAAACTTTAGGAAGTCGCTGCCGCCGCGCTCAGGATTTCGCGCCAGTTGCAGCGCCGGGAGGAACATGGTGGCGATGAGCTGTTCGACGCGCAGCGCGGCGTCGATGCCTTTGGCCTCCAAAGCGTCGAGCAAGCGCACGCGCTCAAGGTTCAGCGCGTCGAGGCGGTTGGTGAGGACGATGGCGAACAACTCTTCTTTACTGCCGAAGTGATAGTTCACAGCGGCGAGGTTTACGCCAGCTTCCGTGGTGATAGCACGCAGGCTCGTGGCATCGAAGCCATGCACGATGAAGAGCTTTTCAGTCGCGGCAAGGATGCGCGTTTTAGTAGCGGCACGCCCCTCGGTGCGTTGCGGTTTATCGGCGGCGCGCTCACGAAGCTTGAGCGCCGGAAAGTTGGAGTTCATCTGCAAATCAAAAGCCACAGCACACCTTAATCGTACGATTCAAACAAGCGTACGATTCTCTACGAAATCGTCAGTTTTGTGCAAGCTTTGACTGGACTGGAAGCTCTAAGGTCGCGGTTGATCGCCGTTTACCAACACTCAACAGCTTTTGACGCGCAACGACCGCCTGGCGGTCGATAGAGGGTCATTTATGGATTTGTCAACAATTAGCAAAATGCAGCTAGAACGACCACCCGATGGTCGCTGAAGCCAAAAAGCTGTTTCACACGACATTCGCAGTCTTATTTCTCCGGCCGCACCATCAGCGCGTTGAAACGCCGCTCTGGGCGGTGCGTCACTTTCAGCCCTTTCTTCGCCGCGTAGTCGAAGATTGGATAGAAAACGGGGATGAAGGCTTGGTCGTCCATCGCCACTTCGATGGCCTTTTCGAGCCACGCGTTGCGCTTGGTTTCGTCCATTTGCATGAGCGCTTCACGGGCGAGCGCATCGACTTTCGTGTTGCCGTAGCGCGTGCGGTTGGCGGTGCCCGCGCCGATGGACGGGTCCGGGCTCATGAGTAGCGCGCGAATACCAGCCCCCGCCTCTTCGGAGCCGTACTGTGCTGCGAACGCGCTGAAATCCTGCTTGCTCGCTCGGCCGAAAAAGACGCTACCGGGGATGGCCTCGACTTCGGCTTTTAGACCCAGCTTCGTCCACATTTGCGCGACGGTTTGGGCGATCCCTGCGTCATTCGGGTAACGGTCATTGGTAGCGGTGAGAACGATCCGGAAGCCGTCACCCCAGCCTGCTTCCTTCAGAAGCGCTTGTGCTCTGGCTAGATCGAACGGGTCGGGCTTGAGCTTTTGGCTGGTGCCGGGATAGGTCAGCGGCAAGAGCTGTGACGCCGGCACCGCGCTGCCCTCCATCAAGCGTTCGGCGATTGCGTTGCGATTGATTGCGAGCGAAAGTGCCTTGCGCACACGTGGGTCTTTCAGTGGATTCTTCACGAGCGGTTTGCCGTCTTTCGCAGTCACGTTCGGCGATACGTCACGTGCCGAATCGAGCGCGATGTAGTGCACGAGCCCCGCCGCTCCCTTGCTAAGGACGAACCGTTTGTCCGTACGCAAACGCGGAAGGTCCGCAATCGACGGTAAATCAATGGCATCAACTTCCCCCGTAAGGAGTGCCGCGACACGCGTTGGGTCTTTCGCAATGACCTTCTCGGTGACCTTGGCCCACGGCTGCTTCCCACCCCAATACGCATCGTTGCGCGCGAGCACGAGCCGGTCGCCGTTGACCCATGCGGTGACTTTGTA
>JAGNQL010000176.1 GCA_017989135.1 Burkholderiales bacterium
CCGGTGATTGCGGTCGCGCCTTGCTGCGCGTTGAAATCGTTCTCGGGTTTTCCACTTGCAGTTTTTGCAGACCTTCGAGTAGCTCCACCTGCTTGCCCGGCGGCCACACAATGTTGAACTTGGTGATATTGCCGACTTCATGAAGCTTGAACGTGAACGATGTGTGGACACCAAAGTTTCCGCCGCCAGCGCCGCGCACCGCCCAGAACAAATCGTCAGCTTCTTTGCTGTTGACCTTGAGCATTGCCGCATTCGCCATGACAACTTCGGTAGACAGCAGGCTGTCACACGTCAGTCCAGCATGACTCGCCGCAAAGCCCCAGCCACCGCCCAGCACCAGGCCGCTTGCCCCCACCGTTGGGCAACGGCCGGACGGCACGGCAAATGGCACGGCGTGAAGCGCGTTGGCCATGTCTTGATTGTTGACGCCGCCTTTTATAGTCGCGGTTCCGTTTTTCAAATCCATCGTCACGCCGTTCATGTAGCGGACACTCAACAGCAAGCCAGACGTCGTCGAGAACCCCGCGTAGGAGTGACCGCCCGAACGAATCGCAAACTGCTCTTTGTGCTCGGTGGCCCAACGAATGCAACGCTGCACGTCAGCGTCCGTCGTGCAGAGCGCGATCGCCTTCGGCGTCACGTTGCCCCAGCGCGCGTTGTTGGGCGCTACAGCGAGTGGAAAGCCCTGATCGCCGGGTAGCAGCAAGCGGCCGTCCATGTCGCGCTGCAGCGCGGCCAGTGCGCGGGCGCTCCAGCTCGGCACCGACTTGGCGGATACAAGGTTCGGCAGGGTCCCGGTTACGCTCGCCCCAGCAAGAAGGCTCCCGATTTTTAGTAGGTCGCGGCGTGATGGCATGACGAAGGCTCCTCGATGTCTAGAACGAGGTTCTAGGAATTGTCGTACTCGTCATGCTAGCCTTGAAACGAGAGTGATTAGCGGTCACCCGTGCAAACGCGGTAACGTTTGTTGCACATTTCCGTGAGTTACCGCGTACAACTTAACCCGGGGGAAAGAGGAGCGACCATGGACTTCATCGTTTGGAAAGATTCAATCAAGCGGCGAGTGGGATGGATGCAGGCATCCGGCTTAGGTCGGTTGGTTTTGTCGTTCGGAGTCGTGGCGACTACCGTCGCATTGGTATCGTGCGGACACTCTGCCCCCAGTGAAAATGTTTTGTTGTCCACGTCGCGCATCGAACGTATCAATGCCAAGCACGCCAGTGAACAAACTCGATTAAGTGTTGCTGGGCAATTTCACATCATGAAACCGCGTCGGGACGGACTGCTCGGCGCGACAAATCGCACCCAGCAAAATGGTCGTGTGGTTGACGTTATCAATGCTTGGCACACCACCAGTGAAGGCGATGAGCTCCTCACAAGTTATGTTGTGTATTCTTTCTTGGCAGACGGTGTGTTCACTGACGGCACTGTCCGTGACAGCGCTGCGACTACGGAAGTATGGCGCTTTTCGAATGGCGGCGGTGGCACGTGGTGTCCGGTAATTTCGGGATTGCCATTCTCCGTCGCGTCTCTGCAGCCTCTGGACTCCACTTCGAACGCGACAGCCGGCTACGTCGACATTCGTTTTCTTACTGGGAGTGCCGATGGCGTGGTGGGGCGCGTTGGCTTTCGTGACGGCAAGCCGAATGCCGCTTCTTGCAGCTCTACGTCGTCAGAGATTTCGCCACTGCCCGACGCGAGCAGTATCTATACCGTCGTGGTGCAAAATCTGGCGAAACGACGCATTGACAACATGAAATTGGTCAGTGTAGATGAGGCCGCTTTGCCGGCATCGGCGCGCCGCTACGTTGGTGTGCAATATTTGTACGCTTGGGGCGGAGCGAGTTGTGTAGGCGGATCCACGATAGACAACAGCACCGGCCAATGCGGCGCCTACGTTTCTGCTCCCCTAACAGTCACGCCCCTGAAAAACGGCTCGCCAGCGGGAATCACGGCGTTTGTGCTGAGTCGCAACGACGACCCTAGAAGCGATCTATTCGGTGACGTGAACGAAATCACTGACTTCGACGCACGAATTACGCCGGCGAGTACCGGTGGACTTAACTTTGCGATGGCGATAGCGTTCCGCAGGGACACTGGGCAACCACCGCGAAGTCAGTTGTTACGGTTTGGTAAATCGGTTGGTGCATTTCCAGGAGACTACGTAGAGCCCGTGTGGAACGACACACTTGGACCGATTAGTTCCGGGTATCCGTCGGCACCCCGCGCACACGCGATCAAGATTGATCCGCGCGCGGATGTGGTTTACGCATCGTACAACGGTGGGCAATTTCCTTTTAACCCCTTGGTCTGTGACTACGCCTCCTCGAAGTGCACAGACATGCGACCCTACACAACAAAGGACTACCTCGTACTGGAAACGCGATTTGCCAGCATTTCAACATTTGCCAACAAAGAGGCGCTTGATGCTTTCTCTTTTGATCCGGCAAGCGTATTGGTCAATGCAATTCCCACTGAGTTGCGAAATGCGCCCTGGGCCCTCGAAATCGGCGTAACGAGTCAATCGCGAGATTTGCACCCGGGAACAGTTGGCCTGAACGAAAGTTTTGCGACTCAGTTCGACAGTACTTCGATAGGCTCCTATTTTGGCGTTATGGCTAGTCAGCTGGACGCATTCGTCACCGTCGATCAATCCGGCGCGCTCAAATTGCACGCCCTAACGCGATTGGACGACTTGGGGATCTTCGAGGACAGCACGCACAGAAGAAGCGTCAATGGCGGTGTGGCGTACTGCGTGATGAACATTAGGGTTGGCAACGCCGCCGACAAAATTGATCTCAGTGCCTGTGCGCGCCCGCGACTGGGGAGTGTTGACGGAACAGGTATGTCGTTGGCGACAGCGCGCGATGTATTCAAAGGGTCGACGTACCTTTCGAGCCCGCTGCTCTTGCGATATTCCGTGTCGCCCAAGGGCTCGGTGAGCGTCACTTACGTTTCCAAGTCCGGCGCAATATCGCGGATAAATGCGTCTGAATCCGGAACAGACTGGGCATCGGAACGAGCCTGGGTCAGCATAAGCTCCGGGCGTCCCGCAGATTGCACTTCGGTATTGATAGGGCCATCGCGGGTCGCCGCATCAGCGGCCACAGGATTCTGGGACTCTGTCTTTGGAAAAGTCGTCTTCCACGCGAGCGTGCTGCTTGCGGAGATATTAGGCGAAGTAGTTGGGGGTCCCGTGCTGGCTGCAGGTGCCGGGCTGTTAGTTGATGTTGTTCTTGACGAGTTCGCTGACAACGCACGTGAAAAAACCAGAGATACGCGCGAAGCGCAATGGCTCAAAGTCTACGACAGCGCTCAACTGAAAACGTCATGCAAAGAGAGCTAGCGGAACCGATGCAAGGTTAGTGCATCTTCATAAGAAGCGAGTCGTATGAATTTTCAAATTTGCGCAGGACGCGAGCGCTCCATCGCGCTGGCTGCTGACGGGTCGGCGTACTGCTGGGGCAACGTCAAACGCATCGGCGCGACGCTACCTCCCGGTTATCCGGGTGAGCTCTGTACGTCGAATCCGACGGAGATTGGACACAACCGTTACGCGCAACCGGAACCGCAGTTGCTCAATCCAGCGGCACCATTTACAACCGTGTCGGACGGCTACGCCGACACATTGGCGGCGGATCGCAAAGGTGTAGTGCTCTCGTGCCGCCCGGTGCTGTCACAAGCCAATGGCGCGTCGCCTTTCGCAATTGCGGCATTGCCACCGGCTCCGACCCAGCTAGCGTTAACCGAATCGGCTGCATTTGCGCTTTATTCAGACGGCAGACTATGGTCGTGGGGCATGAATGCCAATGGGCAGCTCGGGCGTTCGACCGAATCGTTAATGGAAGCGCCCGCATTGTTAGCTGCAGTTCCTGAATTTTTAACACTTGCGACCGGTCACGGGCACGTTCTGGCGCTTGATCGCAGCGGCAACGTATGGACCTGGGGTGCAAACGCGGCGGGTCAACTCGGCTTGGGCGATCTTAAGGAGCGTCCATTGCCAGTCAAAGTTGCCTTGCCGACGCGCATCAAGCGCATCGCGGCCGGCGACACGCACAGTCTGGCGCTCGATGAGGCCGGACAATTATGGGCTTGGGGCGCGAACAACTTTGGGCAATTGGGGGAATCTGCGGCGGCAAATGCGGCGGCCCGGTACGCCGCTTTTCCAGTTCGAATTCGCACTGAATTTAAAGTGGCACAGCTTGATGCGGGAATGTTCTACAGCGTTGCCACATCGACACACGGCGATGTGTTTGCGTGGGGCTGGAATGGTCTGGGCCAATTGGGTGCCGACGGGATTTCAGCGTCCGCAAAGGCACTACGCGTCGCGGACCTCACAAACGTGACTCAAATTTCTGCCGGTCAAGCGCACGTGCTCGCGGTCAATTATTTCGGAGTGAGCGCGTGGGGTGACAACCGCTCGTCAGCATGCGGAACCATGCCAACGATTGCTGTGCAACATAAACCTGCGCGCGTTGCTTTCGCATAAAAGAAGGTGATCCCTATGAACCGCACGACACCCTCCATTAATGAATCTCGGCGCGATACCCTGAAGTGGGTTTTTGGCCTCTCGCTTGGCTCCGCACTAGCTCCGCTTGCTGGTTGCGGTAGCGACAACTTGACTGCCGACACCTTGCCTGACCCTGCGATGCTTACGTCGGTGAACGGAAAGCTGAGTCTGGATCTAACCGCCAAGTATGCGTCGGAAACGCGCGCTATTGCTATGGCTCAAGACACTGCATATCCCGGTGTTTCGAAACAGATAGCAACGGCATTGCGTAGTTTCAACGGGCGATACATCGCCCCAACCCTGGTGCTCAATGTGGGCGATACGCTGCGTATCAATCTCAATAACGCGTTGCCGGCCAACGTGCCAAAGCAGTCGTCACTGGCTTATCTCAATCATCAGAACAGCACCAATTTGCACTTCCACGGACTGCACGTTGATCCGAAAGAAATTCGCCCCGGCGTATTCGGCGATTACGTGGTTGACGTCGCCGAGGCTGGTGTGCTTCCGGGCGCCTCACGACAGCACGAGCTGACCATTCCGCTGGACCACACTAACGGCATCTACTGGTATCACCCACATCTGCATGGTTCGTCTAACGCGCAGGTTTCCAGTGGCATGTTTGGCGCGATCATCATCCGTGACCCGGCGGACAAATTCATCACAAACAAGGAAATTCGCGAACGCGTAATTTTCACGCATAAAGTCAACCTCACGGCGGAAGGCAAGACTGAGTCTTTTTACGACTCAATCGCCACTGCCCCGTCGGCGTTTCTGCTTAACGGAGCCTATCAACCCACCATCGTGATGCGTCCGGGCGAGGTGCAAAATTGGCACTTCATCAACAGTGCCTCGTTCTATCCTTTCAATCCCGTGCTCGACGAACATACGCTGTTTAACTACGCCAAGGATGGCAACGTATTTGACGGTGTGTTCAAACCCTTCAACAAGGCGACGTCCACCCAGTTTGGAAACCAACAATGGCCCGGCAACGCAATCTATCCGGGCGGGCGGCATTCGGTGGTGTTCAAGGCG
>JAGNQL010000177.1 GCA_017989135.1 Burkholderiales bacterium
GCGGATAAAGTCCGTCGCGCCGCGTCGGCCAAAGCCACCGCCGAGGTGGATCTTGTACACCTCGCATTGTGCGGGCTTAAGCCCCGCTGCTTCTGCGGTCGCAGCCAACGCCGCCTCGCCGTTCTGCGTAGGCACCCACACTTCGCACCGGTCTGGCGTCCATTTGACGGTGGCGTTCATAGTTTCCATGCACGCATGGTTCTGATGCGGGTACGAGTACACCGCTTCGATCTTGCGTGCAGCTTTTGCTATGGCGGCAGGGGCGTCACCAACGCTATTGCCGACAACGGCGTCTTTGGCATCGAGTCCGTCTTTGAGTCTCGCTGCAAAGCTCGCGCTGGAGGCGTTCGCATTTACACCCTCGTCCCATTCGATCTTCAAAGCGTCAAGCGCAGTTTTCGCTCGCCACCACGTATCAGCAATTACCGCAACACCTGTTTCGCCAATGCGTAGAACGCGTTTCACGCCGGGACGCTTGAGTACGGCGGCATCATCCACGCTCTTGACCTTGCCTCCAAACACGGGGCATTCCTTCACGGCGGCGTTGAGCATGCCGGGAAGTGTTAAGTCCATACCGTAAATTTGCTTGCCCGTGGTCTTGTCAGCTGTGTCTAGGCGCGCGAGGCGTTTGCCAACGAGTTTCCAGTCTTTCGTATTTTTCAGCGGTACGTCTTTGAGTACTTCGAGCTTTGCCGCTGCGAGCGCAACCTTGCCGTATGTCGTGGTACGTTTCGTTGGGCCGTGGGTGATGATGCCTTTTGCCACAGTGCATTCGGATGCAGGAACGCTCCACGCGTTGGCGGCCGCTTGGAGGAGCACGATGCGCGCCGCTGCGCCGCCTTTGCGCACGTACTCATGCGACATGCGAATGCCGCGACTGCCGCCGGTGGAGAAATCACCCCAAACACGTTGACGCGCAAGGCTTTGCCCAGGCGTTGGGTATTCAGTCACGACCTTGGACCAGTCGCATTCCAGCTCTTCGGCCACCATCTGTGCGAGACCGGTCAACGTCCCTTGACCCATTTCGGAGCGCGCAATGCGCACGACCACTTTGTCGTCTGGTTGAATCACCACCCAAGCGTTTACTTCTGGCGCCACGGTCGCCGCGCCCTGTGCTCGAGCCTCTTGCGTGAGCAGTGGAACGTAAAAACCAATTACTAGGCCCGTGCTTGCAGCGGCGCTGCCTTTGAGGAAGGTGCGGCGTGAGGGCTGCGCGAGCTTTGCGGTTTGAAGCGACGTGCTCATGCTTTGCCTCCAGTCGTGTGATCAATGTTTAACGTGGTTTTGCCGATTTCGCCAATCGACTTTAATTTCGCGCCGGACCTTGAAGCGGCCATTTCTCGTGCGGCAACGTGAATGGCGCTGCGTACGCGGTTGTAGGTTCCACAGCGGCAGATGTTGGTCATCGCCTCGTCAATGTCTTTGTCCGTGGGATTGGGTTTCGCTTTCACGAGCGCCGTTGCGGCCATGATCATGCCGGACTGGCAGAAGCCGCATTGCGGTACATCGAGCGCTTGCCATGCTCGCTGAATGGGATGCGAACCGTCGGGCGAGAGGCCCTCAATCGTGGTGATCTTTTGCGTAGACTTCATCGCCGACGCTGGCATCACGCATGAGCGAACCGGTACGCCGTCGACATGAACCGTACACGCCCCACACGCCGCAACGCCGCAGCCGTATTTGGTTCCGGTGAGCCCGAGCTGTTCGCGCAAGACCCAGAGCAGTGGCGTGCCTTCGTCGGCGTCGTAATCAAGCATCTTGCCGTTGACATTCAATTGAGGCATGGCGGGCTCCTGTTAAATCGAATGCTGATTATGAGTCTTGCGGGATCCCCGTTCGTTGCGGGTTGTTCCGAATTGAGACCGGCACGCACGAATTTTTAGTTTCTGTGAACTTGCGTATCGGAGGAGCAGTGCGAGCAATACTGGCGATTGTCGTTTATGGCTTTTTCGCGCGAGCGACTGTTCCACGGTCATTTACGCCACTTTGTTAATGAAGTCGACATGCGAATTAATGTGGCTGATAGTTAATACAGGCTGTCGATAGCTGCATAAAGTTGTTACCCATCAAACGCACCAAACTTGACGCCATACCGACTGGTTGGTATGGTTGCGTGTCGTTTCTTCATTTGCACAAAAACCCCATCGTTCCATGACTGAGTCAGACACCATCGCCCCAGCAAAAACTCGACTGCTCGATGCGGCGCTGAAGGTCATTCGCACCAAGGGATATGTGGCGACGACGCTCGATGATTTGTGCACGGAAGCTGGCGTCACCAAGGGTAGTTTCTTTCATCACTTCAAAAGCAAAGAAGAGTTGGCACTTGCCGCCATAGAGCACTGGAACACGCTGACTGGCGGGCTCTTCGCCCACGCACCATATACGCAGATTGTCGATCCGCGCGAACGTGTGCTTGCGTACATCGACTTTCGTTCGGCGATTTTGCACGGCGAACTGCCCGACTTCACGTGCTTGCTCGGTACGATGGTCCAGGAAACCTTCGAGACGCATCCGCGGATTCGCGACGCTTGTGAACACGGCATTACTTTGCACGCGCGCGTAGTGGCCGCCGACATCGCCGCAGCGAAGGCGCTGTACGCGCCCGACGCGCCGTGGCAGCCAGAAGATGTAGCGCTCTACACACAGGCCGCGATTCAGGGTGCGTTCATCCTCGCAAAGGCACGCGGTAGCGCGGAGATCGCTGCGAACTGCGTCGCGCACTTGCGGCGCTATGTGGCGTCACTACTGGGCATTGTGCAGGACGCCGAGCCCGGGTTACCCACGAGTCCAATTGCGAGGGGCGCAACAGGAAAAACCACCAAGAAGCGGTAACGAACCGGCGATATACACCGAGAGACTTTCACACGAATCCACTCACTTTAAGCAAAAAGCAGGGAGAAATCATGAGTACACAATCAGATAACAAAGTCAAAGCGATTCCCGACGGAATGCATTCGCTCACGCCGCACATCACTTGCGCTGGCGCAGCTGAAGCGATGGAGTTCTACAAAAAAGCGTTCAACGCGATCGAGATGTTTCGAATGGCCGGTCCCGATGGAAAACTGATGCACGGGTGCGTGAAAATCGGCGATTCACAACTCATGCTGGCGGACGATTTTCCACAGTGGGGAGGGTTCGATCCACATGCATTGAACGGCTCGCCAGTCACGATTCACTTGCAGGTGGAGGACGTCGACGCGTCGTTCGCGCAAGCCGTAGCTGCAGGCGCCACAGTGATGATGCCCGTGGCTGTATGTTTTGGGGCGACCGCTACGGCCAGCTCAAAGATCCGTTCGGTCACCGCTGGGCACTGGCTACGCACAAAGTGGATTTAACGCCTGAGCAAACCCGCGATGCGATGATGAAGATGATGGCAACAACACCGGAGTGCAAATGATGAACTACGTTGATGGATTTGTGTGCGCGGTCCCGACGGCCAGTCGTGAGGCTTATGAGAAATACTCACGCGCCAGCGCGGCGTTGTTCAAAGAACATGGCGCGTTGAGCGTTGTGGAATGTTGGGGCGACGACGTACCGGAAGGCAAGCTCACGTCGTTTCCGATGGCCGTGAAATGTGAACCGAACGAGACGGTGGTGTTTTCATGGATTACTTGGGCGTCGAAGCTTGATCGTGATGACGCCTGGAAAAAATTGATGACGGACCCGCGAATGACACAGCAAAACAATCCGATGCCACTGGACGGCAAACGACTGATTTACGGTGGCTTTCAAGTGCTCGTTGCGATCTAAGACATTTTCGACAAAGGAACGGTCACCATGTCATCAATATTCACCTCCCAAGTCGGTTCGCACGAGTTGACGCTAACGCGGCTCATCGAAGTGCCGCGTGAAAAGCTATTTCGTTGCTGGACTGAGCCCGCGCTCATCACGCAGTGGTTCACGCCGCCACCTTGGAAAACGGTTCGCGCCGAGACGGACGTTCGCGCCGGTGGTTCGAGCAACATCGTCATGCAAGGTCCGGACGGCACCGAGATGCCCAATCGAGGCGTTTACTTAGAGGTGGTGAAGAACGAAAAATTGGTTTTCACGGATGCTTTCACCGAAGCGTGGATTCCGTCAGGGAAGGCGTTCTTCGTGTGTATCCTCACCTTTGAAGACGAGAGTGGAAAGACCCGATACACCGCTCGTGCCCGACATTGGAATGCAGAAGATTGCAAGGCGCACGAAGACATGGGATTTCATGTGGGTTGGGGTATCGCCACGGATCAACTCACGGCCCTTGCGGCCACGCTGTAATCGAACCACCGGAGCGCATCATGATGATTCAACCCCGAAACAAGGTCACCCCGTTCCTATGGTTTAACAACAATGCAGAGGAGGCCGCTAATTTCTATGTTTCGTTGTTCGCAGACTCGAAAATTGTTGACGTCGCACGCTGGAGCAAAGGCACGCATTCCCCCGAAGGCTCGGTCATGAGCGTGACGTTCGAACTTGCAGGGCAGGAGTACATTGTGTTCAATGGCGGACCGCACTTCGTCTTGAACGAAGCGCTTTCGCTGTTCGTGAACTGCGAAGATCAGGACGAGGTCGATCGCTACTGGAACGCGCTACTTGCTGACGGTGGCGAGGCGAGCCACTGCGGGTGGTTGAAGGACCGATTCGGTGTGACGTGGCAGATCGTGCCGAAGGCGCTGGGCCGCGCGCTGAGTGACCCCGATTCGGCGCGGGCCGGCCGGGCCATGGAGGCGATGATGAAAATGGTAAAGATTGACGTAGCGGCCATTGAGGCGGCGCTGCGTGGCTAACCGTTGGCACATCGCACAACGAAATTTCTGAAACCCTCGTTGAGCGTGACAGGCATCCCGCGTAGCATGGAGCAACCATTCAAGGAGGTTTCATGCGTCGTTTTCCCCGTTCCGTTTCCGGTCTAATCGCCGTCGCATTGTCGTGTGTTGTTGCGAGCGTGTCTGCGCAAAGTTTTGCGGGTAAAACCATTCGCATCATCGTGCCGTTTTCTGCTGGCGGCACGTCGGATATTCTGGCGCGCGCGCTGTCTGGAAAAGTCGGCGAATCACTCGGAGCGACCGTCGTTGTTGACAATAAGCCCGGTGCGAATGGCGTGCTGGGGAGCGACCTTGTGGCCAAATCTGCGCCCGACGGCCTGACGTTGCTGCTCGCTGACGTGGGAGGAATCACCAGCGCGCCCGCGCTCGGCGCAAAACTGCCGTTTGATCCGCAGAAAGACCTTGCGCCAGTGACGATGATTGCTTACTCGCCACACCTTGCGGTGGTTAACTCTTCGCTACCGATCAAATCATTAGCCGAATTAGTCACAGCGTCCAAAGCAAAATCCGGAAGCTTTAGTGTCGCCACGGTGGGTGCGGGTAGCGCCCCGCATTTGGCCGCAGCACTCTTTGCCGCGCGTGCGGGGATTGACTGGATATTCGTGCCATACAAAGGCGGTTCACAAGCGCTCACCGACGTGGTCGCGGGGCATGCCCCTGTGATGTTCAACGGCATGCTCGCAACGATGCCAATGGTGAAGAC
>JAGNQL010000178.1 GCA_017989135.1 Burkholderiales bacterium
GCGCATCGCGTGAGCATCGTCAATACCGCGACGAAAGCGGTGGTCAAGTCGTCACTGTTGTTCACGCCGGACAGCGCGCAGGTGAAATCCGGGCGTCGTTTCTTGTATGACGCGACGCTCACATCGAGCAACGGGACGACGGCCTGCTCTTCTTGCCATACGTTCGCCGACCTTGATCATCTCGCATGGGACCTGGGCAATCCCGACGACGCACCGAAAACCAACCCCAACGCGTATGTTTCCAACAGCCCAAAAACAACGCCTCGCTTCCATCCGATGAAAGGCCCGATGACTACGCAAACGCTGCGCGGCATGACGGGCAACGGCCCGACCCATTGGCGCGGTGATCGCACGGGCACCAACCGGCAAACCGTTAACGGAGCGCTGGAATCGCTTGAGGCTGCGTCGTTCAAAGAATTCAACCCAGCGTTTGTAGGCTTGGTTGGTCGGCAAACACCGCTCAGCGACGCCGAAATGCAGGCCTTCACTGACTTTGCCTTGGCGCTCAAAATGCCACCCAACCCCGTTCGCGCGCTCGATGATTCGTTAACCGCAGCCGAGACCGCCGGCCGGAATATTTATTTCAATAACAACAATATGACGCTCCTGGGCAGTTGCAATCACTGCCACACGCTAAATCCGGCAGCTGGCAAGTTCGGCACCGGCGGGCTTATGTCATTTGAAGGTTTCCGGATCACTGAAAACTTCAAAGTGCCGCAGCTTCGCAACATGTACCAAAAGCTCGGCATGTTCGGCTTCAGCGGCAACACGGGTGAACCGAATCGTGGCCCACAAATACGTGGATTTGGTTATTCAAATGATGGGGGCATCGATACGCTGGCGAATTTCTTCAGCGATCCCGTGTTCAACTTCCCCGCGCCTGCCGCCACGACCCGCGACCAAGTCGGCGCTTTTATGCTCGCAATGGATAGCGACTATTTGCCCATCGTCGGTCAGCAAATGACTTGGCGGCCAGGCGCGAGTAGCAGTGACGAAGCAAAGCTCACTTTACTGAAGCAACAGGCGAGTACGACCGCGCCACGCACCGCCTGCGATCTGCTGGTGCGTGGTACGGTCGATGGCGTGGCGCACAGCGGTTTGATGCAGAGCGATGGTCGTTGGCAAATGCGTGCAGGGAATATCCTCGACGATACAGCGTTGCGCGCACTGGCCAACCCCAGTCAACCCTTGACCTTCACCTGTTTGCCGCCAGGCGAAGGTAAGCGTGTTGCGTTCAATGGTGGGCCGGTAGCTGCGGGCGCAGTGATTGAATACTATTTCGCGCCACTAGATCAGTACTTCATTACAGCCAATCCAGCACATATTGCACTGCTCGACAGCACGCCGGCGGCAGGTTGGTCACGCACTGGCGAGTGGTTCAAGCAAGGCGGTTCCGCACCTGTCTGCCGCTTCTACGGTAGCACGTCTCCGGGGCCGAATTCCCACTTCTACACGGCTGTACCTGCCGAGTGCGATCTGCTCAAGAGCTTACAGGCGAGCACGCCCGCCACGCAGCAGCGGCTTAACTACGAAGGACTTGATTTCGTGACGACACCGACGGTGGGCGGCGTGTGCCCGCCTGAGACTGTTCCGGTGTATCGCGCGTATAACAACGGCGTCACACGCAATCGCGATGGTAATCATCGCTTCACAACTAATCTGAGCGGCATAAACGATGTGGTTGCGCGGGGCTGGGCCAACGAAGGCGTCGTGTTTTGCGCACCGCCCAAATGACGGCGTAACGACGTGCCGAATCGACGCGATCATGGCGGGGACTGACGTGATTTCCATGAGAATACTTCGCGCAGAAAATATTTTCCGTTGCGTGTCACTTGTGCGCCATGCGATCCGTCTATTGTTTTATGCACAGAAAAAGTCGCTGCATCAGCACAGCTGACAACTGTGCGCCGCATTGACACCCATATGCCTCGCAGCTACGCTCACGACATGTTTTCATTCTCATGCACGCCTACCGCTACTCGCTCGAACGCCCATCCGTGGCAGTGCAAGCGGCTCATTGCGTTGTTTTTTCCCCTCTTCTTTCTCGTCGCCTGCGCGGAGTCCTCGATGGCCAAATATGTGTTGTGTTCTGCAATGACCGGAACCATCGTGATGAACGGCGCGCCCGTGGCTGATGCTCGGGTGGTTCGACGCTACGACTGGCACTGGGGTAACCAGCGCGCGAGCGACGAGACGGTCACGGACAAACAGGGACGCTTTTCCCTGCCGGAAATTACTGGGAAATCCATGTCAGCGTGGTTGCCACATCAACCCAATATCGATCAGGATATCGAGGTTTATGTGGGTGCCCAAAAGTACGAAATTTGGGCTGGAAACAAGTTCTCCTACGAACCCGGCTCGGAACTAAAAGGGAAACCAAAGCCCCTGCGATTCGACGTCCTCGGTAAAGCCGTCACTCACGAGCACATTGTGGGTCGTTTTTCGATGGAGCCCTAGGACTTTTATGCCGCAACTAACCCCCTCTCAGGCTGCCGAGATCGCACTTGGCACCTATGTGCTGAAAAGCCGAACGGTCTCTAGCGTCACCACCGCTTCGAGCGGATTGCGTGCACAGGGAGATAACCTGCTCGGCATCAAAGACATGTTCTCTGCCAACGATCAAGACCAGCTGCACGGAACGAGCGGCGTTCCGATGTTCAAGCAGCTCACGGGTTTTGGTTACATTGCGCAAGGGGTGGGCGCGCACAAAAATGAAGCCTTAGTCGCGCTTCGCGGGACGGATATCGTGCCGGATTGG
The DNA here is from genome assembly GCA_017989135.1 of Burkholderiales bacterium. Classification (GTDB taxonomy): domain Bacteria; phylum Pseudomonadota; class Gammaproteobacteria; order Burkholderiales; family Casimicrobiaceae; genus Casimicrobium. The sequence continues at coordinate 2,759 of JAGNQL010000178.1, forward strand.
CTCACCGACGCAACAATCGGCATATCGAGTGGCCCTACGGGAACGCCAGTGCATATGGGTTTCAACAGCACGTACCAGTCGTTCGCACCTGAGATACAGGCTTACTTCAAGTCGCACCGACCGACAACTATTCATTGCGTTGGTCACAGCTTAGGGGGCGCGCTAGCAACGCTCGCCGCGGACTACTTAAGCGCGAACACCGGCGCCATGGTCGAGCTATACACATTTGGCTCGCCGCGCACCGGAGGTCCGGCGTTTGCGCGCGGCGTCAGCGAACGGCTGACGTCAGCGCGAATTCATCGCGTGTACCATCCCGCCGACCCGGTGCCGATGGTGCCATTGTGGCCATTTGCGCACGTCCCGAAAGGCGAAGGCGGTTTGGCGATCGCCACGAGTGAAACGACGCGAATCGCACCGAGCGCTCATTCGATGCGGGACTCCTACGTGCAGGGCATGGTCGGCAAATCGTGGGGCCAACTCAAAAGCAACGGCGCACAAACGCTGACTGATCGACAAATTCTCGCATGGTTAACGCGCGCGTCCAAGGGCGGCGTGTTGTCGTGGAACGCTCGCGTGTACGAAATGATTGGTATTGCACTTGATTGGATACTGCGTCAATGCGGGACGGCGATGGTAATCGCGCTGCAAGCGGCGATTGGCGGCACCATCACCATGCTTGACCAACTCGCTTATTTGCTAACGCGCGCCGTTGAAATCTCTCGCGAAATCTCGGGGTACGTGCAGTCGCTGATTGCGATAATTTTGAAGTTCATTGGCCGCACTGCGGCGAAAGGTGTATCACTCACCGAGCAGTTCATTCGTTGGGTGCTTGATGTGATGATGTCCACGATGCGCTCAATGGTCAGCGGTGCACTGAGCGTCTTGCGGTGACGGAATTTCAAACACGGTGAAGCGCGCAGCAGCACTGCTTAGAGCGCATATTGAAAAGCCACCTTGGGGTGGCTTTTTTCCTTCCTGACATGCAGCGTTCTCAATCTCGAACCCTCGGAGCAACATCGCAAATTCAAGTCCTCATAATGACGGCGAGGCAGCGCTCTCGCGCGGCACGCTTAGCAATCCTTTTTTGATCCAAGCTAGGAGCACAGTTATGAGACTTCAGTCGTTTACGCGTCGTGTCGCTGCCGCAATTTTTGCGGTGTTAAGCACGCTCGGTGCCGCGTCCGCCGCGGACTATCCAGTACGCCCTATAAAGTGGGTGGTGCCGTACCCGCCTGCGGGCACGACCGACGTATTGGCGCGCATCGTTGCACAGTGGCTTACGGAAAATATCGGGCAGCAAGTTATTGTCGAAAACAAACCCGGAGCTGGTAACAACATCGGTACAGAGTTCGTCATTAACTCCCCGCCCGACGGCTACACCATGCTCTTGGTGAATCCTGCCAATGGCATCAACGCTTCACTGTACAAAAAACTCTCGTTTAATTTCATTCGCGATATCGCTCCGGTCGCGGGCCTCGTGCGCACACCGAATGTGATGGTCGTGACCAACAGTCTGCCGGTAAAAACGGTTGCAGAATTTATTGCGTACTGCAAGGCCAACCCCAGTAAAGTGAACATGGCCTCTAGTAGCAGTGGTACCTCCACTCACCTCTCGGGTGAGTTGTTCAAGTCGATGACAGGTTGCAATATGGTGCACATACCGTACAAAGGCGCTGGACCGGTGCTCGCTGATTTGATCGGCGGACAAGTGCAGGTGTTTTTTGACAATCTGCCTTCGTCTGCGGGCCACATCAAGTCGGGCTCGATACGCGCGCTCGCGGTGACCTCGACGGCGCGCGTCGCATCCTTCCCAGACTTGCCTACCGTAGGCGATACGGTGCCGGGTTACGAAGCGACTGCATGGTTTGGTGTCGGCATGCCGAAAGGCACTCCACGCGATGTCATCGAAAAAATGAACGCAGCTATCAACCGTGCGCTTGCGGACCCAAAAATTCGTTCACGCCTCGCGGACCTAGGCGGCAGCCCGATCGCAGGTTCACCCGAAGACTTCGGCAAAGTCATCGTGTCCGAAACTGAGAAGTGGGCAAAAGTAGTGGCTTCATCCGGTGCAACCGTCGACTAACGCCGATTCGCTACCCAACAAAATGCCCAGACTAGCTGGGCATTTTGTTGTCAGCGTGCAGACTAAAGTGTCGCTATTCGAGCTTTATGTTTGCGGATTTCCCAAGTGCACGCCATTTCGCAGTTTCGGCCCCGAGAAACTCCGCAAACTGGTGTGACGACATCGCGCGCGGCTCTGCGCCCTGCGCGAGCAAACGATCACGAATTTCAGGTACAGCGAGCGCTTTACCGAATTCGGCGTTGAGTTTGGCGATCACGTCGGGCGGGGTTGCGCCCGCAGCAAGAAGGCCTTGCCAAGAACCAGTGACGAATCCAGGATAGCCCGATTCCGCAACGGTCGGCACATCGGGTAATGTTGGCCAACGCTTATCGCTCGACACCGCGAGTAGACGCAGTTGTCCAGTCTTCACCATTGGCATCGTTGCGAGCATGCCGTTGAACATCACAGGGGCATGACCCGCGACCACGTCGGTGAGCGCTTGTGAACCGCCTTTATACGGCACGAATATCCAGTCAATCCCTGCACGCGCGGCAAAGAGAGCCGCGGCCAAATGCGGCGCGCTGCCCGCACCCACTGTGGCGACACTAAAGCTTCCGGATTTTGCTTTGGAGGCTGTGACTAATTCGGCTAATGATTTGATCGGTAGCGAAGAGTTAACCACCGC
>JAGNQL010000179.1 GCA_017989135.1 Burkholderiales bacterium
ACGTTGTGGTGTTTCCCGAGACGAACGAAGAAATCGCGAGCATTTTGAAGCTCTGCAACGCCGCGCGCATTCCGGTGATTGCGTATGGCACGGGCACCTCGCTTGAGGGGCACCTCAAAGCGATTTATGGCGGCGTCTGCCTCGACCTTTCGCGCATGACTAAAGTGCTCGAAATCAACGCAGAAGACCTAGATTGCCGCGTGCAGGCGGGCGTCACGCGTGAGCAATTGAATGCGGATATTCGTCACACCGGCTTGTTTTTTCCGATTGATCCGGGCGCAAACGCGAGTATCGGTGGCATGAGCGCAACACGCGCCAGCGGCACGAATGCGGTTCGCTATGGCACGATGCGCGAGAACGTACTCGGCCTGACCGTCATCACGCCCGACGGTCGCATCATCAAAACGGGCACGCGCGCCAAAAAATCAAGCGCCGGTTACGACCTCACGCGCCTCTACATTGGCTCCGAAGGCACGCTTGGCATCATCACCGAAATTCAATTGAAACTCTACGGCGTGCCTGAACGCATCAGCGCGGCAGTGTGTCAATTCGACGATTTGCACGGGGCCGTGAACACCGTGATCATGGCCATGCAAATGGGCATTCCGATGGCGCGCATCGAACTCTTGGACGACGTGCAAATGCAAGCCTGCATCAAGTACAGCAAGCTCGAGGACATGGAGCCCAAGCCTACGCTGTTCATGGAATTTCACGGCACCGACGCTTACGTGGCCGAACAAATTGAGCAGATGAAAGCCATCACCGCAGATCATGGCGGCGGCGAGTATCGTTTTGCCGATAAGCAAGAAGACCGCAGCAAACTGTGGAAGGCGCGGCATGATGTCTATTGGGCCGGCATGAATTTCGTGCCCGGCAAAGAAGCCTTCGCGACCGACACCTGCGTGCCGATTTCACGGCTTGCCGATTGCATCACCGAGGCAAAACGGATTTCCGATGCTAGTGGCCTCATCTGCATGATTGTGGGCCACGTGGGCGACGGCAATTTTCATGTGCAGATTACGTTCGATCCGAACAATCCGGTTGAGCGTGCGCGTGCCGATGACGCGGCGAAACAAATCGCGTTGGTCGCCATCTCCATGGGCGGCACCTGCACGGGTGAGCACGGCATTGGCATTCACAAGCTTGACGCGTTGAAAGCCGAGCACGGCGAAGGCGTTGATCTGATGCGAACGATCAAAAAGGCGCTCGACCCGAACAACATCATGAATCCAGGGAAGACGATTCCCATGCAGTAATCGATGCGCTCGCACAAGAAACTTACGCAGCCTAGCCAGCAAATTTTTCAAACACGAAACGAACGGGCCGCATAAAGTAAACGTCCCTTCAACCCTTGAAACAGACAAGCGATACGAACATGGCCTACACCCTCCTAATCGGCAACAAAAATTACTCTTCGTGGTCACTGCGCCCGTGGCTTTTGATGCACGCGTTTGGCATTGCATTCACGGAAGAAAACTACGTGTTTGACACATCCGAATTCGCCGCCGAAATCCAATCGCGCAAGCGCTCGCCCAATGGCAAAGTGCCTGTGCTGCGTGATGGTGACGTGACAGTGTGGGACTCGCTGGCGATTACCGAGTACCTCGCCGAGCGGCACGCTAACTTGTGGCCCGTAAACGCCGCGGCTCGCGCGCATGCGCGCTGCGCCAGCGCAGAAATGCACGCGGGTTTTCAGGCCGTTCGCAATTGGATGCCGATGAACGTGCGTCGCAGTTACCCGATTGCCGTGCCACGCGAAGATGTGCAGAAGGACATCGATCGCATTCAAGCGCTGTGGACCGAGGCGCGCGCAAAATTTGGCACGAGCGGCGCGTTTCTGTACGGCACGTTTAGCGCAGCCGACGCCTACTTCGCACCTGTTGTGTTTCGCTTCGCGACGTACGGCGTGAAGTGCTCGCCCGTGGTCGCGGAATACGTGAAAGCGATGCTTGCGCATCCGTCGATGCAACAGTGGATCGCGGATTCGAAGGCAGAGACCGTAGTGATCGGGCACGAAGAGCCAGAGCATATTTACGCGGCGAAGTAAGACGCATCTGCCTCCCCAATGAGTTGGGGAGGCCACAGTACAGGCACGTATCTGTCTTGGAAAGACTGAAAGTCACGTCAAATGATCGAAACCTGGCAATCTCAAATCAAAGCCGCCGCCGCATCGGGCAAAAAACTGAACATTCGCGGTAGCGGCAGCAAATCGTTTCTATCGCCGCAGGCGGCGGGCGACCTGATTGACACGCGTGCTCACGCGGGCATCGTGGAATACGAGCCGAGCGAGCTCGTGATCGTCGTCCGCACGGGCACGTCGCTCGCAGAAGTCGAAAAGGCGATGTTGGAGGCCGGGCAGATGCTTGCGTTTGAGCCGCCGCATTTCGGTGACGGCGCAACTATTGGCGGGACGGTCGCGACCGGGCTTTCCGGGCCGCGCCGCCCCTACGCCGGGCCTACGCGCGACTTCATATTGGGTTGCAAAGTACTCGACGGCAAAGGCGATCATCTTTCCTTCGGTGGCAAGGTGATGAAGAATGTGGCGGGCTTTGATGTCTCGCGCTTGATCGCGGGTTCGATGGGGACGCTCGGCGTGATCACCGAGGTCGCGTTCAAATGTTTGCCGCTGGCAAAGGCGCAACAAACGCGAGTCTTCGAAATGGCCGCGGACGCGGCCATCGTTGCGATCAATCGTTGGTACGCCGAGGCGAACCCAATCACCGCGACCGTGTGGCTGCAAGGTAAGCTCTACGTGCGCCTCGCGGGCGCAGCACCGGCGGTCGCATCCTCCGCTGCAAAGCTCGGTGGTGAAGTACTTGCGGATGACGTTGCATGGTGGCGCAGTTGGCGCGAGCAAACACATTCTTTCTTCGGTGGCGACGTGCCGCTGATTCGAGTGGCGTGCAAAACTACTGCGCCCTGGGGCGACCTTGCGAACAACCAAGACGCGCAAGCCATTGATTGGGGCGGTGCGCAGCGTTGGGTGCGTACGCAGGCAATCGCGTTGCCCGCCATTCGCGAATGGGCGCGGGCAGAAGGCGGCCACGCCAGTGTGTTTCGCGGCGACGCCACTGAGGCGGAGCGCACCTGTGCGCCACAGGCCGCGCTGCTCGATGTGAGCCAAAAGATTAAAGCGTCGTTTGATCCATATAACGTATTTCCCAGAATGTAGGTTGCAATCTCATTGCACCCAACTTGGTACCAACCGTTTCGCCACGCTGAGCACGCTTCGCACTTCAATGCACTAGGTGCAATGAGATTGCACCCTACAAACAACGCACGATCTAACCATGCAAACCAATCTCGCCGATTTCATTAAAGACACGCCCGAAGGCATCGAGGCGGATGCCATTTTGCGTTCGTGCGTGCACTGCGGTTTTTGTACGGCGACGTGCCCCACGTATCAAGTCTTGGGTGATGAATTGGATGGCCCGCGTGGGCGCATTTATCTGATCAAGCAAGTGCTCGAAGGCGCAGAACCCACGATCAAAACGCAGCAGCATTTGGATCGTTGCCTAACGTGTCGAAATTGCGAAAGCACGTGCCCGAGCGGTGTGGAGTATGGACGGTTGGTTGACATCGGCCGCTCGGTCGTTGAGCGCAAAGTGGGTCGAACGAGCAAAGAAAAATTTCAACGCGACATGCTGCGCAAAGGCATGTTGAGCAAAAAGACGTTCGCTGCGGCGCTCGCTATGGGGCGTGCTGCGCGGCCGTTTTTGCCAGCGTCACTTAAAGCAAAAGTTCAGCCGCGCCGTGCGCCCGGCGCATGGCCAACGGCCGCGCACTCGCGCACAATGTTGCTCCTAGATAACTGCGTGCAGGACGCACTTGCGCCATCCATTGATGCGGCCGCGGCGCGCGTATTGGCGGCGGCCGGCGTGACCTTGCAACGTGTGTCGGCTGGCGGTTGCTGCGGTGCGCTTTCGCATCATCTCAATGCGCATGACGAGGCGGTGCAAAAAGTCCGCGCGAACATTGATGCATGGTGGCCGCTTGTTGAGCGTGGCGCGGAGGCGATTGTGGTGACCGCATCGGGCTGCTCGGTGATGGTGAAAGATTACGGTCATTTCATGAAGCATGACGCGGTGTACGCCAAGCGTGCGGCGAAGATTGCGGCGTTGGCGCGAGATGTATCGGAAGTGATCGCCGCCGAATGGCCGAAGCTCAAGGCGAAAGTGAAACCCGCTACAGAAAAAATTGCGTATCACCCACCGTGCACTTTGCAGCACGGAATGAAACTCAAAGGCGGCGTGGAATCACTGCTCAAAGACATGGGTTTTGCCCTCGCCCCGGTGGCTGATAGCCATCTCTGCTGCGGTTCCGCAGGCACTTATTCAATCTTGCAAGCCGACTTGAGTAACGAACTTAAGGGCCGCAAACTCAAAAGCCTCACCGCAGGCGCCCCCACGCAAATTGCGACGGCCAATATCGGCTGCATGACGCATTTGCAAAGTGGCACCGAGCTTGTGGTGAAACATTGGATCGAGTTGTTGGATGAGCGGTTGGCGTGACGGCACGAGACCATGGTGCGCGAAAAATACAAACACTTTCTGACGATCCCCACACGGTGGATGGACAACGACGTCTACGGACACGTCAACAACGTCGTCTATTACAGCTGGTTCGACACGGTGATCAACGAATACTTGATTCGTGCGGGCGGCCTTGATATTCACAATGCACCAGTGGTTGGCTTTGCTGTGGATTCAGGATGTACGTACAAGAAAAGTTTCGCGTTTCCTGAGCCGGTGCATGCTGGCTTGTGCGTGACGACGCTTGGCAATAGTTCTGTGCGCTACGAGGTTGGACTGTTCGGCGCGGACGATGCGCCCGACGCCGAGCCGCGCGCGACGGGCTTTTTCGTGCATGTGTTTGTGGATCGTGCCGCGAACAAAAGTGTGCCGATTCCGCAGCCCATCCGCGCAGCGCTCGAAGCCATTCACATTTAGTTTTTTTAGGCGAAGCAGATGCCACAACAGCCCGATCCAGTAACCGTCGTGCAACGTCAATTGGACGCGTACAACGCGCGTGACATTGACGCGCTGATGGCGACCTACGCCGACGATATTGAGCAGTTTGACTTTCCGAATACGTCGCTCGCGGTCGGCGCGGCCCCTGTGCGTGCGCGACAGAGCGTTCGCTTGCAAGAGCCAGATTTGTATGCGCGCCTGCTGGGTCGCACAGCGATGGGGAACCTCGTCATCGATCACGAAATTGTGACGCGGAATTTTCCCGAAGGCATCGGCACAGTCGAACTCATCGCGATGTACGAAGTGCAGGGTGATCGCATCAAGCGCGCGTGGTTTAAGTTCGGCGAGAAGCGAATGGGACGGCCAGAGTAGCGCGGACTACTTCCCGCGTAGTCCGATGCAATTGCCCCACGGATCGCGCACATGGCACATACGCTGTCCATCTTCAATCTCGCCAGGGCCTCGGTAGAGGGTTGCGCCTACGGACTGAAAGTGCGCAAGCGACGCCGTGAAATCGTCGACATGCC
>JAGNQL010000180.1 GCA_017989135.1 Burkholderiales bacterium
TGATAGCCGCCGCCAAACTCTCGCGCGAACGCATGGGCGGCGAGACACGCCAACTCTGCTCGCAACAAGTGCCCGGCGACACGCAGCGCAATCTGCAAGTCAACGCCGATTTTTCACGACAGACCTTTAAGCACATCCTCGCGCCCGTGTGGCTTTTGACCTACACCTACAGCGCCAAAGATTTTCAAGTCATCATCAACGCTGTGACCGGCAAGATCGAAGGCGAATATCCAAAGAGCTGGGTCAAGATCACACTCGCCGTACTCGCCGTCATCATCGTTGCGCTCGTGTTTTTCAGTATGGGTGGCAAGCATCGCTGACGCAGCGTGTGTTGACGTAGTGCTCGCCGCGATTCCGGATGCACTCGCGAGTCACGCAGTGTTTGCGCCGTATCGCGAAACTTGCAAGATCATGTCAAACCCTTCGCTGCGCTCAGGGCGAACGGAGTTTCTACGAACCGTTTGCCCTGAGCCGCTGGCGAAGGGTTTGACGGCCCCGCAATCCAAGTCAGTTCCACACCTGATCCCGCCCCCCGCCCGCGCGCTCGGCGCGCTCGACTTCGAGCGCACGCTGGTTGAGCGCAACGAGCTCATTGTGCGCCCTGACAATCTGCACGACACCATGAACGCCATCGTGTGGCACACCTTCCCGCAGACCAAGCGCGCCATCAGCGAAATCCACGTAGCGCTGGGTGCTGCCAACACCGCCAACGGTCGCCCGCGCAGGCGCGATGTGCTGACGCTCTTCGACGAAGCGGGCGCAATCATCGTGAGCCAGCGCGATGACCTGAAAGCGTTGCACCAAGCGCACGAATGGAAAGCGCTATTCATCGACCACCGCGCCGAATTCACGCAAGATGCACGCGTGATTTTGTTCGGGCACGGCACGCTGGAGCAACTCGGCGCGAAGCCGCACCAGGGCCTCACGGTGAAAGCGCTGTGGTTGCCGCTAGCGCCAAGCACGCCACTGCCGGAAATTGACGTATGGATGGCTGAGCGCATCGCCAGCGGCGAGCTGCTCGCCGCCAACGAACACCGCCTACCGCTGCCGATTCTCGGCGTGCCGGGATGGTTTGCCGCAAACGAAGCGGTCGAGTGCTACGACGACTTGGACGTGTTTAGACCGTTGCGAAAGCGCGTAGGGCAGGCACTGCCCGCCTCATAAAACCCGCCGAAGGCGCTAGAGCGACGCTGGTCTAGCGCTGTGCGTTGGGATTGAAGGCGGGCAGTGCCCGCTCTACGGCTCGGTAAAAAACGTGCGCGGGCAATCTATGTTCCCACTGACACTGATTCGTAAGTAATTACAGGCGTTATAATTTAACCGTCGCTAAACAATGCACCCAAGGCCACCCATGCAAACCCTAAAACTCATCCAAATCGGCAATTCCGTTGGTGTTGTGTTGCCCAAAGAAGTGCTGGCGCAATTGAATGTTGACAAGGGTGACAGCTTGTTCATGAGCGCCGTGCCCAACGGCGTGCGCATTACCTCAACCAATCCTGAGTTTGAGGCGCAGATGACGGCTGCGCGGGCGATCATGAAGCGTCGCCGCGATGTGCTCGCCGAGCTGGCCAAATGACCGTGCCTGCGAAAGAGTGGGTCTGGATTGACCCGGCGGCCATTGAAGCTATACACGAAATGCAGCTCGCCGAACACGGTGGCTTGGCCGGAACCCGCGACGCGGGCATGCTCGCCTCCGCGCTCGCTCGCCCGCAAAACCTTGCGCTCTACGGCACGCCGGATATTGCCGCGCTCGCAGCAGCTTACGGCTACGGCATCAGTCGAAATCATGCGTTTATCGACGGCAACAAACGCACGGGCTTTGTCGCCGCCGAGCTGTTTGCTGTGCTCAATGGTTTTCAACTTGAAGCGACCGATGCCGATTGCGTGCTGACCATGCTGCGTGTCGCTTCGGGCGAAATCACTGAACAAGCCTTCGCCGACTGGCTACGCGCGCACGTGCAAGACCTCGCCTAAACCCGCATGACACGTTCGCCATAGGCCGCCACATCCGTGTCGCGTGTCAACAACGTCATCGCCTCGCTCCTCGCCTGCGCGATCAGCATCCGGTCGAATGGGTCGGCGTGAGCGGGTTGTTGCGGCAGCGCACTAATCGCTACGGAATGCGCCCACGAGACGGCCAACGACTCATACCCCGCCGCCGCGAACAGTTCCGCCGCGCGCGAAGCCGTCACCGGCATGTCGCCACGTCCTTGCGCGCTCAACGCGTGCTTAATGGCGATTTCCCACAGCGAAACGGCGCTCACAAATACCATGTTTTCCGGCGACAATATCAATTCACGCGCCAGCACGCCTAATTTGGGTGAATCGGTGATTGCCCAGAGTGCGATGTGCGTGTCGAGTAAAAGCCTCACGGCTGTTTCGCATTCGAAGCAGTGCGCGGCGATGCGGTAAATAAGGCCGCAACATCGGCGTTTGCCTCATCAATCGAATCGGGCACCACAAACTCGCCTGCGGCAACTCCAATGCGTCGCGCCACCGTTGCGTCCGCGGGCTTTCCAAAAAGCGTTTGCTCCAGCGTTTCCGCAAGAAAGCGCGAAAGGCTCTTGTTTGCCTGCGCGGACGCGATGCGCAGGTTGTGCGCAAGCTCGTCGGCTACGGAAATAGTGATGTTTTTCATGAAATTAATGAAATATTAAAATAGGAAAACAGTGGAAATTGTAGCTCAACCGGAAACCCAAACAGCCAGAACGAAATACCGTGCCGCGTCACCTACGTGACAAAAATCGGCACACCATTGCGTGTTGTCGACCACTCGTTTAAGACGCAGCCTACGGTTTGCCGTGACAACACTATTCAGAAAAATTATATTTCATTGAAATATCAATGACTTACAAAGTTTTCGGCGGACTGGAACGCCTGCTGGCACGACCGCTGCTATAGGTTACCCATGCAGCGCAAGTCGCTGAAAACTCAAATCCCAATCCGGGGAAGGAAATTGAAAATGAAACGTTCTATCCAAAAGGGCTTCACCCTGATCGAATTGATGATCGTCGTGGCGATTATCGGTATTCTGGCTGCGTTGGCCATCCCCCTATACGCTGATTACACAACACGAGCAAAGGTTGCGGAGTGCGGTACCCTCGGTTCCGCCGCAAAACTCGCGATTGTTGAGACGGTAGCCCGCGACCCTGCACCTGCTCACACCAACGCAAATGCTGCTGGCGCGCTCGCGATGAACCTTTCGCAAAATACGGCGATCATCGGAAAACACATTAATGCTGTGCTCGCGACAACTGTTGCTGGCGGTGCAACGGGGCAAATCACCTGTACGTATCCAGCGCTTGGTAATGGCAATCCTGCCAACGCTACGATGATTCTGAATGGAACTCAGAACGTAGGTTCATGGTCGTGGGCTTATGCTGCCGCTTCGACCGTTCTTGGTAAGCATCAGCTGAAGTAATCAAGCTTCACTTTGTTGAGAGTTTTTGGCTCTCAATCTGTCACGCAACAAACCCCGCTTCGGCTGGGTTTGTCATTTTCAGTTCAAACATAATGCACTTTTTTGCGGCCATGACGCGCTTCCAAGCATTTCAACTTCATCTCATCGCTTCCGCTGCCATTGGCGGGATATTGCTTGGGTTACTTTGGTTTTTGTTGTACCCCGCGCCGCTTTTCCGGGCAATGGGTGGGATGGAGATTTTATTTTTACTTCTTGGCGTAGATGTCACATTGGGGCCGTTCCTGACATTAGTCATTTTCAATGTCGAAAAAAAATCCCTTCGATTCGATTTATTTGTGGTTGCTACATTGCAATTGGTTGCTCTCATCTATGGTGCGCACGCGCTGTTTATCGGTCGTCCTGTGTACGTGGCTGCATTAGGTCACCGATTTGATCTGATTGCGGCGAGTGACGTGGATGCAGCAGAATTGGCTGTGGCCGGTAAAACTTTACCGTGGTTTGGTGTCGAATGGGTGGGCACCCGCCACGCCACTGATCCGAAAGAAAAGGAAAGGATTTTATTTTCGGCTATTGGCGGGTTTGACTATGGATATTTTCCACAGCATCACGTAGCGCTAGATTCGATGCGCGCAGAATTACTTGCCAAGGCTCATCCTGTTTCAAACCTAATCAACCTCAATCCAGGCCGAAGCGAGGAGTTGAGAGCTTGGCTCGCCGCGCACAACCGAAATGAGACAAACACAGTTTATCAAGGCCTCAAGGCGCGTGGTGAAGATATGTCAGTTATGATCAACAAAAGTACAGGCGAGGTGGTGGGGGTCGTGGCGTTCAAACCGTGGGAATAATCAACTCATGCCCGGTAGGACGGAGCGCTTGCGGTTCCGCCGAACGCGGTTGCGCGGCCAGCTGCGATTAAAAAATACCTTCGGCGAAAACACGAGGCGGAACCGCAAGCGTTCCACCCTCGGGAGCTAGGCGACTTTTCGCGCCGCCAACTTTACAGCGTCACCAAATGCGCAGGCGTCGCGCCAACAACTGCGCGCAGTGACACGCCGCGATCAAAGGTGACGAAGCGCGCGTTGTTAGCCACCGCGAGCGCAAGCAAGTAGATATCGGTCGTGGCGTTTGAGGTCAGTATCACGTTAACGTCGACGCGCTCTGGGTCCGTGAGCGAGATGCTGTCGCTCAAAAAAACGTGCGCCGCGTCGGCTGTGGCGGCGCGCAGCCGCAACGTTATCGCTTGCGTGCTCAAAGGGTTGGTGTATGAGGGTTGCGACATGATGCGAATCATGCCGTTTTGTGTGATCGGGCAGGTGGCCCATCCAAACTCAAAATTTTGTTGCAACCACGATTTGGCACGGGCGTGGTGCGGGTGATCGTAGTCAAACAAGGCGATCAGCATGTTTACATCGAACAGCGCTCGCATTTAGATTCCTAGGTCGTCGCGAATTTGATCGATCATTTCATTGGTCACGACGCCGCCTCGGCTCGGAAACGGTCGGATGCCGTAAAACGCCTCCGGTTCCTGCGCCGAAAATTGCGCGGCTTGATACGGCTGAGTGAGCGCTTTTCGGACCAGCTCGGAAATGACCTGACCGGCCGTTTTACCGGCGGCCTTGGCGAGTTCTTTGCTGGCGCTGAGGACGTCGTCGTCGATGTCGAGGGTGGTGCGCATGATGTCTCCTTGCGGGTGATGCGATGATGCGGGTGCATCTGATGCGGAGATGTTATCTCATCAGGTTGCATTGCGCCAGAGGTGCAGACGAGAACGCAGGTTGAGGCGCGGGCGTAGGGCGGGCAGTGCCCGTCCTACGCCGCTCGTGTTTTCGCTGCAGTCAATTCGATGCGAGGATACGTGTCGCAGCGTTCGGCGGCACCGCAAGCGTGCCGCCCTACCCGGTCTGCGCCAGTCGCCCGGCAATCTCTGCAACGAGCGCTCGTGCCAAAGCCAGTTTGCCCATTCTCGGCAAACGCGTTGCGCCGTCCGCGCCGCGTTCGTCGATGAGCGTGACTTCGTTGTCGTCTGCGCCGAAGGTGCTTTGCGCGTGGTTGGCGATCA
>JAGNQL010000181.1 GCA_017989135.1 Burkholderiales bacterium
CGGTAAGGTCCTCTCCGCCATCGGCGCGAGCCACGACGATTCCAGCGCCCTCGCAATACAGCCCGACGGCAAGATCGTCGCAGCGGGGGGCTGCCGCGACGGCAGTCACCACTTGGACTTCTGCCTCGCGCGCTTTCTAACGTCGGGGGCGCTCGATACGAGCTTCAACGCCACCGGCACGGTCATCACCGCCATTGGCGCGAGCAACGACGTCGCCTACGCCCTCGCCGTGCAACCCGACGGCAAGATCGTTGCAGCGGGGGGCTGCGACAACGGCAGCCACGAAAACTTCTGCCTCGCGCGCTATCTGCCCTCGGGTACGCTCGATACGACCTTCGGGTCAGGCGGCACGGTGACCTCGGCCATCGCCACGAGCGAAAACCGCGCTCTCGCCCTCGCGCTGCAACCCGACGGTAAGATTGTCGCTGCGGGGTACTGCTGGAACGGCAGCGGCACTGACTTCTGCCTCGCACGCTACGAAGGTGGCCCGTTCGATGCGCGCAACTGTTCGATGGATATTGACGGGGACAATCAAGTGCTCGCCATGACCGATTCGTTGATTCACACCCGTATCGCACTCGGTATGACCGGCTCTTCGGTGTTAAACGGCATCACCTTCGCCGCCCACGCCACCCGCACCAACTGGAGCGCAATTCAGAATTACCTCGTGAGCCAGTGCGGCATGTCAATCGCGCCCTGACATCGCGCCCCTCATGAGGCGCCTCGGCTGTCCGCGCGAATCAGAATCCGCGCGCTAGCGCCGCGCGCGTTGCTGTGATACTGTGCGCAGGCAATAGCTATCCGGTTTTTCAGTCACTTTTATCGAGAGGGATACATCATGGGTTTGCTAGATGGCGTCTTGGGTGCCGTACTCGGCGGCGGAAATAACAACAACCAAATGGGCGGCGGTCAGCAGGATCTGCTGACTTCTGTGATCGGCGGGCTGATTCAGCAAGCCGGCGGCGTCGGCGGCCTGCTCGGCATGCTCAGGCAGGGCGGACTCGGCCAACAAGCCGACTCGTGGCAGAGCACCGGGCAAAACCTGCCGGTTGACGGCGGCGATCTGATGAAGGTGCTCGGCGGCATGATGGGCGGCGCGGGCCAGCAACAAGCCCAAATGGGCGGACAAGGCGGTATGGGCGGCGGTGACTTGGGCGGCTTGCTTGGCTCGGTGCTCGGTGGCGCAGCCCCCGGTGGTGCTGGTGGCGGCAACATCGGTGACTTGTTGGGTAAGGCTGGTATCGGCCAAGACCAGCTGGGCGGCTTGCTCGCGCAAGTTCTTCCCGGCGTGCTCGACGGCATGACGCCCGGCGGCCAAGTCCCTCAGAACCATTCGAACGACATGCTGCAAGGCGTGCTTGGCAACGTGCTGAAGAGCGCGATGGGCGGCAACAAGGGCGGCGGATTGTTCGGCTAGTCTGACCTTGTGCGAGCGGGCTTGGCCCGCTCCTACAATGTAAGGGCGACTTCGGTCGCCCTTTTTATTTTTGCCGAGGTTACGAATTGAATCTGATTGACGCGACCATCCTTGGAGTCGTCGAAGGCCTCACGGAGTTTTTGCCGATCTCGAGCACAGGGCATTTGATCGTCGCCAGCTCGTTGCTTGGTGCGCATGATGAACGCGGCAAAGTGTTCGAAATCGCCATCCAGATCGGCGCGATTTTCGCGGTCGTGTGGGCGTATCGTGAGCGCTTTTTTTCTGCATTTAAGAGCGTCTTGCGGCCGGGTGATGGACAACGCTTTTTTGTGAATTTGTTCATCGCTTTCCTGCCGGTCGCGGCTCTCGGTTTGTTGCTCAACAAGACAATCAAGGCCGTGTTGTTCAACGCATACGGCGTGGCCGCTGCGTCGATCGTCGGCGCGATCATCATTTTGTGGGCCGAACGCGACAACCGCCGCGAGTTACGCGAATCACGCGCTCGTGTGCGTGACGTCGACAACATCACTGCGCTCGATGCCTTGAAAATTGGCTTCGTGCAATGCCTTGGTTTGTTTCCCGGCATGTCGCGATCTGGCTCGACGTTGATTGGTTCGATGTTGCTCGGACTATCACGCCGAACAGCCACCGAATTTTCGTTTTTCCTCGGCGTGCCGACACTCGCCGCCGCGAGTTTGTATTCGCTTTACAAGGAACGTGCGCTGCTTTCTGCCGCTGACGCGCCGGCGTTTGCTGTGGGCACCGTCGTATCGTTCATCGTTGCGCTCATAGTGATTCGCTGGCTCATTCAGTTTGTGGCGAGCCATTCTCTGCGCGCATTCGCTTGGTATCGCATCGCGTTCGGGGTCGCCATCTTTGCCGCCGGACACTTCGGATGGGTGAACTGGCCGAGCGCGTAGCGTCGTGCGATTACGCGATTAGTTTGACCGCCAACCCCAACAAGGCGCACACCGCGATGGTCTCCATCGGCCCGCGCCTAAACTTGACGAACGCTACGAGCGCCACTACTGCAATCGCTGCCGACAAATAGTCAACCGCGCCGCTAAAACCTTTCGGCCAAAACGTGTGTTCCGCGAAGAACACAGCGAGTGAAGCGATCACGCCCACGACCGCTGCGGTGATACCCGTGAGCGGCGCTTGTAGCTTGAGCGAGCGGCGCGTGCTCTCGATGAACGGCGCGCCCGCGAAGATCATCATGAAGCTCGGCAGAAACGTGAAGAACGTCACGACGCTCGCAGCAAGCACGCCACTGGCCAGCGGCGAACTCGCCACTGCGTTTTTCACGCCGCCGAGATAGCCGACGAACGTCAGAATCAAAATGAGCGGCCCTGGTGTGGTCTCACCCAACGCGAGGCCGTCCATCATTTGTGCGGTGCTGAGCCACTGATATTTTTCAATAGCGGCTTGCGTGACGTAAGGCAACACGGCGTATGCGCCGCCGAACGTGACGAGCGCTGCGGATGTGAAAAATTCCGCCATGTCAGCAAGCGCCTTGTTCGGCATCAGCGCATACACCGAAACGCCCAGCGCAACAAAAGCAACCACCAAACCCAGTGAGCGAGCGAACGAAAAGTGTGCATGCATAGGGGTGGGCGTATCGTCGTCAATCACTGCGGGCGCATGCGCCTTGGCCTTGCCGTCACCATGCACTCCGCTGATCCATTTCGGCCGTAATTCGCCGGTGATCCAACCCACGATGGCCGCGCCGAGAACGACCCACGGAAAGCCAATATGCAAGAAACTGACCGCAATAAACGACGCCATGGCTAACACCCACCACACGGCGTGGTACAGCGATTTGGATGCGATGCGATACACGGCAAACAACACCAGCGCGACCACCGCAGGCTTAATGCCCCAGAGCACAGCTTGCAGCGCGGTCGTATTGCCGAACGTCACGTAACCCCATGCAAGCGCCATCATGATGAGCGCGCCGGGCAGAACAAACAGACCTCCCGCAATCACACCGCCCCAAGTGCGATGCATGAGCCAGCCGATGTAGGTAGCCAGCTGTTGCGCCTCGGGGCCGGGCAATAGCATGCAGTAGTTCAGCGCGTGCAAGAAGCGCTTTTCGCTGATCCAGCGGCGACGCTCGACGAGCTCTTGCCGCATGATCGCAATTTGCCCCGCCGGGCCACCAAACGACATGAAGCCGAGTTTGAGCCAAAACGCCAACGCCTCCATAAATGTCGGCGCAACGGGTTTGAGTGCTGTGGGTTCGCTCATACCGCTGGCGTCCAGTTGTGGGTTTCGTCGGAGGCATCCAACGCCCAGCGATAGAGCGCGTCGTAAACGGGCATCATCGCGTCGAGCATGGCGTGATCGTCGGCGAAATTTTTCGACATACCGAGCGAGACGGCGAGCAAGCCTGCGCTTTGCGGTGCGAGATTCAGCGCGTTAGTGTCTGCACCGCGCACGATGGTGGCGAGGCGATCTAGCGCAGCGCTCTTCAACTCGAACGCGCGCAAAAAATTATCGAACGAACACAGCGGACCGTCATGCTCCAGCGGAGCGCCGGGAATGTCGTAGGCCACAGCGTTGTTGGCCTTGGCGAAGGCGAATACGTCCTCGGTGGGCACGTAGAAAAATTGCGCGCATGGATCAATGAAACGTCGCACCAACCACGGGCAGGCAATGCGATCAATCTTCGGGCGAGCACGCGTGACCCAGCGACTTGTCGAATCGCCCGTCACGCCTAATTCTGGTCGCTTCTTCACGGTAATCGCGCCCGCCGCCATCCATTCGCGTAAGCCACCTTCTAGGAAGGTGGCATCACGTTGTCGCGCGCGCAACTTTTCCGCGCCAGTCACACCAACGTGCGCGCCCTTCACGCAGTACGCCACCACGTGTTTGCCTTTGGGTAACTCAGGATAGACATCGGTGGCGTGGTAATCCCAACGAATTGATCCGGGGATAAAGTGGTCGCTCGTCGCGAAGTCTTCGGCTTTGCGAACGTCGACGAAAAGCGGTGCGTCGGGCGTGCCAATGATTCGCGCGACGGAAGAAAATGAAGTAGAGGAAACGGTGTCCATCATGAACCTTTCAACAGGAGAAAGTGTTGCAGATTGGACGAGACACCGCCAGGCCGATTTGCATTCGCAACACGGCAATGGGTTCTGCGATAACCCACCGCAGTAGCATACAACATAGAACTGATGGAGCGCCGCATCGCAGCCCACAACACCGGCTCTGCGGAGTCGCCAGCAACGCGTACACACGGCAACCGCAAATGGAACAGGATGAAGCCCGTACCCCGCGATTTGATTGAGAAAGCTGTTTGGTTGATCGGTGCGGAGAACGCCACCGACGAAAGCGTCGAGCAGTCGGTGCGCGATCTTGCTGGCGAGACGCTGATTGCACGGAGATTGATCGACTGCATACCAGAAGCATTTGGGGTCGTGATGGTTTCACACATCGAGAAAGTGCATGCGCCGACGACCTTTATTGCGTTTACTGCTTCTGGAAAGCCCAAGCATTTTGATTTTGCTGTTGAGCCCGTTCTTTGCGAAGCATTGATTGTGGCGCAGACACTTTTTCACTGCGGTCCGCGCGATGTGTTCGAGAGAATTGCTGCGCGAAGCGCAATTCTCGGGGCAGTAAACCAGGCGTTCGATAAGGGCCTCTCCTTGAAGGGCGCCACGCTGGGGGCGCCTGTTTTCATCGGAATTCCCGCTGAAACGTACAGGGACGCAAACAGATCCAAGTGGCGTTGGCTATTTGGGTAACGGTGACGTGGGCAACACCGAGCGCACGCCAAACACAATGCCGACGGTGACCAGCACGAGTCCGACCAGCAAATTCCAATACAGCGGTTCACCCAAAAACACGACGGCGCCGAGCGCTGAAAGCGCTGGCACCAGCGCGGTGATCATCGTAGTTCGCACAGGACCGAAGGTTTCGACCATGCGCATGAAGGTGATGCCGGAGATCACGACCGAGCCTATGCCCTGCATGA
>JAGNQL010000182.1 GCA_017989135.1 Burkholderiales bacterium
ACCGCCGCCAATCGCGCCGCACTGGCTCTCGCGCTTAGCGAGGCCGGCCGCTACCCGGAGGCGATTGAGCATTACGAACAATGCGCGAGCGGCTCGTACGAAAAGGACACGCATTTTGTGCGCTGCCTCGCTAATGCGAACATGATGGCCGAGCGCTGGGCTCCGGCGCGCGCGGGCTTCGACCGTTTGTTCGCGTTGATCGGCGAGGAGCGCAAACCCGACGACGATTTGGGTTACGCATTTGTGCTTTCGCAGCTTGGCGACGCGGGCACTGACGACGCGTTTGGGCGTGCGATGCGTTCAGCGGTTGGGCCTGTCGCGAGTTGCCGATACGCGCAATTCTTGGAGTCTCAAGGTCGCACGCGCGAGGCGCGCGAGCTTTATGAAACGATCGTCAAGCAAGGCAAGCTCGCGCCGCGCCACACGGTAGACATGCACAAAGCTTGGTACAAGTTGGCGAATGAAGCGGTGGCGCGGTTAGCGGTGAAGTAGGAAGTTCGCCGATTGCGTGTCGTGTGGTCGGCGAACGTATTTGTCGCAGCGAGCTCGTCTGCGATTGGCGCGGGTATTCGCGTGAACGCGTCCACCTCTGAACTTCCCGAAGACTCGCCTCAAACAATTCATGCGGATACAGCTTTTTAGCTCAAACGACTGCCGCACGGTCGCTGCAGGCGCTTTTTACGCAATGTCGATATACGCGAAATATTGGCGCCAACGCCCACCGGTGAGTCGTTAGCGCATAAAAGCTATTCTGCTGCGGTTGCAGCCACAACAAAGCTATCCGCGAAAAATTCGTCTTCTGGCAATCCGCATTTCGCGGTGAATTCAGCCCGCGCTGAGTCAACGACGATAGGCGCGCCGCATGCGTAGACCTGATGCGCCGACAGATCAGGGAAATCTTGCATGACCGCGCGATGCACGAAGCCAGTGCGACCGACCCAGCCGTCTTCCGGCAGCGCGTCGCTAATCGCCGGCAAGTAGGTGAGCTGCCCTGCGAGCGTCTGCGTCCATGACTCGACGAGTGTGTTCAGGTACAAGTCTTTGGGTCGGCGCCCGCCCCAATACAGCGCAATTTTCCGCGTATTGCCGGTGGCGATCATGTGCTCAACGATGGCTTTGATCGGCGCGAAACCGGTGCCGCTGGCGAGTAGGATGATCGGCTTGTTGCTGTTTTCGCGCAGGAAAAACGAGCCATGCGCGCCTTCAAAGCGAAGAATGTCGCGCACCTTGAGCGCGGGCTCCGCCGTGCCGAACACGCGATCCGTGAACAGGCCGCCGGGCAGGTGACGAACGTGCAACTCCAGAATCGCTTCCTCACCGGCGGGCGTCGGCATCGTGGCCATCGAGAAGCTGCGGCGCTTGCCGTCCTTAAGCAAAAATTCGAGGTACTGACCCGGCTTGTACTGCATTGCCTGATTGGCCGGAAGCTTCACGCGAAGGATGATGACGTCGTCGGCGATGCGCTCCATCGACTCGATGCGGCATGGCAGGGTTTTGATCACGGCGTCGCCCGCTTTGCGAACGTCGCGCGCCTCAACTGTGACGTCGCCCATCGGTTTGGCCACGCAGAACAGCGCTTTGCCCTCGGCGCGCTCCTGCTCCGTCAACGTCGTGGCTTGGTGCGGGCCGTGCTCAACAGTGCCGGAAATCACGCGGCCTTTGCACGATCCGCACGCGCCATTTTTGCAGCCATACGGAATGAGCAGCCCCGCGCGCAGCGCTGCTGTCAAAATAGTCTCGTCGGCGTCGCAGTTAAAGACGTGAGCGCCGGGTTCGAGCGTGATCTGGGTCATACATTACAACCGAAAATTTAGCGCACGATGAGCAGCGTTGAGCGCATCGTGCGTGTGAGAAAAAGTGTGAAAAAGCGAAAGTTGAGACTGTTGATCGTGGGTGCGGGCGATGTCGCTCGACGTCTAACCACGCGCATCGGTCTCGACGATCGTGTGCGCTGGTTGGGCGTTGCCCGCAGTCACGACACGGCCGTTGCGCTGCGCCAAAATGGAATTTTACCGATCGACGGTGATCTCGATTTTTTACCGAGCTTAAAGCGAGCTGGCGCAATGGCGCGTAGCGCTAGCGCGGTGCTCCATCTTGCGCCGCCACCCGGTGACGGCAAAGACGATCCGCGCATGAAGCGCTGGCTCGCGGCGGCATCCATGCGCTCGAAATACGGGCGCGGCGAGCAGGTTAACGGCAGTGCCGCGCGCAGCAAGAAAACGTCGCTCCGTCGGAAAACACCGCTGCGCAGTGTTTACGTAAGCACCACGGGGGTGTACGGCGACTGCGTCGGTGAGCGCATTAACGAGACGCGGCGCGCGAGCCCAACCAACGCCCGCGCGAAGCGGCGTGTGGCCGCCGAAGCGCGCGTACGCGCCACGCGCGGCGCACGCTCTACGATTCTGCGTGCGCCTGGGATTTACGCAGCTGAGCGCTTGCCCGTCGAGCGTTTGCGCGCGGGGACGCCGGCGTTGACAGCTGACGACGACGTATTTACCAATCACATTCACGGAGATGATTTGGCGCGCGCGGTGTGGCTCGCGGTGTTTCGGGGCGGCGCGAATCGTGTGCTAAACGTCGTCGATGACGGCGAGCAGAAAATGGGCGACTATTTTGATCGGGTGGCTGACGCCGTTGGGCTGCCACGTCCGCCGCGCATGCCGCGAGCGCTTCTAATTCGAGAAGTGTCGCCGATGCTCTATTCGTTCATGAGCGAATCACGCCGCATCGAAAACCAGCGCATGAAACGCGAGCTGCGCTTGCGTCTCGCCTACCCCACGCCGGCGACCTTGCTCGCAAAACTTAAACCCGCCGCAGCGCTGCAGCGGCCACTGCTCTGACTTTGCCACTATGACGCTTAAAGACCTGACCACCAAACTCAACGCCTACGAGCGCTTGATTCGCCTCGATAAGCCAGTGGGCTTCATGCTCCTGATGTGGCCGACGCTGTGGGGCTTGTGGTTCGCATCATTAGGTTCGCCGGACATTCGTATCGTCATCATTTTCGTCGTCGGCACGATACTCATGCGTTCGGCGGGCTGCGCGATCAACGATTGGGCGGACCGCAAATTTGATGGTGCGGTCAAGCGCACCGCGATGCGGCCCGTGGCTTCGGGCGAGATTAGCGGACGCGAGGCGCTATGGGTCGGCGCGGTGTGCGCGCTCCTAGCCGCGTGCTTGCTGATTCCGCTGCATCGCAACGCGCAGTTGTGGTCGTTACCCGCGCTAGCGATCGCTGCAATTTATCCGTTCACCAAGCGCTGGTTTTCGATTCCACAAGCGATATTGGGCTTCGCCTTCAGCATGGGCATCCCCATGGCGTTCGCGGCGGTGCGCAACGACGATTGGGAATTGGCGGCGATTCTGGTGGCGGCGAATTTCTTTTGGGTGCTCGCCTTCGACACCGAATACGCGATGGTGGATCGTGACGACGATGTTCGTATCGGCATCAAAACCTCCGCGCTGTTCTTTGGAAAATTTGATGTTGCCGCCGTGGCGATCTGCTACACCGCGTTTCTCGGAATCATGGTGTGGGTCGGCGTGCTCAACGCGTCTGGCGACATTTACTACGCCGGGCTTGCGGTCGCTGCCGGGCTCGCGGCGCACCACGTCTGGCTCATCCGCCATCGCGCGCGCGACGCCTGCTTCAAAGCCTTCCGTGCAAACAATTTGTTAGGCCTCGCCGTGTTTGCTGGCGTGGCGATCGATCTAGCCGTCCGCACGGGCGAATGGCCGCGCTGGTATTAATGCCGAGCCGAAGTTATTGCATATAGCTTTTTAGCTTCAACGACCGGTGGGCGGTCGTTGGGGTCAATTTATTGACACAGTCAACAAATAGCTAAATCCCGCTGTAATGACCGCCCGGCAGTCGTTACAGCCCTAAAGCTGTACCTCAAGATTATCGAGCAAGCGCGGCGTACCCAGCTTCGCGGCGCCCAGAATCACGAGATCGCGGTCGTTGTCTTGCGGCGGTAACAGGTCGCTTTGGCGGCGCACGGTGATGTAGTCGGGCCGCCAGCCGTGGCGCTCGAGCTCCGTCATCGCTTCGGCTTCAAGAATCGGGTAGGCGTGCGTGCCTGTGCGGACCGCGTCGCGCACTTCTTGCAACACGCGATACAGCCGCCCCGCCTCAGCGCGCTCGGCGGGCGAGAGATATTGATTGCGCGACGAGAGCGCCAAGCCATCGGCTGCGCGTACGGTGTCGGCCAGAATAATTTCCACGGGCAGCGCCAACTGTCGCGCCATCGTTTCCAGCACGCGGCATTGCTGATAGTCCTTTTTTCCGAACACAGCGGCGTGCGGTTGCACCATATTGAAGAGCTTCAACACCACCGTTGCGACGCCACGAAAATGCCCCGGTCGCACCGCGCCTTCAAGAATGTCTTCGATGCTTGACGGCTGCACGGTGTAGGTTTGCGGCTCAGGGTAGAGCTCCTTCTCGTCGGGCGCGAACACCACGTCGCAATCAATACTTTCGAGCTTCGCGCAGTCGTCCATGAGCGTGCGCGGATAGCGATCAAAGTCCTCACGTGGCCCAAACTGCAAGCGGTTCACGAAGATGCTTACCACCGTGCAAGCGCCGCGCGGACGCGCTTCTTCGACCAAACGCAGATGGCCTTCATGCAGATTGCCCATCGTCGGCACGAACACGTTGTTGGGCATGCCGCGCAGGTATTTGCGCAATTCGGCAACGGTATGAATGAGTTCCATTGGGGGTTCCCTGCGGTTGAACGAATGGCGCGGTCGCCGCTATGCCAGCGAATGAATGGTGTGGACGAGCTCGGCCGGTGTGGCGATGATGCGCTTCGCGCCCGCGCCGTGCAATTCGTCGTGCGAACCGAAGCCCCACAAAACACCGAGCGAATGCGCGCCAACGTGCAGCGCGGCCTCCACGTCTTTATCGCGATCACCGATCATCACAGCGTTGTGTGGCGCGACGGCGTAATGTTGCATCAGGTGTTCGAGCAAATCGGTTTTTCGGTCGAATCGGCCGTCAATCTCGGGACCGTGCACACCGTCGAAATAGCGTCCGAGCTCGAAGTGCTCAATGATGCGTTCGGCAAAAATTCGCGGTTTGCTGGTGCACAGCGCGATGGTGAACCCCTGTAAATGCAGCGCGTGGATGGCGTCTTGAATGCCGTGGTAGAGCGCGTTTTCTTGCCAACCGGTGTGTTCGTAGCGCTCACGATATAGCCTCAGCGCGTGCTCAACGTCAATGCCGGGAAACGCCGCCGGCAGCGAGTCCCGAAACGGTGGCCCGACGAAGGGCAAAACCTCGGCGTCCGAGAGCAGCGGATAGTCCATACGCTCGAGCGCGTAGTTCAGGCAGCGGGCGATGCCATCGAAGTTATTCGAGACGGTTCCGTCAAGATCAAAAAAAAGCGTGGTGA
>JAGNQL010000183.1 GCA_017989135.1 Burkholderiales bacterium
TTTTTTAGAAGAGGGTAGCAATGACGCGTTCAAGCTTGGTAGCCAGACTTGCAGAGCGTTTCCCTCATTTGATGGCGCGCGACACTGAACTGGCGGTTCGACTCATACTCGACGCTATTGGGGATGCCCTCGCTGAGGGCTCCCGCGTAGAAGTGCGCGGATTCGGCAGTTTTGCGCTGTCGTTCCGCCCGCCGCGCCTCGGGCGCAATCCAAAATCTGGCGATCAAGTCGTCGTCCCAGCCAAACATGTGCCGCACTTCAAAGCGGGCAAAGAGCTGCGTGAACGCGTTGATCAAATCGCCATCGATGAAGCCGCGGCCGCTGCTGCAAAAGCGCGCACCCCGACCGTTAAAGATATCGCGATGAAGAATGCCTAACGCGCCACGGACTGTTCCATCGCATGTGGACATGCGTTTCATAGGAAATCAACGTGGAATTTGAAGCGTGGTGGCTGCTAATCCCGCTGGGATGTTTTGCCCTTGGCTGGTTTGCCGCTCGGGTCGATATCCGTTATGTATTGCGCGAAGCGCGCGCGTTGCCCTCCGCGTACTTTCGCGGACTTAATTTTTTGCTGCGGGAGCAACACGACAAAGCCGTTGAGAGCTTCGTCGATGTGTCACGCCGCGATCCCCATGCCCTCGATCTTCAACTGGCGCTCGGCAGTCTGTTTCGCCGCCAGGGAAGAATAGGGGAGGCCACGGGCATTCACCAGTCGTTGGTGGACAGACACGACTTACCCAAAGAAAAGCGCGACCTAGCGCAGTTTGAATTGGCACAAGATTTTCACGCGGCGGGGTTGTTCGATCGCGCTGAGACTGTGTACGAGCAGCTAACTGGAACCGCGTATGAAGCCGAAGCGGTGATGAAGCTAGCGTCGGTGTTAGAGCAGGAAAAGGCTTGGCAAAAGGCGATCGCGGCGCGCGAGCGCGTTCAACGCTTGAGCGGAGAGCCGCAGGGGAAATTTATCGCGCAGTATCACTGTGAGTTGGCCGATATGGCACTTGCACTCGGTGACGCTATAGCGGTTGAACAACACTTGTCGGCGGCACTTGCGGTCAATCGGAATAACAGCCGCGTTCGGCTCATAGCCTTTCGAGCTGCGATGAAGTCGAACGATACCTCTGCGGCCACGGCCGCTTTGGTCGAACTTCAGCGCACAAATCCTGAGCTTTTGGTGCTGATCGCGGAGGACGTGGAAGCGCTTTACGGCAGGCTCGGTACGCCGCAAATTGCTGTGGATCAGATTGCTGCTGCGCAACGCAGCGCCCCCACGTCACTCGGATTGTCTCGTCTGGTGGACGCTTCTTTGAAGGTGGAAGGACGCGTGCAAGCCATTGCGCATCTTAAACGCGAGCTAACGGCGCAGCCATCCGCGCGAGAAGCGACAAGACTATTGGAGCTCGAAAGTGCTGAGCATGATGGCGAGGCATCCGAGACGATGCTGGGCATCGCTCAGTTACTGCATCGCGCGACCGACAAAATTCCGGGCTTCCACTGCACTCATTGTGGTTTCAGAGCGCCTCGCTACTACTGGAAGTGCCCAGGTTGCAACGAGTGGGAAAGCTTTTGCGCTACACCACTTGGTCAAAACAATTAACTACACGACGCGCGGCCAATGAAAATTTCTGTTTACGGCGCAGGCTACGTTGGCCTAGTGCAAGCTAGCGGGCTGGCGCATTTAGGGCACGACGTGGTGTGTGCGGAACTAAGTGCAAACCGTTTAGCCGCGCTCGCGCAGGGCAAGACGCCGTTTTACGAACCGGGTATAGACGAGTTGCTGGCGAAAGGAATTGCCGACGGTAGACTGCGCTTTACCAGCGATCCCGCGGTGGCCGCATCGCACGGTGATGTGCAATTTCTCGCCGTGGGTACGCCTCCGATGTCAGACGGCTCATCGGACCTTTCGTACTTATTGACGGCGGCCGACACGATCGCACAGCATGCTCCAGCGGACAGCTTGATTGTCACGAAGTCGACGGTGCCGGTAGGTACAGGCAAAAAACTTGCGGCACGTCTGCGCGAGACCGCTATGAAAGTAGGGCGCGCAGCAACGTTCCGCGTCGCGTCGAATCCTGAATTTTTGGCGGAGGGGCGCGCGCTACCAGACTTCATGGAGCCACAACGCACGGTATTTGGCGTGTCAGACGTGAAGTCCGAGGCGCAACTGCGGGAGGTGTACGCACCGCTGAGGTTAGGTGAAGAGCGTACGCTCGTCATGTCCGTTGAATCTGCCGAGCTGGCGAAATATGCGGCCAACGCGATGCTGGCGGTGCGCATTTCGTTTATGAACGAATTGGCAAACTTAGCCGATGCAACGGGTGCACGAATCGACTCCGTGCGCGATGCGATGGCGTTGGACCCGCGCATCGGGCAAAAATTTCTGAATTCCGGTTGCGGCTACGGTGGGTCTTGTTTTCCCAAGGACGTGACATCATTGGTGAAGCAGGGGCAGGCCGTGGGCACTGTGATGCGTATCGCCGATGCGGCGGCGGCAGTCAATGTCGTGCAGCGAGGTTTGTTGGCGGAACGACTGATCGACATCTTTGAACGAGACGGAAGAAAACCAGCGGATTGCGTCGTCGCGCTGTGGGGGCTGGCATTTAAGCCAGACACGGATGACGTTCGCGAGGCGCCGGCCATCGTGATGGCGGAGAAGCTTCTTCACGCAGGATTCACCGTGCGCGCATATGATCCGCAGGCAGCTGGAACGGGCAGCGCGGAGCTAGCGATGCACACAAAATTTTCTACGGTTTCGTCGCCATTGGTTGCGGTGGACGGCGCGGATGCGCTGTTGATCGCTACCGAGTGGCGTGAATTTTTCGCGATTGCGCCGAGCGTTGTCGCGAAAGCTTTGCGCTCGCCTAACGTGTTTGATGGACGCAGCGTGTTCTCGCCGGAGGAGGCTCGTTTAGCCGGACTGCGGTACGAAGCGTTTGGCCGTGCATTTTGATTCGAAGGCGAATATGGCACTTTACTTTAAGTTGTCTTTGTAAGCCGTTGATTAAAAGGAATAAAAAATAGCAAAGGCCAAAATTGCTTTCGTATGTCGTGAATGCGGAACTGTTGCGAGTAAGTGGCAAGGACAGTGCTCCGGCTGCGACGCATGGAACACGTTGGAGGAATCCAGACAATCGTCGACAACACGAGGTGGAGGCGATCACGCGCCCGCGATGAGCGCACGAGTGGTTACCCTGTCAGACGTCAAGCAAGAGGACATTCAACGGTGGTCGTCCGGTTTAACCGAGTTTGATCGTGCCCTTGGTGGCGGCTTAGTCCCGGGAGGTGTCACCTTGATTGGTGGCGATCCGGGGATTGGGAAATCGACATTGACCTTGCAGTCTATTGCTGCACTATCCCAGTCGCGTTCGGCACTGTATGTGTCAGGCGAGGAGTCGGCGGCGCAAGTTGCGGCACGAGGCACGCGGTTAGGCTTGGATCTGACTTCAATCAAGATGCTGGCTGAAACTTCGCTCGATGCAATTCTTGGTCATGTCGCCGCGACGCAACCCGACGTGGTGGTCATCGATTCAATTCAAACGATGTACAGTGAGGCGTTTTCTTCGGCGCCGGGTTCGGTAGTGCAAGTACGAGAGTGTGCGGCGGAACTCACGCGTTATGCGAAGCGGTCGGGCACAGCGGTGTTGCTCGTGGGTCATGTCACCAAGGAAGGCGCAATTGCCGGTCCGCGCGTGCTTGAGCATCTCGTTGACACGGTCATTTACTTCGAAGGCGAACCAGGATCCAACATTCGGATTATTCGCGCATTGAAGAACCGTTACGGCGCCGCCAACGAAATCGGCGTCTTTGCCATGCTGGAAGATGGACTGAAGGGTGTCGGTAATCCGTCGGCACTGTTTTTGGCTCGTGGCGAGCAAGCGTCCCCTGGGAACATCGTTTTCGCAGCGATTGAGGGATCGAGGCCGCTACTTGTGCAAGTTCAGGCCCTCGTGGATAGGACCGGAGGTAACCCCCGTCGCGTGTGTACCGGGTTTGACGGCCAACGATTGGCCATGCTGCTCGCCGTGATGAATCGTCACTTGGGTTGTCAGTTGGGTGGATATGACGTCTTCGTCAACGTCGTTGGCGGCTTGCGCCTGGGTGAGCCAGCAGCAGATCTAGCGATCGCGTGCGCGGTCTGGTCGTCGCTTTCAGGCGTGGCTGTGCCGCACGACGTAGTGGTATTTGGCGAACTTGGCTTGGGCGGCGAAGTGCGGCCCGTCATTGGGAGCCAGTTGCGCGTTGCCGAAGCAGACAAGCTTGGATTTTCGCGCGTTATTGGTCCGCCCGTAAATAAGCAGGCAAGAGATCGAGTCGAGCAAATTTTGCTGAAGCCGATTACACGTATTGAGTCTGCCGTTGAGGCGCTGCGAGAGCGGTAGGCTCGAGAGAGCGGTATCGCAGTTTGTTCTGGAATTTATATTATGTTAAATACAATTCAAGGCTGGCTTTTCTTCTAGAACTTAATGTGGCGTCCATCAGAAACATCTTGGTTCAACAGAACGCCACAAATAGCGCCGACACGCAAGTAACATCATCTCTCACACACAAGACCAATAAAAAGTAGCGCCGAGGATGAAACACGCATCGCAACTAACAGAATGCATTGCTGGTCTACATAGCAAAGCAAATTCCCTCTCACCTGGCGCCTTCGACGCGGCAGTGTCGGTACTTTCAAGCCATGAGTGGGCAGTACTTGAAGGCCATTTCTGGAATTGCTCGCACCCTCTCCCATCGGAAGCTAGACATACGCTGAACGCGTACTTAACCATCTCCAAAACCATTTGGCACAAGAGTGGATTGGGACAAGCTGAGCCAGTAGCCCTCTACAAAACAACATTACAGTCCAAGCTTTCTATTGAGACTGCCTTGCGCGTGTTGGCCAAGATCTATGCGGGATGCAATCTGGGGTACGGCAGCCCGCCAATGGGGTTTTGGCGCACGGTTTATGCACTTACCGGTTATTTAGTATCCGACAGTTATCCTGACCGAGGCGCCCGCGGCCCCCTACTCAACCAAGCGATTCAGTTATGGCTGATGGCGTGGCTAAATCCATTGTCGTTGCCCCCTGGGCACCTTCCCGTCGCCGTTCGACTGGTTGGGATACTTTCCAAAATATGTAGTTTCACGCTCACTTCTCCCACGCATGCCGGTTCGGGTTTGGCTGTCGCCGATCTCATGAGCGACTCTGCGCCAATGTCCTTTTCACGTGTGCCTGCAGTGTGGGAGCCCGCGGCCCCGCTGTACATCAACGCCCAGGACGCGGCGTTTACCATTCGAGAGTTAAGTACACCTGGCGCCGTAAACAAGCCTCGTGACGCGTACGATTCATTACTACAGTCGGGACAACAAGTCGGCTTGTCTGCGCTGGAAATGCAAAACT
>JAGNQL010000184.1 GCA_017989135.1 Burkholderiales bacterium
CCACCACGTTTGACGCGGACAAGCAGCGTCAGTACGACAATAACCGCGCGCGCATTGACCGCAAGATTCGCGATCTCAAGGACGAACGTACAGTATGGGAGCTGCGCGTAAACCAGCTGGTACTGGCCGAGGACGTGCTTAGTCGGCCAGCCAAGTAGTAAATCCGCCTCGCGACGGGGAGGCAGGGCGTCAGACGGGACTGCGTAGGTCAAACTCTCGCGCAGCTGCAACATTACGCGTGCATTGTGAGGCCAGTAAAGACGACGCACAGCCTCGTTTGCGCGGCTGCGCTTAGCGAACGTGAACTACCCGCGTCGCGCCATAAACATGAGCTTCGTGAACAGTTCCGTATCTTGCTCATTCTTGAGGACGGCACCGTAGAGCGGCGCAAGCACTTTGCGTTGGTCTTTTTCGCGGAGCACCGCCGGGTCTACATCTTCGGCGAGCAGCAATTTGATCCAGTCGATCAGTTCGCTCGTCGACGGCTTTTTCTTCAGGCCGGGCATTTCGCGTAGGTCAAAAAACGCTTCTAGTGCGGCGCTGACCAGCTCTTGCTTGATGCCCGGATAGTGCACGTCGACGATTTGCTTCATCGTCTCTTTGCTGGGGAATTTGATGTAGTGGAAAAAGCAGCGGCGCAAGAAGGCGTCGGGCAAATCTTTTTCGTTGTTGCTGGTGATGATGAACAGCGGGCGATGTTTGGCCGTGATCGTTTCATGCGTTTCGTAAACGTCGAAGGCCATGCGGTCGAGTTCTCGCAAAAGGTCATTCGGAAATTCGATGTCGGCTTTGTCAATTTCGTCGATCAGCACGACGGTGGGCACATCGCTCGCGAAGGCATCCCAGAGCACGCCGTGCTTGATGTAGTTGGCGATGTCTTTGACTTTCGCTTCGCCTAGTTGCGAATCACGCAAGCGGCTGACGGCGTCATATTCGTAGAGACCCTGTTGCGCCTTGGTCGTGCTTTTGATGTGCCATTGCAGCAGCGGCCAGCCGAGCGCGCTCGCGACTTCTTCCGCAAGCAACGTTTTGCCGGTGCCGGGCTCGCCTTTGATGAGGAGCGGGCGCTTGAGGGTAACGGCGGCGTTGACCGCAAGCAACAGGTCGGGTGTGGTGATGTAGGTGTCGGTACCCTGGAATTTGACGGTCACGGCTCAGCTCTCGAATGGGGTTGTGTCATGTCAATGCAACACGGCATTGAAGCTCGTATGATACGGCGCATGAGCATAAATAATCCTCTCGCCGACCTCCGCAAAGACTACAAGCTTGCCTCGCTGGGCAAGCGCGACCTTGCGGCCGATCCCTTCACGCAATTTGGCAAATGGATGGACGACGCCTTGAAGGCGGAGTTGCCGGAGCCTACGGCAATGAATCTGGCCACGGTCAGCGCCAACGGGCGACCGTCGGCGCGCATCGTGTTGCTGAAAAGTTTTGACGAAAACGGCTTTGTGTTTTTTACCAATTACGACAGCCGCAAAGGCCGCGAACTGGCCGAAGCGCAATGGGCGGCGCTGACCTTTCACTGGGTTGAGCTTGAGCGCCAAGTGCGCATCGAAGGCCATGTGGTGAAGGTGGATGCGGCTGTGTCGGACGAGTATTTCGCTTCGCGCCCCCTGCTCTCGCGTATCGGTGCGCATGCGTCGGCGCAGAGCGAAAAAATTGAGAGCCGTGAAGCGCTTGAGAAGAATTTCGCGGAAGCCGAAGCAAAGTTTGGCGACAACCCTCCACGCCCCGCGCACTGGGGCGGCTATGTGATCGTGCCGGAAATGGTCGAGTTCTGGCAGGGCCGCCGCTCACGCTTGCATGATCGCCTCGCGTTTCAGCGCCAGTTTGGTGGTTGGCATATTGAGCGCCTCGCACCCTAGTTCCGTTGCCTGATACGTGATTTGGATTGAGAAAGCTTGCGCCTGCGTCGTGCGGCGCGAGCACTTGCTGCTGTTCGAACATCCAACAGCGGGCGTACAAATTCCCAAAGGCGGCATTGAACGCGGGGAGCAGCCGATTGACGCGGCTGTTCGCGTACTGCGTGAAGAATCCGGGTTGTCGCTTTTGGCAGCACCCACATACGTTTCAACACTTGAATTTGAGCGGCCACCGAAGCGCCGCGTTCACGGCGGCAAAGTCACTTGGCAACGCTGGGTGTTATTTCGCTTCGATACGGACGAAACGCTGCCAGAACTTGGTCACACGCCGCGACCGGCGGTCCCGACGAGGACGGGCTGATCTTCAAATTTTTCTGGCACCCGCTAGACCAATCCCCAGCCGCGCGCTACTCGGAAATTGATGCGCGCTACGTTACAGCGATCGAAGAAATTCGCGTCGCATGCCGCTAAGTTTCGCTGCGTGTCTGAGCGGTGCTATGCTGCTTGCGAATGGCGTCGCGTCTAGTTTTGTCACGGCAAATTCGCTCTCGGGTGAATGCGTTGTGCCGCGCGGGGTTGCCCCGCGTGATTACTAATCGAGACCTTCTGTTGCACCGGCGTCCGTGCGCTCACCGCGCACTCTTGGCGGTGTTTCGACCCGTGGTAGACGCCGCCATTCCCCTTCTACGCGCCGGAGCGCGTGGTGATTGACGCCGCGCCGCCCTCGCCAGAATGGCTCGCCGCGCAGCTTGCGGCGCTTTTCTCACACGCGGTGGCGCATGGTTACAGTCTAAAGCCCGCGACGCTAGCGCGACGCAGCAGCCGGCACTTCGCCGGCGCGAGCGGCATCGTGCGCCACGTCGCGCGGGACTTACAAAAGCGCGGCCAGACCGGTAACGATTGGACGAAATGGCCGACAGAGGTACTCGCCGATTTCATATTGAAGTCGAATGCGTTCGTGCCGCTAGTCGATGGCTACGCGGTGGTGACGGGTGAAGTCGAATCGCCGAAGTACGAGACTGAACCCGATGCGGAAATAATGGCGCTGCTCGCGGAGAACCCGGAAGCGCTGGCTGCTTGGCTAGAGCGGGACGAAGCCGACGATGTGCCGCTGTACGCGCCGTTCGTCGCGACACGGCCACTGCCTGAAGTGATGCCAAACTTCGCAGCAACGCTGCCGGCACTTAACGGCGTTTCAGACATTGCGCGCCTACTAGATGTGTCGCGTGAAGAATGGGACGACGCGCTCGCGCGTTCGCGTTATCGCTTGCGCTGCGTACGTAAATCGAGCGGAGGCGTTCGGTTGATCGAGATTCCTTCGGAGGCGTTGCGCGTGCTGCAGCGACGCACATTGCATCGCTTGCTGGGCCGCGTATCCGTGCACGACGCAGCGCACGGCTTTGTACGTGGCCGTTCTGTGCACACACACGCGGCGGCGCATGTCGGGCGCGACATCGTGATTCGCTTGGACTTGAAAGACTTCTTTCCGTCGATCAGCGGCGCGCGCGTGTTTTTGTTCTTTCGCTCGCTGGGATACAACGTGCGCGCAGCCAACGCGCTCACGGCGCTTTGCGTCGCGTGGCAAACGCGGCGCTCGTTACGCGATGGATTGAAAACGCTGGCGACAACGACAGACATAAACGCGCTACTTCCGCGCTACAGCGTGGCGCACGTGCCGCAAGGCGCACCGACCTCGCCCGCGCTCGCAAATCTCTGCGCGCGTTCGCTCGATCTGCGGCTCGATGCGTGGGCGAAAAGTTTCGGCGCAACGTACACGCGCTACGCCGACGATCTTGTGTTTTCAGGCGACGCGGCGCTGGCAAAATCGTGGCGCGCGTTCATCGCGACGGCGCGCGTAATCATTGGTGAAGAAGGTTGGGAATTGAATGTGCAGAAGACGCGTGTGATGCGGCGGAGCGTGCGACAAGTGTTCACCGGGCTTGTCGTGAACTCGCGCGTGAATGTTGCGCGCGATGAATTCGACGCACTGAAAGCAAGCGTGCATCGCTTTTGCAAGCCTGACGCAACAGCGAACGCGGACGAACTACGCGTGCTGCTCGGTCGTGTGGCATGGCTCGGACAATCGCATCCCGCGCGTGCCGAAAAGCTTCGCAACAAACTGTATGCCTCGACAGATTCGAGGGCCGATACGAATGGGGACGCCGCATGAACTGCCGTACAGGTTGCGGCGCATGTTGCATCGCGCCCTCAATTTCATCGCCGATCCCGGGGATGCCGATGGGCAAAGCGGCGGGCGTCCGCTGTGCACAACTCGACGACGAAAATCGCTGCAAGATTTTTGACGATCCCCGGCGTCCGGCTGTGTGTAGCAGCCTGAGCGCCTCGCCAGAAATGTGTGGCACTGACCCAGGCATCGAAGCCACGCGAATGCATGCTATGAAGTTCTTGACGCGGTTGGAGCGTGAGACGCGGTGAGCGACTTCTGGCGTATATGGCTTTTTGGTGCGAACGACGGCTGTGTGGTCGTTAGCGCCTCATTTTTCTGTAAGTCGACTTGCAACCACAACACGTCATAACGACCACCGGGTGGTCGCTGCCATGCAAAAGCCATAAACAACGGGACTACAATTCGCAACATCTTTCGTCACTCGTACATAGATCGCATCATGGCCGCTCGCCGCACTACGCTCACTCAGTTTCTCGTCGAACAACAGCGCTCGGCGCGCGCGATTAAGCCGGAGCTGCGGCTCCTGATCGAGGTCGTGGCGCGCGCGTGCAAGGCCATCGCGGTGAACGTGGGCAAAGGCGCCCTCGCAGGTGTGCTCGGCAGCAACGACACCGAGAACGTACAGGGCGAAGTGCAGAAAAAGCTCGACGTCATTTCGAACGAAATTTTGATGGAAGCCAACGAGTGGGGCGGCCATCTCGCGGGCATGGCCTCCGAAGAAATGGAGACGTTTCACGAGATTCCGAACCGCTATCCGAAGGGCGAATATCTGTTGCTGTTCGACCCCCTTGATGGTTCGTCGAACATTGACGTGAACGTGTCGATTGGCACCATTTTCTCGGTACTGAAATCGTCCGATGAACTCGGCCCAGTCACGGAGAAGTCGTTCCTGCTTCCCGGAACGCAGCAAGTCGCGGCGGGCTACGCGGTGTACGGTCCGACCACGCTTCTGGTGCTCACCGTGGGCACCGGCGTGCACTGCTTCACGCTGGACCGTGAGATGGGATCATGGGTGCTCACGCAGTCGAACATGATGATTCCCGCGGAGACAAAAGAGTTCGCGATCAACATGAGCAACATGCGGCATTGGGATGCGCCGGTGAAACGCTACATCGACGAATTGCTGCAAGGCGAAGAAGGTCCGCGCGGCAAAAATTTCAATATGCGCTGGGTAGCGTCGATGGTGGCCGACGTACATCGCATCATGACGCGCGGCGGCGTGTTTATGTACCCGAGCGACAAGCGCGCAACGCACCGCGCGGGGCATTTGCGCCTGATGTACGAAGCTAATCCGATGAGCCTCATCGTCGAGCAAGCGGGTGGCG
>JAGNQL010000185.1 GCA_017989135.1 Burkholderiales bacterium
GATTCGACCGCGTCGCGAATGTCCTTCGGAGCGTTCGCTGGCGAGAGTTTTGCGCGGTCTTCCCAAGCGCCGTCGATGATGGTTTGTAGTGCTTCAGACATGGTGTTCTTCTTTTGAAGTGGGTAGTGTGGGCGCGTGGTGCCCGCTCGGTTTAGAAACTAGTTCGATGGGCGATTTTTGCCCGTCTATCGCTAAGCGCTCAAAAAATTACAAATGCGATTCACTGCCTCATGGCATTCGTCAAACTGCGAAACGAGTGCGATGCGGATGTAGCCGCTGCCCGGATTGACACCGCGTGCGTCTACGCGCGACAAGTACGAACCCGGAATTACGGTCACGCCGGTCGCGCGGTAAAGCGCTTGGGTGAATGCCGCGTCGTCGCCGTTGAAGCGCTCCGGAATGGGCACCCACCAGTAGAACGCGGCTTCGGGCATTGTGACGGCCATGTGCTTGGCTAACAGCGGTGTGAGTTCACGGAATTTTTTGGCGTATTCGGCGCGATTGGCGACAACGTGCGCTTCGTCCTTCCACGCGGCAATGCTGGCAGCCGCGACAGGCCCCGCCATCGCAGAGCCGTTGAACGAACGAAGGTGCAGAAACTTGGCGATGATCTCGGCGTCGCCCGCAGCGAAGCCTGAACGTAGCCCCGGCGCGTTTGAGCGCTTCGACAAACTGCCCATTGCTACCAAGCGCTTGAAATCGGTGCGGCCCATGTCGGCGGCGACTTGCAGCGCGCCGACGGGCGCCTTGCCTTCTTCGAAGTAAATTTCGCTGTAGCACTCGTCGGCAAGAATCACGAAACCGTAGCGATCGCTTTGTTCGAACAGCCACTGCCAGCGCTCGCGCGAAGTGATGAATCCCGTAGGATTGTCGGGCGAGCAAACGAGCACGAGCTGTACGTCGCGCCACACTGATTCCGGAATCGCATCCCATGCGTATTCTCCGGTGGAGGCGTCCAGGTTCACGTAGTACGGATGGGCGCCGCAGAGCATCGCCGCGCCTTCGTAGACCATGTAAAACGGATTGGGCACGAGAACGGTGGGGTTCGCCGCGCGCGGATTGATCACGGTTTGCGTGAACGAATAAATGGCTTCTTTGGTGCCGACGACCGGCAGCAGCTGCGTTTCCGGATTGAGCGCGGGCAGGTGGTAGCGCGTCTTCACCCAATCGGCAATGGTGCTTCGCAGTTCGGGCGAGCCTTTGGTGGGTGGATACTGAGCGAGGCCGGAGGTGTTTTGCGCGAACGTATCGCGAATAAACTGCGGGGTTGGATGCTTCGGCTCACCAATCGAGAGATTGATGGGTTTCAGGTTCTGCGGCGGCTGCACGGTGGAGAGCAGGCGTGCTAGGCGCGTGAACGTGAATTCGTTGAGCTGGTCGAGATAAGGATTCAAGGCAAAATCGTCGGATGCACCTTAAAAAACTCAAGGGAAACAACGCAAAGTGAAGCATTTGGCAACCGGCAATTATAGGTGGGAGGCTGTCGCTACCCCCGTGCTCGCGGGCCTTGCTGCGGTACTTTTTGGCTGGGCGCTGGCGTTGATGCTGGGGGGGTGGGCCGATAGCAAAACGTCCCTACTGACACCGTGGTCGCCGTTTGTCTTGTCACCACCCAATGTTGGCGTAGCACCTGTCGGCGCGAACGTCGCGGTGGGCAACTCGAAGCTCGTAGGCGTTGCTGGTGAGCGCGCTTATTTTGTGAATGGCGTCGGTGCGGCGGCCAGAACGCTGTCACTGCAAGTGGGCGACGCGCTGCCCACCGGCGAAAAGGTTCGTCGTATTGAGCGCGATGGAGTGACGATGACCGGCGCGTCGGGCGAGGTGCGACTGTCGGTGTTACCGCCGCGCGCGGTGGCGCCCGCCAAGGCTGTTGCCGGCGCCATTGCCTGTCGGCTGAGCGCGACCGAACGCGCTTCGGCGATTTTTATTGAACCGAGCGTGGTGAAAGCCTTGGGCGCGGAGAAGGCCACGTTTGCACGCATGTTTGATGTGTTGCCCGGCCCGGGCGGCGGCATTCGCGCCAAGGGCACGGGTGGAACGACGGCGATGTTTGCGATTGAGGACGGGGACGTGTGGACGCGTGTGGACGGCGCGGCGTTGCGTTCGTCAGACGCCATCGTGACCGACGTGTTGGCGCGCGTGGGGCAGGGCGCGTCCGTCGTGGTCGAGGGCGAGCGTAAAGGCGCGCCCCGCCGTTGGGTGTACGCGCCGGTGGGCTGTGGTCAGGCAGCCGAACTGAGCAGCGCGAGTAAATCCAAAGGCTGATCGATTTCGTGATGCGCGCCCCACGTGCGGGCGTGCGCAAGATCCGGCACATAACCGTAGGTGGCGAGCACCGAGGTCATCCCTGCTGCGAGTCCCGCTTTAACGTCGCTCTCGCCGTCGCCTACGTACCAGCAGGTTGCCACATCAATCTTCGCGTGGCTCGCCGCCAGCAGCAGCGGAGCTGGGTGGGGCTTCGGTGTGGGCGTCGTGTCGCCGCAGACCACCGCGGCAGGCGCGAATGCGCGGTCGCGCAGTAATTCGTGAATCATCGGTTCGGCTAGCCGCGTGTTCTTATTGGTCACGATGCCCCAAGTAATGCGTTGCCGTTCCAGCGCGATCAGCAGTTCCAACACGCCGTCGTAAAGGTTTGAGTGGCGCAGTTTGCGTTCATCGTAAATCTCGAGAAAGCGCAGGCGCGTCGCCGCGTATTCGGCGTGTTCGGCCGTGAGGCCCAGTCCCGCTTTGAGCAAGCTGCGCGCCCCGTACGTGGCATACGGACGCAAGGTTTCGAACGGCAACAGCGGCAGGCCGCGCTCCACGCGCAAGTCGTTAACCGCGCCAGCAAGGTCGGGCGCGCTGTCGACGAGCGTGCCGTCGAAATCAAACAAAACGGCACTGGGAAAAGAGATAACGGCTTTTTGCATGGAGCGACTGCTGGGTGGTGCTTTGGGCTATTTTTTATTAATAGTCGACTTGTTACAAAAATGACCTGAAAGCCATACATAGCTGTCGTTCGTTGCGAAAAGATGAAACTGCCAACATGGGCGCGCACCGAACGCGCTTCTGCCGTGAGAACTGACTGCGGCTGCATTTTTAGCATGCGGATTGCCGTTCGTTGCGGCGCCGCAGCCGACTTCGCCGGCAACGCCGCCACAGCGCAAGGAAAAACCGCTAACGTTTGCGCAACCAATGCTCGTTCCGATTCGAAAATGACCGCTCCGACTGTCTTAAATTCTCAACGCACTCTCGCGCGAAACCCGATCGCACCGTACGCGCTGCCTGGCGAGGAGAGTGTCGCGTACAACAAAATTGTCTGGGATTTGAAGCGCGAACGCATGGTGCTTTTGGTGCACGACATGCAGAATTATTGGGTGGATTTGTTTGTGGATCGGGCGCTGTTGGTGGCGAACGTTTCATCGTTGGTCTCGGCGTTTCGTGCGGCGAGGTTGCCAGTATTTTTCTGTCGTGGTGAGCGCGCGAAATCGCGTTTCGAACGCGGGCTTGGTTTGACGGTGTGGGGCGACGGTTTAAACGCCGCGCATGTGCGTGAAGAGGACTGCGAAATTCTCAGCGCTCTCGCGCCACGCGACGACGAATACGTTATACACAAGCCGCGTCACAGCGCGTTTTTTCAAACGGAGCTAGAGCCAACGCTGCGCAAAATGAATCGAGATCAAGTCGTCGTGTGCGGCGTGTTCGCGCATCACGGCGTCATGGTCAGCTGCATCGACGGCTATATGCGCAATTTTCAGATGACGATGGTCGCCGACGCCCTCGGTGATTACAGCGAACCTGAGCACCGCATGGCTTTGCAATACGTGGCGCAGATGTGTGGGTCGGTGAGCACGTTGGAACGGGTAGCGCAATCGCTTACCCAGTGATCAGCCGTTGCCGAAACTCTTCAAGCTCAAAGCACGCAGCGCTGCCGCATTACTCCAAGACATCACGCGCTCCACAGCGACTTTGATCGGCATCCATTCATAGGCCACGTGTTCGCGCGGTGCGAGTGTCGGCTGCAGCGTCGAGGGCAGCCGAAGCGCGAAGCAGCGTTCTTGATTGTGGCAGATGCCTTCCGGGTAGCGGTGCCGCCAGCGCGGGTAGATGCTGTAAACATTCTCGTAACGAAGGTCGATCACTCCGCCGAAATCAGCGGCAACAAAGCCGGTTTCTTCTTCGACCTCGCGCGCGGCGGTCTCGGCGAAGGATTCCCCGATTTCTTGCGAGCCGGTGACCGATTGCCAGAAGCCCGCGAAATCCGTGCGTTCAATGAGGAGCGTCTGGCCGTCATCGGTAAACGGAATGACGAGAACGGAGCGGGGGATTTTGAGGGTCAAAAGTAGCGGTTCCACCAAGGTAGCGAATCATCGCGCTGGTCATGGCGCAGGTCGTGATAGCAATTGCGGCCCCATTTGTAGGTGAAGATGCTGAGGAACGCGAACAGGAAGCAGATTCGACCGCCAGCTCCTTTGATTGCCGCTGCGATACCTGCCACCGCGAATGCGGCCGCGAGAAAGAAGAGGAATAGGCCGAAGGTTTTCACGCGAGCGAGATCAGTCCACGATTGACCATCGATATGCGACAACGTTCATCGTTAAACAGGCTCACCGCAAACCGTCGTGGAATCTTCGCCATGAAAAATGATCGAAAGTCAGGCCAGCACAACACGCAATGTGCGCCCCAACTCGGTCCACCCCGCAGCCGATTCTTCAAGAATTTCGAGAAGCGTTGTCCAGTGTTCACCCAGTCGCGCTTCGGCGTTTGCGACGTTCAAAAGAACGACCGTGGTGCTCGTTGCCTTTCGCCACGGGTCGTCGTTGATGCAGTCGTCGAGCGCATCCCAGTTGTGACCGAAATGCTTAGGCAATTTCAAGCCGGTCGCGAGCGCCTCGAGTAGCGCCTTCTTCGAGCGCACGCCCTTGAGGTCCACGGTCAGCACGCGTTCAGCGCGCGCATCAACGATGGCGTTGGTCATAGATTTTCCTTTGGACTCGGCCAGCGTGTTCTCAGCGTGCAATGCACTTGAAAGATTGATAATGATCGTCGGTGTAGTAGCAGGCTTCAAGCGCGCGTTGATCCCCACCACAGACGATGCGTCGTGCGCCGCGGTGCTTCACGCCGGGCGTGCGCACGGTGTATTCGCGGTAGTAACCGCGTTGCGCCTTCGGCAAGATACGCTCGCGATTGCTGAAACTGATGCCGTCACGATGGCTCGCGAACGGGCCACCGGCAGCGATTAGCGCCAGTGTTTCTTTGCCTTGGCGCGGTAACTCGTTTACCGTGATCACTCCACCAACGGGGCAGGAGACGGCTCGCGCCAAAGCGCCGCTCGCAGGCAGTAGCGCGAGAGTCGACGCGAAGAGCGCTGCACCCAGTGTCACAG